>NZ_LHVN01000031.1:0-23270 GCF_001269815.1 Pseudomonas sp. P1.31 | reverse complement strand
CGGCTGCGCTATTTTTGATTTACTTTATAAATAATTTCAAAGTTGATATGTCTCGCGCTGTAAAAATTACCGGCGGAATTTTTGCGTTGGTGATGTGCGGGATGTCATTTTTGCTGATGGCTCTTCCATCGTTGCCGATCGGCGGAATGATGTTGGATTATTACAACGCTAACGAGTTAGGATTTTACGGTGTTCGTAATTTTGGTGGCTTGCAAATGTTTATGCTCCATCATCGATCTACCCCATTCCTGCTTGTACCCCTTTCCCTGTTTTTTATTGATTTTCTGAATAGAAGGAAAATCAGTGCGTTATTTTTTGTAATTGTCATTTCGGTCGCTATTGTCTGCTCTGCTTCTCGAGCGCTTATGGTGATGGCTTTGGTGTCCTTGTCTGTCTTGTATTTTGCTCACAAAAACTGGTCGATGCGTGTGTTGATGATAATCATCGCCGTTCCTCTGTTCGCCTTTGCGCTATATTTTCTGGCGAACGAGACCAGTATGTTTAGCTCGAACGAGCAATCCAATAGCATAAAAATCGGTCATCTCATTTCCTTCTTTGGGGTTATTGACTGGGATATGTTGTTATTTGGTAAAGGGCTTGGAGCGTATTTTTATACCGAGGGCTACGGAACAGTCGTCTCTCAAACTGAAATTACCTGGATGGATTCAGTTCGTTTTTTCGGACTTCCTTTGTCTATACTATTGTTTCTTGTTTTGTTGTTTCCTGTTCGTACTATTTCGACTGACACCGTGTTGTCTTCGAGCAGGTTAATCATGATTCTCTATCTGATTATGTCCATGAGTAACCCTGTGTTATTCAACTCGTTCGGATTTTTGGTGGTGTTGTGGTATTGGTCTATAGTGCTGAGGGGGCAAGAAGCTCCGGTTGTAAAGGAAGAATCAATTGGAGAGTAAATTGAAGTCTATTGCTGCTGTGGTTGTCGGTTACAACCCGGATATTCAGGTTCTCGACGATCTTTTAATATCGCTAGCGTCCCAGGTTTCCCTGTTGATACTGGTTGATAATGGCGGCACGGAGAGTTTTCTAAGCACGCGCCCTGACATCAAAGAATCCGTCAGGTATTTGCCCATGGAAGGGAATAAAGGCCTTGGGGTGGCGCTGAACGCCGGGTTTGAATTGGCGGTTGCAGCCGGAATTACCTATATGGTGACATTCGATCAGGACAGTCATGCCGAGCCTGATCTGATTGCAAACCTTGAATCCGCGATGATGCATGCCAAGTCGCGTGATGAAAAATGCATAGCGGTTAGCCCTACGTTTTTTGATAGAAGAGACGGGAAGAAGATAGCGTTCCCTTTCTACCAGTCTGTTGATGGCGTCATCAAGCCGGTTTTTACTTCCGATGACCCGCACGGTTTAGTAAAAGCAGACGCTCTCATTACTTCTGGAATGTTTGTTGATACTCAGGCCTGGAAGGAGGGGATCAAGTACGATGAAGGCATGTTTGTTGATTTTACCGACACTGAATGGTGTTTCCGCGTAAGAGATCGTGGTTACAACCTTTATGGTTGCCTGCACGTTGAAATGGGACATGCACTATCCGATGCCCCGCCAGTGAAGATTTTTGGCCTCAGTTTTTTCCGTTATTCGCCTGTTCGACGTTATTTCTTCTTCAGAAATACAGTAGCGGTCTGCCGGATGCCGCATACCCCAGCTTGCTGGAAGAAAAGACTCTCTACTGCTTTAGCGTTGCGTTTCGCTGTGAATTTGATGATCGACAGTCAAAAGCTTCAATCGTTGAAAATGATGGTGCGTGGTATTCGTCATGGATTACGAAATAGCTTGGGTTCTGCCCATTGAGATAGGCCTGTCAGCCATGGATTTCGCAGGTCATTAGATTTCTGCGAGATTTTCATTCGAAGAGGGATATGAAGATGGTACCTCGCTATTTAGTTATGCTGGCGGCTTACAACGGCCGTCAGTGGATTGCAGAACAAGTTGATTCCATTCTTGATCAAGAGGGCGTGGCTGTTACTCTTTTGATCAGCGTCGATACGTCCATTGATGGGACTGAACAGTGGGTCTCTGACAGGGCGGCATCGGATGCTCGTGTGCAATATCTACCGCATGGCGAGAAGTTCGGCGGAGCGGCCCGGAATTTTTTTCGGCTTATAAAGGAAGCACCGAAGGGTGATTTCGATTATTTCGCATTCGCTGATCAAGATGACATCTGGTTGCCAAGGAAGTTACTTCAGGCGGCCAACGTCATAGTCGAGCGTGGTGCCGACGGCTATTCAGGAAACGTCACTGCTTTTTGGCCAGAGGGTAGGGAGCGGGTCATCGTCAAATCTCAACCTCAAGTTGAATACGATCATCTGTTCGAAGCCGCGGGACCTGGTTGTACCTACGTTTTTTCGAGAAGCCTGTTTTGCCAATTGCAGGCACACTTGCTGGAAAAATTTGTAAGTGTGCAGGATGTTACCCTGCACGATTGGTATTGTTATGCGTTTAGCCGTACGCATGGTTTCAAATGGGAGATAGACAGTAACTCCTATATGCGTTATCGGCAGCATGCCAATAATCAGGTCGGGGTAAATAGCGGGTTAAAGGCTTTCCGTGCTCGGCTTGCAAAAGTATTTGATGGCTGGTGGTTAAGTCAGTCATTGCTTATTTCGACGTTAGTCGGTGTTCGCGATACGCCTTTTGTTCGGAGTTGGAGCAACTTGCGTCGTGTGGATCTGGCCCGCCTTGCGTTGGCGGGTTTCAAATGCCGAAGACGCTTGCGCGATAAGTTTGTCTTCACTGGCCTTTGCCTTACCCTTGTAATTCTGAGACAGACTAAATGACCAGGATTTTGGTTACCGGTGGTAGCGGATTTGTTGGCTCTCGACTGGTCGAGCAGTTTTCCCAACGTGAAGACCTCGATGTAGCGGCCCTTGTCCGCACAGCGCCTGGCAAACGCGTTGACCGAGTGAAGTACTACGACTTTTCTGATTTTTCGGAGATTGGCGCAGACCATGTGTCACTTGCCAACGTAGATGTTTTTATCCATTTGGCATCTCGCGTCCACGTGATGAATGATACTGCGGTGGATCCGCTGGCAGCCTTTCGTGAAATCAACGTCGGACACACTTTGCGCCTGGCAGATAGCGCAGCGGCAGCGGGAGTCAAGAGATTTGTCTTTGTAAGTTCGGTCAAAGTGAATGGGGAGGGTACTGTTGAAGGTTGCCCTTACAAGGAAACGGATGCCCCAAATCCATCGGATTTCTACGGCATCTCCAAGCGCGAAGCTGAAGACGGACTTCGCTCAATTGCCGCCGAGACAGGAATGGAGGTTGTCATTATTCGCCCCGTGCTTGTTTATGGTCCGGGCGTTAAAGCGAATTTTGAGTCGATGATGAAATGGTTGCAAAAGGGCGTTCCGCTTCCGCTTGGGGCGATACATAACCGACGCAGCTTGGTAGGTCTGGACAATCTTGTAGACATGATCCGGATCTGTGTAAGCCATCCTGCAGCTGCCAACGAAACATTTCTGGTGAGCGACGGTGAAGACGTTTCCACTACACAATTGCTGCGCAAGCTCGGAAATTCGCTGAACAAACCGGCCCGCTTGATTGCTGTACCAGAATGGTTGCTCGTCACCGGTGCAAGCCTGTTAGGCAAAAGAAGTTTTTCGCAGCGTCTCTGTGGTTCGTTGCAAGTGGACATCACCAAGGCACGAACATTGCTGGGGTGGCAACCTGTGCTGTCACTGGATCAAGCTCTACGTACAACGGCTGAGCATTTCATGAGCGAGCAAAACAAATGATTTACTGGTATGTCCTCCCACTTGCAGCAGTCCTCGCGTTGCTCTTGACCGCCGTGTTACGCAGATATGCGCTACATCGCAGCATCATCGACATCCCCAATGCGCGCAGCTCCCATTCGGTTCCTACTCCGCGCGGCGGTGGCGTTGCGATTGTAGTGGCGTTTCTATGTTGCCTGATTTTCATGGCCAGCGAAGACTTGCAGCCAATTGCGCAAATAGTCGCAATGATCGGCTCGGGCGTGTTGATAGCGGTCATCGGTTTTATGGACGATCACGGTCATATTGCAGCACGGTGGCGTTTATTGGGCCATTTCGCCGCATCTGCATGGGTGATGTTCTGGATGGGGGGATTGCCCGCTCTCAGTTTTTTTGGATTTGTTATTGATCTTGGATGGTTCGGAAGCGCGCTCGCGGCGGTCTACCTCGTATGGATGTTGAATCTATATAATTTTATGGACGGTATTGATGGTCTCGCCAGCCTTGAGGCCATTGTCGCTTGTCTTGGATTGTCGGCCATCTACTATTTGACGGGACACGGATCTTTGATTTGGGCGCCGCTACTGCTCTCGATGACCGTGGCCGGATTTCTGTACTGGAATTTCCCCCCCGCGCGTATTTTCATGGGCGATGCCGGTAGCGGTTTTCTCGGCATTATTCTGGGGGCTCTGTCGATTCAGGCAGCGTGGGCAGGCAGTGAATTCTTTTTTGCCTGGCTGATCATGCTCGGCGTCTTTGTTGTCGATGCAACTTTTACCCTGATTCGTCGGCTTGTCAGAGGCGATAAAGTCTATGAAGCGCACCGCAGCCACGGTTATCAATACGCCTCTCGTCATTTCGGCAGGCACTTTCCAGTGACTGTTGGTGTCTCTGTTATCAACCTTGTCTGGTTGTTTCCTGTCGCACTGAGCGTAACCTTGCTTAAGCTGGACGGCGCAACCGGATTGGTAATAGCCTATGTCCCCTTGATCGTCCTGGCTTTCAAGTTCAAGGCAGGTTCGCTTGAAAAAACCGTCTGATGACGGCAATCCTCAATGGTTAGATTTTTTGGAAAAGTTGGCGCGTGAATTCAGGGGATAAGAATAAAGTGATAGATGGATTTACGGGGCACGTGCGCGCTTGGTTGCTGTCTCTGACCCGGCGTCAGAAGCGTTTGATACAGGTGACGGCGGACATCGTATTGGTGTGGGTGTCGTTGTGGCTTTCCTTTGTCGTCCGTTTGGGTGTCGAGGAAATGATCAATCCGTTTACGACCCATCGCTGGCTCTTCGCCTTTGCTCCGATTGTCGCCATTCCTTTGTTCATTCGCTTCGGCATGTATCGCGCCGTAATGCGTTATTTCGGCAATGACGCGTTAATTGCAATCATCAAAGCGGTGAGTTTGTCCGCTTTGGTTTTGGGCGTAATCGTTTATTGGTACAGCAACCACGAAAACGTGGTGCCACGTTCCATCATCTTCAACTACTGGTGGTTGAGCCTTGTCATGATTGGCGGTTTGCGGCTCGCCATGCGTCAGTATTTTCTCGGTGACTGGTTTGCAGCCGCGCAACATGTGCCGTTCACCAGCCGCGATGATGGATTGCCCAAAGTGGCTATCTACGGCGCCGGTGCGGCCGGCAATCAGCTGGTCGCTGCATTGCGCATGGGGCGCGTTATGCGGCCTGTTGCATTCATTGATGATGACAGCGGCATCGCCGACCGGATCATCTCCGGCCTGCAAGTCTTCAAACCCAAACACATCCAGCAGATGATCGACTCGACCGGCGCCCAGGAGATCCTGCTTGCGATCCCGTCCTCCAATCGAGGCCGACGCCGGGAGATTTTGGGATTCCTGGAAGGTTTTCCGCTTCATGTGCGCAGCGTACCGGGGTTCATGGATCTGGCCAGTGGCCGCGTGAAGGTCGATGACATTCAAGAAGTCGACATTGCCGATTTGCTCGGCCGTGACGCAGTGCCAGCGCAGGGAAATCTGCTTGAGCATTGCATCAAGGGGCAGTGCGTTCTTGTGACGGGGGCCGGCGGCTCAATCGGTTCGGAATTGTGTCGTCAGATTCTTTCCCTGCACCCAACCACGCTTTTGTTGTTCGAACACAGCGAATTCAATCTGTATTCGATTCTTTCGGAGCTTGAGCAAAACATTGCCCGAGAGTCCCTGTCGGTGCGCTTGCTACCCATCCTTGGCTCGGTACGCAATCAGGACAAATTGCTGGATGTCATGAAAGCGTGGGGCGTCGACACTGTTTACCATGCTGCGGCGTATAAACATGTGCCGATGGTTGAGCACAACATTGCTGAAGGCGTACTCAACAACGTTATTGGAACGCTTAATACGGCGCAGGCTGCTTTGACTGCTGGCGTTTCCAACTTTGTGCTGATTTCCACTGACAAAGCTGTGCGTCCGACCAATGTCATGGGCAGTACCAAACGACTTTCCGAGTTGACACTGCAGGCACTCAGCCGTGAGCTAGCCCCGGTGTTGTTCGGTGATGAATCGAATGTTTCACGGGTGAACAAGACCCGCTTCACAATGGTTCGTTTCGGGAATGTTCTCGGATCGTCGGGTTCGGTAATTCCGCTGTTTTACAAGCAGATCAAATCCGGCGGACCATTGACGGTAACGCATCCGAAAATCACGCGTTACTTCATGACGATTCCCGAGGCGGCGCAATTGGTCATCCAGGCGGGGTCAATGGGGCAGGGGGGCGATGTCTTTGTCCTGGACATGGGCGAGCCGGTCAAGATCGCCGAACTGGCAGAAAAGATGATTCATTTGTCGGGCTTGAGTGTCCGATCGGAGAAAAATCCGCACGGCGACATCGCGATCGAGTTCACCGGTTTGCGCCCAGGAGAGAAGCTCTATGAAGAGCTGCTGATCGGGGACAATGTGTCCGCTACCGAGCATCCGATGATAATGAGTGCCAACGAAGACCATCTCACTTGGGACGTTCTCAAGGCGCGGCTGACCGAACTCCTCAGTGCAGTCGATCAAGATGACTACACCCGCGTCCGCCAACTCCTGCGAGAAACCGTCAGTGGTTATACGCCGGACGGTGAAATCGTTGACTGGATCTACCAGCAACGCCGTCTCGAGCCCTGATTGTTTCACATCCTGTAACGCTCGTATTTTTGACATGTGCCCACCATGACCTAGGGTTGAGAAGCAGCTTGGGAAAAGCTGCTTCTCAATTCGATGTCATGGAGCTCCAACTATGCGTACCGGTTACTTCTATTCTTTGATTTTTGCTCTGTTTGCCAGCGTCTCGATCGCCGCAGTTGCGGCGCCTACAGAGTCTTCAATAGCGCCTCACTCAGTTGAGGTGTCAGCATCGGCAGAGCATCCAAAACTCAATCTCAATGACGCTGATGCGGCGACGCTGCAGAAGGAGCTGTCCGGCGTCGGCGAAGCCAAGGCTAAAGCTATTGTTGCTTACCGTGAAACAAATGGCCCGTTTGCATCGATTGATGAGTTGCTCGAAGTGAAAGGCATCGGCAAAGCGATCCTTGATCGTAATCGTGAAAAGCTGGAAGTGAACTAAGCTGATTGTTCAACGCCAAGGGGCCGGTCATTGACCGGCCTTTCTGTTTTCTGGCGGGCAGATCCAGCAGGGGATTTCGCGAGCGTTCGTCGGACAGCTAAAAATTACGGCTATCATATTGCGTTTAAATTATGCCTATAATAATTTCGCGATCAATGATCGAAACCCATTTTCCCTTTGTGAATTTCAGGAGCACCGTCATGAATGCTGTTAAGCCCCAAGGTACCGCTCTCGTCACCGGCGCATCGTCCGGCATTGGTGCAATTTACGCAGAAAGGTTGGCTACCCGCGGGTTCGATTTGCTGCTGGTGGCCCGTGACAAGGAGCGTCTGGAAAATACCGCCACTCAATTACGTGACGCCCATGGCATTCAGGTTGAAGTGCTCAAAGCGGATCTGACGCAAAAGGATGATGTGCTCAAACTCGAGCAGCGCCTGCGCAGCGACTCAAGCATCAGCCTGTTGGTGAACAATGCCGGGGTTGCCGCTGATGGTCTGTTGGCCAATGCCGATATGGATAAGCTCGAGCGTCTGATTCAGCTTAACGTCACCACAGTGACTCGTTTGGCTTCGGCTGCGGCAGCGAGTTTTGCCAAAGCCGGACGCGGCACGATTATTAATATCGCCTCGGTAGTGGCGCTGTTCCCCGAGCGTTTCAACGCCACGTACAGTGCGAGCAAGGCTTATGTTTTGAGCCTGACTCAATCGCTGCACGCTGAGCTCGACGGCACGGGCGTCAAGATTCAAGCCGTGCTGCCTGGCGTGACCCGAACCGAAATCTGGGAACGCTCCGGCATCGATGCCAGTGGCATTCCTGCAGAAATGGTCATGGAAGCGGGCGAGATGGTCGATGCTGCGTTGGCGGGCCTGGATCAGGGCGAGTTAATCACCATTCCATCCTTGCCTGATGCGGGCGAGTGGCAAGCGTTTGTTGCGGCCCGGCATGTCATGGCGCCGAACCTGTCCCGCAGTGCTGCGGCCAGTCGTTATAAGTAAGTCCCTTGCAAGTTGGTCAGAGGAAAGCGCGGTATGAATCAGCGTCGAATTGTAGTTACCGGGATGGGTCTGGTTTCGCCTTTAGGCAGTGATGTCGAAGTCGTTTGGCAGCGGTTACTGGGCGCGCGATCTGGTTTGCGCACTCTACCGGAAGCGGTGAGCGCCGATTTGCCCACCCGCGTCGGCGGCATAGTGCCAACGCTGGCGGAGGACGCCGAAGGCGGTTTCGATCCCGATCGCGCCACGCCGCCGAAAGAACAGAAGAAGATGGATCGCTTCATTCTGTTCGCCATGGAGGCGGCGCGGCAGGCGTTGGAGCAGGCAGGATGGCATCCGACCGACGCTGCGGGTCAGGAGCGTACGGCGACGATCATCGGTTCCGGCGTAGGTGGCTTCGGTGCGATCGCCGATGCAGTACGCACCACGGACAGCCGTGGCCCGCGACGGTTGTCACCGTTCACCATTCCGTCATTTCTGGTGAATCTGGCCGCTGGTCATGTATCGATCCAGCATGGTTTGAAAGGTCCGTTGGGCTCGCCGGTAACGGCATGTGCCGCTGGCGTTCAGGCAATCGGCGATGCGGCGCGCATGATTCGTGCGGGCGAAGCGGACATTGCTGTGTGCGGCGGGGCGGAGGCGGCGATTGATCGGGTCAGCCTCGCTGGTTTTGCGGCAGCCCGTGCCCTGTCTAGCGGTTACAACGACACGCCGGAACGTGCCTCGCGTCCATTCGACAGTGGTCGTGACGGTTTTGTGATGGGCGAGGGCGCCGGGCTGCTGGTCATTGAGTCACTGGAGCATGCGCTTGCGCGCGGGGCAAAACCGCTGGCCGAATTGGTCGGTTACGGTACCAGCGCTGACGCTTATCACCTGACTGCCGGGCCTGAAGATGGCAGCGGTGCGCGACGGGCGATGGAGCTGGCACTGGCTCAGGCCGGCATTAAAGCCTCTGATGTGCAGCATCTCAACGCCCACGCCACTTCAACGCCAGTCGGGGATCTAGGCGAGTTGGCGGCGATCAAAAGTGTGTTCGGTACAGAAAACAAAATCGCCGTGACTTCGACCAAATCGTCGACCGGACATTTGCTCGGCGCTGCGGGTGGGCTGGAGGCGATCTTCACGCTGTTGGCGATTCGTGATCAGGTGGTGCCGCCGACGCTCAATTTTGAAAATCCGGATCCTGCGAGCGAAGGCGTGGACATCGTGCACGGCAAGGCACGTTCGATGCCAATCGAATATGCATTGTCCAACGGCTTCGGCTTCGGTGGGGTCAATGCCAGCGTGTTGTTCAAACGCTGGAAAGACTAGTCCTGCTGATCTTTCAGATGCGCGCGCGTAACGCCGAGGATGCGCTGGGCCAGCTCAGGATCTTCGACGCTACGCGCGAGTACCAATGCTCCCAACAGAGTGGCCATGATCACGATGCTGCGATCAGCGGCACTCTCGCCACCGAGGGTGTTCTGCACTTGCTCGAGTCGCGCATTAAGCACCGCGTCGGTGGTCGGGCTTGGCTGTCCGCGCAAACCGAGCTCCGAAGACATGGTAGGTAACGGGCAGCCTTCATGGGGCGAGGTGTAGTGCCATTCGGACAGGTAACTGTCGATGAAGGCTTCCAAAGGTTGCTCTTCAGAAAACAACATCGCGCAGTGCGCGTCGAGTTGTGCGCCGGCTTCTTGCAGGGCCTTCTCCACCAATTCGTCCTTGGATTTGAAGTGCGAGTAGAAGCCACCGTGGGTCAACCCCAGTGCCTTCATCAAGGGTTGCAAGCCTGTGGCGCCGATTCCGTCCTTGCGAAATCGTGCCGAGGCCTCCTTGATGATGCGCTGATGGGTCTGGGCTTTATGGTCCTGCGAGTAACGCATCTGAAACTCTCTCCGCAACAATGCCCCCATCTTAACCACACAAAATTAAATGGTGACTGTACTTCTACTTCTAAAAAGCATGCAGATAAGTCCAAAGCGTGTAAAAAACACAAACCCCGCCGATTGGGCGGGGTCTGGTTCAGCGGTCTTGCGCTTCTTTGGCGTCCGCTTCGGCGTTGCGTGCAGCCACGCGTTTGCGTTCTTCATCAGTCAGTTCGACCTTGTTGGCGGTGTCTCGCAACATCATCAAACCGCCAACGATCGAGCCGATTGCAACGACCAGAATCAACCAGGCATACCAGGGCATAACGGCTCTCCTTAATGGCAGATCGATCGACGAGGATTTCGCCGTGCGACGCTGCTTACCACTTTTGAGCGAAGCGACTTCGCAGTGGTTCCATTCTAGGCCTGATATCCCCGCAGCACCTTAATTCCCTGTAGGAGCTGCCGAAGGCTGCGAGCTGTTGATCTTTTGTTTTTAACAAGCAAAGGCAAAAGATCGCAGCGTGCCGCAGCTCCTACAGGGGACTTATTGGCCCGTGAGCATGGCGTCGGCCGGCGCATTGGCGCGCAACTGGCCGGTGAGCAGGAAGTAGCCGAAGCCCACGGCCATGAAGCCGAGGAAAATCAGCCCGATCAACGCGTTGAACCACGCCATCGCCACTAGGCACACCACCGCCAAAACCAGCGCGATCATCGGGATCAGCGGATAGCACGGCGCGCGGAAAGTACGCTCCAGGTTTGGCTCCGATTTGCGCAGTTTGAACAGGCTGAGCATGCTCATGATGTACATGACGATCGCGCCGAACACCGCCATGGTGATCATCGCGGCGGTGAGGGTCATGCCGCCGAGGTTGATCAGGCCGTCGCTGTAGATCGCCGCGATGCCAATGATGCCGCCGACAATGATCGCGCGGTGCGGTGTCTGGAAGCGCGAGAGTTTTGCCAGCGAAGCGGGCAGGTAACCGGCGCGGGCGAGGGCGAAGAACTGCCGCGAGTAGCCAAGGATGATCCCGTGGAAACTCGCCACCAGCCCGAACAAGCCAATCCAGACCAGCATGTGCAGCCAGCCCGAATTGTCGCCGACCACGGTTTTCATGGCTTGCGGCAGTGGATCGTTGATGTTGGCCAAGGTGCGCCAGTCACCGACGCCGCCGGCAAAGAACATCACGCCCATCGCCAATAAAACCAAAGTCAAAATGCCGCTGATATAGGCCTTGGGAATCGTGCGTTTCGGATCCTTGGCTTCTTCGGCGGCCATCGCCGCGCCTTCGATGGCGAGGAAAAACCAGATCGCAAACGGAATCGCCGCGAACATGCCGGCAATCGCTGGCGCACCGAATACATCGGAACCGGCCCAGCCATTCAGAGCGAAATTGCTGAAGCTGAAGGCCGGCGCGACCACGCCCATGAACACCAGCAACTCGGCGACGGCCAGCACGCAGACGATCAATTCAAACGTCGCCGCCAGTTTCACTCCGAGAATATTCAAGCCCATAAAGACGATATACGCGCCGACCGCTGCGTGTTTCGGATCAAGCGCCGGAAACTGCACGTTCAGATAAGCGCCGATGGCCAGCGCAATCGCCGGTGGCGCGAAGACGAATTCGATCAGCGTCGCCAACCCTGCGATCAGCCCACCTTTCTCTCCGAAGGCGCGACGGCTGTAGGCAAACGGCCCGCCAGCATGGGGAATTGCGGTGGTCAGTTCGGTGAAGCTGAAGATAAAGCAGGTGTACATGGTCGCGACCATGAACGAAGTCACCAGAAAGCCCAGCGTGCCAGCGACGCCCCAGCCGTAACTCCAGCCGAAATATTCCCCGGAAATTACCAGGCCGACGGCGATGCCCCACAGGTGCAACGTGCCCAGCGTGGGTTTGAGTTGTGTGTTCATGCGCTTGCTCCCTGAACGGTTTGGAAAGCTCGGGGGAGGGCGCGTGCAGTGGGCGTGCCATTGCGGTGAAACAAGTCGTAATAAGTTGAATGGGGTCGTATCGGGGATGGTTGCAGTGGGATAGCTGCATTTTGTGCGCCAGTTGAGTGCGATGTTGGCGGTTATGCCGTCTTCGCGAGCAGGCTCGCTCCCACAGGAGAATGCATTATTAGGGCGAGCGCATTTCAAATTGTGAGAGCGGGCTTGCTCGCGAAGAGGCCCGCCCAGACAGTGCAAAACCCAGGTGTAACGCCCGCATAAACCCACTCTTTACGCTTTCTTTATGCCCAGCCAACCCCCTCGGTCTCGTTCCTTTACAGCCTCCTTTCCGACAATCACCCCACACGCGGCAATACGCCGTAACACGGAGATCTTCCATGAGCGTTCTGGACGGGGTGTCACTGCTACTGGCAGTGGGGCTGTTCATTTATCTGTTGGTTGCGCTGTTGCGCGCGGATCGGAACTAGGAGCGGCTATGCACAGTTATGACTATTGGCTGATCCTCGCGTTTTTTGCGTTGGTCTTGCTGCCGGCGCCGTTCCTCGGGCGCTTCTACTACAAAGTGATGGAAGGTCAGCGCACCTGGCTGACGCCGATTCTTGGCCCGGTCGAGCGCGGTTGCTATCGCATCGCCGGTGTCGATCCCGAGGCTGAACAGAGCTGGCAGAAGTACACGCTGGCGCTGCTCGCGTTCAACCTTGCCGGTTTCCTGCTGTTGTTCGCGATTCTGTTGTTCCAGGATCACTTGCCGCTGAATCCGCAAAACCTGCCGGGCCAGGAATGGACGCAGGCGTTCAACACCGCGATCAGTTTCATGACCAACACCAACTGGCAGTCCTACAGCGGCGAAGCGACCCTCAGCTACCTGAGCCAGATGGTCGGCCTGACCGTGCAGAACTTCGTCAGCGCCGCCACCGGCCTCGCCGTACTGGTCGCGCTGTGCCGTGGCATCGGCCGTAAATCGACGAAAACCCTCGGCAACTTCTGGGTCGACATGACTCGCGCCACCCTTTATGGCCTGCTGCCGCTGTGCCTGCTGCTGGCGCTGTATCTGGTCTGGCAAGGCGTGCCGCAAACCTTCGCGCAGTATGTGCATGCGGTGACGATGCAGGGCGTTGATCAAGTGATTCCGCTGGGCCCGGCCGCGAGTCAGATTGCGATCAAACAACTGGGCACCAACGGTGGTGGCTTCTTCGGCGTCAACTCGGCGCATCCGTTCGAGAACCCGACCGCGTGGAGCAACCTGTTCGAAGTCGCTTCGATCATTCTGATCCCGGTGGCGCTGGTGTTCACCTTCGGTCATTACGCCAAAGACCTGCGTCAGAGCCGCGCGATCATCGCCTGCATGCTGGCGCTGTTTCTGATCGGCGGCGCGACCTCGTTGTGGGCCGAGTACCAACCGAACCCGACCCTGAACAACGCCGCCGTCGAACAGACCGCGCCGCTGGAAGGCAAGGAAGCGCGCTTCGGCACCACCGCCACCGTGCTTTGGTCGGTGACCACCACGGCCGCGTCGAACGGTTCGGTCAACGGCATGCACGACAGCCTCAATCCGCTCAGCGGCATGGTCGCGCTGGTCAACATGATGGTCGGCGAAGTGATCTTCGGCGGCGTCGGGGCCGGGCTCTACGGCATGTTGCTCAACGTGCTGATCGCGGTGTTCCTCGCCGGTTTGATGATTGGTCGTACCCCTGAATACCTCGGCAAAAAACTTCAGGCGCGGGAAGTGCAACTGTTGGTGGTGACCCTGCTGGTGATGCCGGTCGGCGTGCTGGTGCTCGGTGCGATTGCCGCAGCGGTGCCCAGTGCTGCGGCGACCATCAGCAACCCCGGCCCGCACGGTTTCAGCCAGTTGCTCTACGCCTACACCTCGGCGAGTGCCAACAACGGTTCGGCGTTCGGTGGCCTCAGCGCGAACACGCCGTTCCACAACTTGATGTTGGGTCTGGGCATGTTGATCGGTCGCTTCGGTTACATCCTTCCGGTGCTGGCCTTGGCCGGCAGTCTGGCGATGAAGAAAACCGCACCGATCGGCCAGAACAGCTTCCCGACCCACGGCCCGCTGTTCGTGACCCTGTTGACCGTGACCATTTTGCTGGTGGGCGGCCTGACCTTCCTGCCAACCCTGGCGCTCGGCCCAATCGCCGAACACCTGAGCATGGGCTTCTGAGGACTGAATGATGAATATGCCCGCAATCAAACCCGCTGCCGTCAAGGCGCCGGAACAAGCGAAAACCGCGATCTCGGCCCTGTGGCGGCCGGCGCTGGTGCAAGCTTTCGTCAAGCTCGACCCTCGGCAATTGAAGCGTTCGCCGGTGATGCTGGTGGTCGAACTGACCGCGATTTTCACCACCGTGCTGTGCTTCCTCCCGGATGCCGACGTGCCGACCTTCGTCGCCGCACAAATCGCTCTGTGGCTGTGGTTCACGGTGCTGTTCGCCAACTTCGCCGAGGCCTTGGCCGAAGGTCGCGGCAAGGCCCGCGCCGACAGTCTCAAGGCCGGCAGCGAGGGCCTCAGTGCGCGGCGCAAACAGGCCAATGGCAGCTTTCAAGTGGTGCCTGCGGTAAGTCTGCGCAAGGGCGATGTGGTGCGCGTCGAAGCCGGGGAAATGATCCCCGGTGACGGCGAAGTCATCGAAGGCATCGCGGCGGTCAACGAAGCAGCGATCACCGGTGAATCCGCGCCAGTGATTCGCGAGTCCGGCGGCGACCGTTCGGCCGTCACCGGCAACACGCGGCTAGTGTCCGACTGGTTGCTGGTGAAGATCACCGTCAACCCGGGCGAGTCGACCCTCGATCGCATGATCGCCTTGGTCGAAGGCGCCAAACGCCAGAAAACTCCGAACGAAGTGGCGCTGGATATTCTGCTGATTGGCCTGACGTTGATCTTCTTGCTGGTCGTGGTGACGCTGCAACCGTTCGCCCATTTCGCCAATGGCAGCTTGCCGCTGGTGTTCCTGGTGGCGCTGCTGGTCACACTGATTCCGACCACCATTGGTGGTCTGCTGTCGGCGATTGGTATTGCCGGGATGGATCGTCTGGTGCGCCTCAATGTGATCGCCAAGTCTGGCCGTGCGGTAGAAGCGGCGGGCGACGTGCACGTGCTGCTGCTCGACAAGACCGGCACCATCACTTTCGGTAACCGTCGCTGCAGCGCGGTGTATGCCGCGCCGGGTGTGAATGGTCGTGAGTTGGCCGAGGGTGCGCTGTTTGCTTCGCTGGCCGACGACACCGCTGAAGGCAAGTCGATCGTTGAGTACCTGCGCGGTCTGCATCCGCAAGCTGAACCGGCGCCGGAAACCCTGACGGGCGTGCCGTTCAGCGCCGAGACGCGTTTATCCGGCGTCGACTATCAGGGACGTGTGTATCGCAAAGGCGCAGTGGATTCGCTGCTGAGTTTCCTCGGTCAGAAACGCGCGGATCTGGCCCCGGCGCTGGCGCGGGAAATCGACAAGATCGCCCAGAGCGGTGGCACGCCGTTGCTGGTTTGCGCGGACGGTAAATTGCTCGGCGCGATCCACCTCAAGGACGTGGTCAAACCGGGGATTCGTGAGCGTTTTGCCGAACTGCGCAAACTCGGGATTCGCACCGTGATGGTCACCGGTGATAACCCGCTGACCGCTGCCGCAATTGCTGCTGAAGCAGGTGTCGATGACGTTCTCGCCGAAGCCACGCCAGAGAAAAAACTCGCGCGTATTCGTCACGAGCAAAACGACGGTCGCCTGGTTGCGATGTGCGGCGACGGCGCCAACGATGCTCCGGCGCTGGCCCAGGCTGACGTTGGTATGGCGATGAACGACGGCACACAAGCGGCGCGTGAAGCGGCGAACATGGTCGATCTCGACAGCGACCCGACCAAGCTGCTGGACGTGGTGCAGATCGGCAAGGAATTGCTGGTGACCCGTGGTGCGCTGACGACCTTTTCCATCGCCAACGACGTGGCCAAATACTTCGCCATTCTTCCAGCGCTGTTTGCCTCGATTTATCCGCAACTGGGGGTGCTGAACATCATGCAGTTGACCAGCCCGCAGAGCGCGATTCTCTCGGCGATTGTGTTTAACGCATTGATCATCGTTGTGCTGATTCCGCTGGCATTGCGCGGTGTGCGCGTGCAGGCAGCGAGTGCGGCGGCGTTGTTGCGGCGCAATCTGTTGATCTATGGATTGGGCGGGATTCTGGTGCCGTTTGTGGGGATCAAGGCGATCGACATGTTGCTCACGGCTTTGCATTTGGTTTGATTCTTGAAGAGCCCCTCACCCTAGCCCTCTCCCGGAGGGAGAGGGGACTGACCGAGGTGTTTGTGAGAGCTGCACCGACTTGAGATACCGAGCTGAACGCAGGTTTTGAGAAGCACATAGATCGGCTCCCTCACCCTAGCCCTCTCCCGGGGGGAGAGGGGACTGACCGAGGTGTTTGTGAGAGCTGCACCGACTTGAGATACCGGGCTGAACTCAGGTTTGAAAAGCACAGTGATCGGCTCCCTTTCCCCCTCGCCCCCTTGGGGGAGAGGGCTGGGGTGAGGGGGAAACGATCCCCCTGACACCCCACAAAAGTTTGCCCAACGAATTCGAGGATTTTGAAATGTCCACAATGATACGTCCCGCCCTCAGCCTGCTGGTGCTGATGACCCTGGTCACCGGCGTCGCTTACCCGCTGGTGGTCACTGGCATCGCCCAGGTCGCTTTCCCCGAGCAAGCCAACGGCAGCCTCGTCCACGATGCCACCGGCAAAGTCCGCGGCTCGTCCCTGATCGCTCAGGATTTCGTCGGCGATGCCTGGTTCCATCCACGTCCTTCCGCCGGCGCCTTCGCCACGGTTTCCAGCAGCGCCAGCAACCTCGCGCCGAGCAACCCGGCACTCGCCACGCGGGTGATCGACGACGCCAACAAATTGCAGGTGCCAGGCCAGGGCCCGGTGCCGTTGGCGCTGTTGACCACCTCTGGCAGCGGCCTCGATCCGCACTTGCCACCGGCGGCAATTGCCTATCAACTGGCGCGAGTCGCGGCAGCGCGCAACCTGCCGGTCGCGACCTTGCAGCAACTGGTCGATGCGCACATCGAACAGCCGCTGGTGGGGCCGCCGGTGGTCAATGTGCTGGAGCTGAACATGGCGCTGGAAAAGCTGTAGATCAAAAGATCGCAGCCTGCGGCAGCTCCTACACTGGATCGGCGTACACCCGCCGATCATGTCCCGGATTGACAGGCCCATGTAGGAGCTGCCGCAGGCTGCGATCTTTTAACGCTTCACCCCAATGACAAACTGAACAAGGCAACCTCAGATGAGCGACTCCGGCCGCGCCGACGCACTGTTAGCAGACCTGCCCCGCGATGGCCGTGGCCGGCTCAAGGTTTTCCTCGGCGCCGCCCCCGGCGTCGGCAAAACCTACGCCATGCTTCAGGCCGCGCACACGCAACTGCGTCAGGGCGTAAAAGTCCTCGCCGGCGTCGTCGAAACCCATGGCCGTGCCGAAACCGAAGCGCTCCTTGGCGGCTTGCCGCAGCAACCGCTGCTGCGTTCGGAATACCGTGGCGTGATGCTCGAAGAAATGGATCTCGATGGCATCCTCGCGGCCAAACCGAAACTGGTGCTGGTCGATGAGCTGGCCCACAGCAACGCGCCCGGCAGTCGCCACGACAAACGCTGGCAAGACATTCAGGAACTGCTCGCCGCCGGCATCGACGTGTTCACCACGGTCAACGTCCAGCACCTTGAAAGTCTTAACGATCAGGTACGCGGCATCACCGGTGTGCAGGTGCGCGAAACCCTGCCGGACTGGGTGCTGCAAGAAGCCTACGAACTGCTGCTGATCGACCTGCCGCCGCGCGAATTGCTTGAGCGTCTGCGCGAAGGCAAGGTCTATGTGCCGGAGCAGGCGCGCGCGGCGATCGATGCGTTTTTCACCCAGACCAACCTCACTGCATTGCGCGAACTGGCGATGCAAACCGCCGCCGCGCAAGTCGATAACGATCTAGCTCAGGGCTATCGCCAACTCGGTCAAGCCGCGCCGGCGGTGCGTGGCAGATTGTTGGTCGGAGTCGATGGCGACGCGCAGGCCGAACGTCTTGTGCGCCACGCCAGCCGTGTCGCGCAGCGTCGGCATTTGCCGTGGAGTCTGGTGCACGTCGACAACGGCAGTGTGCGCGACGAACAATCGCGACTGCGTCTGCAAAGCGCTCAGCAGTTGGCCGAGCGCCTCGGTGGTGAAGTGGTTTTATTGCGCGCCGGTGAGGTGGCGAAAACCCTGATTCAGCATGCCGCCGAACGTCGCGCGAGTCTGGTGCTGGTCGGCCAGTCGCGACCGCGTTTGCGTCGTCGACTATTCGGTGGTGGTCTCGCAGCGCGTTTGCTGCGCCAGGCCCACGGTCTGGAAATCAACGTCCTCGACAGCGATCACCAACAGCATCAACCGCGTCAGCGCAACCCGCTGACGCTGGTGTGGTTCGATTACGCGCTGGCACTGGTCGCCACGCTGTTGGCCAGTGCCTTGGCGTGGGCGGTGTCGAGTGTGTTGCCGCTGCCGAACATCTCGCTGGTGTTCCTCGCGGCGGTGTTGCTGGTGGCAGTGCGCAGCAGCCTCGGCCCGGCGTTGGCCTGTGCAGCGCTGTCGTTTCTGACCTACGATTTTTTATTCATTCCGCCGAATTTTTCCTTCAGCATCCAGCGCGAAGAAGACGTGCTGACCCTGTTGTTTTTCCTGTTGATGGCGGCGCTCACCGGCAACCTTGCGGCGCGTCAGCGTCGACAATTGCAGGCGTTGCGCGACACCCAAGAAGAGACCACCGAGCTGCTCGATCTGTCACGCAAACTGACGGCCGCAACTGATCGTCAAGCCGTGGTCAGCGCCGCCGCGCAACACCTCAACGGCTGGAGCGATCTGCAACTGTGCCTGCTCAATCGTGACGGCCAGGGCGGCTGGAAAATCGAGACCGGCGGGCCGCTGCAATTCACTGAATCCGAACGCGCCGCCGCCGATTGGGCTTGGCAACACGATCAACCGGCGGGTATGGGCACCGGCACGTTGCCATTCGGGCGTTGGTGGTGGTGGCCGTTGTCGGTCGAGGATGGGCCGTTGGCGCTGCTCGGTGTTTGCGCCAAAGAAGGCCAGACCTTGAGCGGTCAGCGCCGACGTCTGCTGACCGCGTTGAGCCAGCCGCTGGCGCAGGCACTGGCCCGCGCGCAACTGGCCGACGATCTCGAAGCCGCACGCCTGCATGGCGAAACCGAGCAATTGCGCAGTGCGCTGCTGGCCTCGGTTTCGCACGATTTGCGCACGCCGTTGACCGCCATGCGCGGCAGCATCGACAGTCTGTTGGCGCTCGGCGAAGCAATCCCGTTGGAGGATCGCCGCGAGCTGCTTGAAGGCACTCGTGATGAAGCCGAGCGCCTTGACCGCTATATCCAGAATCTGCTCGACATGACCCGCCTCGGCCACGGCGCGTTGAAACTGGCGCGGGACTGGGTGTCGCCGGCGGATATCGTCGGCAGTTCGCTCAATCGCCTGCGCGCGGTGCTGGCGCCGTTGCAGGTCAGCACCGAGGTGCCGGCCGAGTTGCCGTTGCTGTTCGTGCATGCTGCGCTGATCGAGCAGGCGTTGGTCAACGTGATGGAAAACGCCGCACGGTTTTCGCCAAATCACGGTCGTCTGGAGCTGCGTGCTGGCGCCGATGACAGCGAGATTTTCTTCTCGGTCAGTGACGAAGGCCCGGGAATTCCCGAAGACGAGCGCGCGAAGATTTTCGACATGTTCTACACCGCCGCTCGCGGTGATCGCGGCGGGCAGGGCACCGGTCTCGGGCTGGCGATCTGTCAGGGCATGGTCGGTGCGCATGGCGGACGAATCACCGTCGCTGACGGCATCGAAGGGCGCGGCACCTGCATCACTCTGCACTTGCCGTTGCAGGCGCAACCGGGGATGGACAATGAAGCCTGATGCCGACTGCGCTACTCTCTTGCCCATCTTTTCTGTTGATGTGAATTCATGAGCCAGACCGCGACCATTTTGGTCATCGACGACGAACCGCAGATCCGTAAATTCCTGCGCATCAGCCTCGCCTCACAAGGCTACAAAGTGCTCGAGGCTGGCACCGGCGCCGAGGGCCTGGCGCAAGCGGCGCTGAATAAACCGGACTTGTTGGTGCTCGACCTCGGCCTGCCGGACATGGACGGCCAGCAAGTGCTCCGTGAGTTTCGCGAATGGGCCACGGCGCCGGTGCTGGTGCTGTCGGTGCGTGCCAGCGAAGGGCAGAAAGTCGAGGCACTGGATGGCGGCGCCAACGACTACGTGACCAAGCCGTTCGGCATTCAGGAATTTCTTGCGCGGGTGCGGGCGTTGTTGCGCCAGGCGCCGGCGGGGGAGGCGCAACAAGCGGCGTTGAGTTTTGGCCCGCTGACCGTGGATCTGGCCTATCGGCGGGTGCTGCTCGACGGCGTTGAAGTGGCGCTGACTCGCAAGGAATACGCGGTGCTGGCGCAACTGGCGCGGCATCCGGGAAGGGTGATCACACAGCAGCAATTGCTCAAGGATATCTGGGGGCCGACGCACACCGAGGACAGTCATTATTTGCGGATAGTGGTGGGGCATTTGCGGCAGAAACTGGCGGATGATCCGACAAGACCACGGTTTATTGTGACGGAGGCGGGGGTTGGGTATCGGCTTATGGAGTTTGTGGGATAGCTAAAAGATCGCAGCCTTCGGCAGCTCCTACATTGCAATGCGTCCTCCTGTAGGAGCTGCCGAAGGCTGCGATCTTTTGATCTTTACTGCTGTTGCTCACTCTCATACCGATCCATCGTATCCCGCGCAATCTCCCGCCCCAGCGCGATCAATTCCGGCGCTTTGTAAAACTCGAAAAACCGGCAAACCCGCTTCGGCACGTTGATCAAAATATCCGGTGGATACCCGGCAATCTTGTACTGCGCCAGCGAGGTCTGCATCACCTCGAAACTCTGGTTGATCAGATCCAGCAATGACGCCGGCCCGACGTTATCGATGATGAACGAACCCGTCGCCGATTTCGGCACGCCTTCACGCTCAGGCGCGGCGGCCGGTTGCTGATTGTCGGGGTCGGCGCCTTCCAGCCACGGATTGATATCCGCCGCTTCCGCACGCAACGCTTCCTGTTCCAGCTTCAACAACTGTTCTGCCTGGGTGCGGCGAAACGGCATCTTCGAGCCCAACGAACTGATCAGACTGTCGAAGCGTGAGCGAAACGCCGGCGGACGCTGGATCACCGGCAGTTTGTAATGCCGCTGGTTGGTCGAGTTGAGATTGACCGCGATGATCAAATCACAGTGGCTGGACACCACCGGTACGATCGGCAACGGATTGAGAATGCCGCCATCGACCAGCATGCGGTTGCCTTGCATCACCGGGGTGAACAGGCTGGGAATCGCCGCCGAAGCGCGCATGGCCTGGTGCAGACAGCCTTCCTGAAACCAGATTTCCTGTTGATTGGTGAGGTCGGCGGCGACGGCAGTGTAGGGGATGCGCAGGTCTTCGATGTTGATCTCGCCGACGATTTTGCGGATCTGCCCGAAGACCTTTTCACCGCGAATTGCGCCGAGGCGGAAGCTGACATCGACCAGGCGCAACACGTCGAGGTAATCGAGGCTTTCGATCCAGTTGCGGTACTCATCAAGTTTGCCGGCAGCGTAAATCCCCCCAACCACCGCGCCCATCGAACAACCGGCAATGCAGGCGATTTCGTAACCGCGTTTTTCGATTTCTTCAATGACTCCGATATGGGCATAGCCCCGGGCGCCACCGGAGCCCAGTACCAGCGCGACACGCTTTTTCATCCAGCTTCCTCCCGACAAGGTTGCACAATGCACCCATCGGGCAAGCGGCTCAATCGCCGAGGTCGCTCAGCGGCGCGGTCGCGTCGTTTTTTCGATACTTCATGGCCGCGCGGGGCTATCCTTTTCGCCACCGCAGAATCACGGCCGCACAAGGCACTTTTTCGCCGCCGAACCGTCTTACCTGCACGACTGTTGACCTATTTTTGAGGTGTAAGTGATGAAAGCCTGGATCTGTGTGCCCTTGATCGCCCTAGCATTGGCCGGTTGCGCCGGCAAGACTGCGTACCGCGACAGTTGCGGCAGCCAGCTCGACACGGCGTGGCATGAGCTGGATCTGGCCAAGGCCGAAGGCTTTGCCGGCACCGTCAGTTATTCCAAAGCGTTGTCGTTGCTGACGGCGGCCAAAACCCAGCAGCAATTCGAAGGTTTCGAAGGTTGCGCGAGCAAGGCCGAGAAGGCGCGTTTCTACATTCGCGAATCCCGCGCCGGGCGTTAAGCGGCTGACCTGAAGCAAGGATGCTGCGCTGACGAGGCGCCAGACTCCTCCCCAAGACGTTCTGAAGGAGCAAGTGATGTCTGCGTTGGTTGATCGGTTGGTGGCTCATATCCTGAGCATTGAAGTGCGATTGCTCAGTTGCCAGGCGCGGCTGACGGCGCGTACTGATCCTGAGGCGCTGCATGATCTGCGCACTACGGTGCGCCGCTTGCGCAGTCTGTTGCGGCCATTGCGCGGCTTGCCCGGGGTTGAGCAACTGGAGGACGCGGCCTCGGCAGTCGGTCAATTGACCACGCCGTGGCGCGATCGCGAAGTGCTCGCGGCTTACTTGCTCGAACACGATCAACCGCTAGCGGCGCAGCGGCGCATGGCGCAAATGGCGGAGGCTTACCCGGCACTGGCGGCGAGTGCCGAGGTGGCCTCGCTGCTGATGATTCTCGACGCTTTTCCACGGTTTATTCGTGCGTCTCAGCGGCAGGGCTTGCTCAAAGGTCTGGCTAAACGCATCGAAAAACGCCTCGGCAAACAATGGAAGAATCTCGATCAGGCGCTGCATGATCCGGCGCATGATCGCCATCGTCTGCGTCTGTTGATCAAGCGTGTGCGTTACGGCATCGAGGCGTATCCAGAACTGGATCGCCTGCCGGAAGCGGCGCTGCCGCGCTTGAAGTCTGCGCAAGGGGCGCTGGGCGATTGGCACGATTGCTGGCAGTGGCTGGCGAAAGCCGAACTGGAAACCGATCTGCAACCGTGTGTCGCCACCTGGCAGGCAGGTTTGATCAAAGCCGAGGCCAAGGCTGATCGTGTGCTCGAAAAACTCAGCCGCACCTGCTTCAAATCCTGAAGACACCGCATCACCCCCTGTAGGAGCTGCCGCAGGCTGC
>NZ_LHVN01000030.1:0-7306 GCF_001269815.1 Pseudomonas sp. P1.31 | reverse complement strand
TGCGGCACGCTGCGATCTTTTGATCTTAAAAACCAAGGTCAACAGATCGCAGCGTGCCGCAGCTCCTACAGGGGGAGAGGGTGGAGTCAGGTGAGGCTGTTTTGCAGGTGGCTGCGCAGTGCTTGTAGCTCTGCTTGCAGGTTTTGCAGGCGTTCGATGGAGAAACCGCTGGCGCCGAGAATGCATTGCGGAACGGTTTGGGCGCTCTCTTTGAGCTCACGCCCCTTGGCGGTCAACTCGACGATGACGACCCGCTCATCCTCTCGGCTGCGCGTGCGGCTCAACAACCCTTCAACCTCCAGCCGTTTAAGCAGTGGCGTCAGCGACCCCGGATCGGTGAGCAACTTTGTGCTGATTTCCCCTACCGTCAAACCATCCTTTTCCCACAACACCATCATCGCCAGGTACTGCGGATAGGTCAGGCCGAGCGCTTGCAACAAAGGTTTGTACACCTTGGTCATCATCAGCGAAGTGGAATGCAGGGCGAAGCAGGCCTGATTGTCGAGCAGCAGGTCGTCGCAGGTGTCGCGTTCGGAAGTCATGTCTACGCCTTGATCGTTGATGGTCATGAATCTAGCGCTCGAGTGTTTAATGCGCCAGATAATTTTCCAGCGCTAGTGCCGGCCGAGATCCCGTTGCAGCGCCAGATCCCATGGCGGTATCGGGCTGAAGCGCGTTTTCAGGTATTCCAGAAGTAAGCGGCTGCGCGAGTGGGTTTGTTGTTCCATGCGCAACGCGTAGATGCCGGTGGTTTCCGGTTTCGGCAGACCGTCGGCGCAAAACAGTGGCAATAATTCGCCGCGCAGCAAGTATTCACTGGCCAGCCATGTAGGCAGATGCGCAATGCCCAACCCGGCCAGCGCCCCGCACACCAAGGCTTCGGCATTGTTGGCGCTCATGCGGATCCGCGCCGGACGATGCAATTCCATCTGCCCGCCCTGCTCGAAACGCCAGGCGAACGGCGGGGCGAGGCCTTCCCAGTCGAGGCCGTCATGTTCGCTCAATTGCGCTGGAGTGCTTGGCACGCCGCGGCGCTTGAGGTAGTCAGGACTCGCACAAGCGATGCGCACCATGCTCGCCAGCGGCGTGGCGACCAAGCGCGTATCCGCCAGTTGCCCGGCGCGCAGCACCAGATCGACCTTGCCGAGATTGGAACCGCCCATGTCGACAAAACTGTCGATCAGGTGCAACTGCACATCGAGCCCTGGGTACAACACCAGAAAGTCGGCAATCACTGGCGCCAGATGCCGTCGACCAAACGCCGCCGGCGCATCAATCCGAATCAAACCTTCCGGCGCGCTGCTCAAAGACACGGCTTCGGCGCGAGCCAGTTGCAGCTCGGCTACGATTCGACGTGCCCGTTCGGCGAACGCCAGCCCGGCCGGCGTGGCGAGCACCGCGTGAGTGCTGCGGATAAACAACTGGCTGCCCACGGCGCTTTCCAGGCTGTCGATCCGTCGCGCAATGGCTGATGGCGTCAACGGATGACGACGCGAGACGGCAGAAAAACTGCCGCTCTCCAGCACATCCAGAAACAATCCGAGCTGGTCGGTGAGTTGATTGGGATTCATGGCGAACTCAATGCTTGTGCGAAATCGGCATAGCCATTGTGCGTTGCTGTGCGTTTCCCCGCCAGCCGCGACTGCGTAGGATGATTCGCCTGACGTAAGAGGAATTCGGCTGTGATGGAGTTTTTGTTGTACCTGTTATTCGGCGCCGCACTCGGCACCCTCGGTGGCATCTTCGGCATCGGTGGTGGTCTGATCGCGATTCCGCTGCTCGGTGTTTGGTTTGGCCTTGATCAACAGATCGCCCAAGGTACGGCGCTGGTGATGGTGGTGCCGAACGTGATGCTCGCGCTGTGGCGTTATCACCAGCGCAATCGCATTGAATTGCGCCACGCGTTGCCGCTGGCGGTGATGGGTTTCTGCTTCGCCTGGATCGGCTCGATCTGGGCTGTCGGTATCGACGCGCAAACCATGCGCATCGGCTTTGTCGCTTTTCTGGTGGTGCTGTCGGTTTACAACCTGTTGAAGATGTTCGGTCGCCAACCTGCCGCGACGTCGGAGATGCGCTACTCATGGCCGTGGCTCGGCGTGCTCGGCGCGGCGTCCGGCACCATGGGCGGTTTGTTCGGGGTTGGCGGGGCGGTGGTGGCGACGCCGGTTTTGACCAGTCTGTTCGGCACCACCCAAGTGGTTGCCCAGGGCTTATCGCTGGCGCTGGCCTTGCCGAGTACCGGCGTGACGTTGGTGACGTACGCGGTGCATCATGAAGTGGACTGGATGATCGGCCTGCCGCTGGCCATCGGTGGTCTGGCCAGCATCAGTTGGGGTGTAAAAGTCGCCCACGCGATGCCGGAAAAACTCCTGCGTGGGCTGTTCTGCGGGTTTCTGGTGCTGTGTGCGGTGATGCTCGCGTTTAAAGTTTGAAGCCTTCGACGATGTGCTCGGCCAGGCACTCGGTGATCGGCGACGGGTTGTTCAGGTTGCGCACCAGCATGATGCTCGCCTCGGGCAGCAACGGCAGGTCTTGGTCGGCACCCAGAATGCGCATGTCCGGGGTGATCAGGCTTTCCAGTTGCGCGGTGATCGCCAGACCCGCGCTGACCACGGCCATCAGCGCCGACAAACTGGTGCTGTTGTAGGCGATGCGGTAGTCGCGGCCCATCGCGTCCAGCGCATTGCACGCCCACAAGCGGCAGAAACAATCACTGTTGAACATTGCCAGCGGCAGCGGCGTTTGTTCGTGGGCGCTGAAGTTCTGCGCCTCGGCCCAGACGAAACGCTCCTTGCGCAGCAGTTGGCCGATCTCGTTGCCCGGCTCGCGGGTGACGATCGACAAGTCCAGGTCGGTGCGCTGCAACAGTTGTTTGGTCGACTCGCAATGCACTTCGATCTGGATCAGCGGATAGAACTGGGCGAATCGCGACAGAATCCCCGGCAGAAAACGCATCACGTAATCATCCGGCGTACCGATGCGCACGGTGCCGACCATGTGCGGCTCGCGCAGCGTGTTGAACACCTCACTGTGCAATTTGAGGATGCGCCGCGCGTAACCGAGCAGCACCTGGCCCTCAGCCGTGAGGCGCACCTGACGTCCATCACGCTCGAACAACTGGCGCTGCAACACATCTTCTTCCAAGCGCTTCATCTGCATGCTCACCGCCGATTGCGTGCGGTTGACCATTTCGCCGGCGCGGGTGAAACCGCCCTGATCGGCAATCGCGACGAAGGTACGCAGGACATCGGTATCGATACTGGGGTAGGCGGACAATTGATGAATCTCCGTGATGCATGCCATCAGAAACATTCGTTGGATTGATCTTAGCGCCAGGCAGAGACTTGAGCCATCCACAACGGAGGGCAACACGATGAAAGGTCAAAGAGAGTTTGCAGGCGAAGAAAAATTCAGCGGTCACATCGTTTCCGATCTGCTGCACAAGTTTAGCCGCTGGTACGATTTGCACCGTGAACGTGAACTGCTCGCCAGTCTGAGCGACGAAGCGTTGAAGGACATCGGGGTCAGTCGTGCCGACGTCGAGCACGAAACCGTGCGGCCATTCTGGGACGACCCGATGCATAAATGATGAGGGCGCCGCTACACAAACCACTTTCAGGTGAGGTAGGTTGCGAGCAGACAAGGAGATGCTCATGCCCGCGACACTGTCCTTTTCCCTCAAACAGGCGCGACGACTGGCGCTGGCTGCCCAAGGGTTCAACGGGCGCCAGCCGCCGACCGTCAAAGCCGCTCACGTCAACCGGCTGATCGAACGGCTGGGCTTGCTGCAAATCGACTCCGTCAACGCCGTGGTGCGCTCGCACTACCTGCCGCTGTTTTCCCGTCTCGGTCCCTATTCTTCTGACTTGCTCGACCAGGCTGCCTGGAGTTCGGGGCGACGTCGCACGTTGTTTGAATATTGGGGCCATGAAGCATCGTTACTGCCGCTGTCGATGTATCCGTTGATGGCTTGGCGCATGCAGCGAGCGCGGCGCGGCGAGGATATTTATCAGCAACTGGCGAAGTTTGGTCGCGAGCAGCAGGACGTGGTGCGTCGCGTATTGAGTTCGGTGCAAGAGCAGGGCGCGGTGGGCGCCAGCAGTCTGTCGACCCGCGAAGACAAGGCCGGGCCATGGTGGGACTGGAGCGCGGAAAAGCATGCGCTGGAGTGGTTGTTTGCTGCTGGTGAAGTGACGGTGGCGGGACGGCGTGGTTTTGAGCGTTTGTATGATTTACCAGAGCGGGTGATTCCTTCTTCGATCTTGCAGCAGGCATTGCCGGATGAAGCCGAGGCGCAACGGGGATTGCTGTTGCATGCGGTGCAGGCGTTGGGTGTCGGCACTGAGAAAGACCTGCGTGATTACTTCCGCTTGAATCCAGCGGATGCGCGACCGCGACTGGCGGAACTGGTCGAGGCGGGGCAGTTGCAGATGTGCGAAGTCGCTGGTTGGCGGCAGATCGCTTACTGCCTGCCGGAGCCGAAAGTCCCACGTAAGGTGACGGCGAGTGCGCTGTTGTCGCCATTCGATTCGTTGATCTGGGAGCGCAGCAGGACGGAGCGGTTGTTTGATTTCCGCTATCGGCTGGAGATTTACACGCCGCAGGACAAGCGGGTTTATGGCTATTACGTATTGCCGTTTTTGCACAATGAACGGATTGCCGCGCGGGTTGATTTACGCGCTGAGCGAGCGGCGGGGCGGTTGGCGGTGCATGCGGTGCACGAGGAAGAGCCGGGGCTGGATGAAGAGGGGATGTTGGCGCTGGCGATGAATTTGCAGCGCATGGCGAATTGGTTGGGGCTGGAGCGGGTGCAGCTCAATTGTCAGCGCGAGAGTGCGCTGCGGTTGCGGGTGGCATTGGCCAAAATCGACGGCCCCCTGTAGGAGCTGCCGAAGGCTGCGATCTTTTGATCTTGATCTTAAAAAACAATCAAAAGATCGCAGCCTTCGGCAGCTCCTACAGGGGCGGCGGCGATGCGGTTTAGCGGCGAACCTGCTTGAGGGTCTCAGCAATCAAAAATGCCAACTCCAGCGACTGATCGGCATTCATCCGCGGATCACAGTGCGTGTGATAGCGATCCGACAAGCCGTCTTCCGTAATCGGCCGCGCTCCACCGATGCACTCGGTGACGTTCTGCCCGGTCATCTCGATATGAATCCCGCCGGCATAACTGCCTTCCGCTTCGTGCACCTGGAAGAATTGCTTCACCTCGCCAAGGATCTGCGCAAAGTCGCGGGTCTTGTAGCCGCTGCTGGCCTTGATGGTGTTGCCGTGCATCGGGTCGGAGCTCCACAGTACCTGCTTGCCTTCACGCTGCACCGCGCGGATCAGCGCCGGCAGGTGATCGCCAACCTTGTTCGCGCCCATCCGCGCGATCAGGTTGAGGCGACCCGGATCGTTGTCCGGGTTGAGCACGTCGATCAGGCGGATCAGATCATCCGGGTTCATGCTCGGGCCGACTTTCACGCCGATCGGGTTGTTCACGCCACGCAGAAACTCAACGTGAGCGCCGTCGAGCTGACGGGTGCGGTCGCCGATCCACAGCATGTGCGCCGAGCAATCGTAGTAATCGTTGGTCAGGCTGTCGCGGCGCACGAAGGCTTCTTCGTAGTTCAGCAGCAACGCTTCGTGGGCAGTGAAGAAACTGGTTTCGCGCAGTTGCGGCGAGCTGTCCATGCCGCAGGCGCGCATGAATGCCAGGGTTTCATCGATGCGGTCGGCGAGGTGGCTGTACTTCTCGGCCAGCGCTGAGTTGGCGATGAAATCGAGGTTCCATTTGTGCACTTGGTGCAGGTCGGCAAAACCGCCCTGAGCGAAGGCGCGCAACAGGTTCAGCGTCGCGGTGGACTGGTGATAGGACTGCAGCAGACGCTCCGGATCCGGTACGCGGCTCTTCTCATCGAAACCGATGCCGTTGACGATGTCGCCTCGATAAGCCGGCAGCGTCACGCCGTCGATGGTCTCGTCGTTGGCCGAACGCGGCTTGGCGAACTGACCGGCCATGCGCCCGACCTTGACCACCGGGCAACCGGCGGCGAAGGTCATGACGATTGCCATTTGCAGCAACACTTTAAAGGTGTCGCGAATCTTCGCCGCGGAGAATTCGGCGAAGCTTTCTGCGCAATCGCCACCCTGAAGCAGGAACGCCCGGCCCTGAGTTACTTCGGCAAACTGTCGACGCAGCTCGCGTGCCTCGCCGGCGAACACCAGCGGCGGATAACTGGCCAGGGTTTGCTCGACCTGGCGCAGGTGCGCGGCGTCGGGGTATTGGGGTTGTTGCTGGATCGGCAGGGCGCGCCAGCTGTCAGGGCTCCACGGTTGGCTCATCACGGTCTCTAAGGTTCTACGCACGGACGGCCATGTTAGCAGCAATTAGTGCGTGACCTGCTCCCGCCCCTTCGCCGACAATCGCCGCTTTGCCACGGCGCCACAGCGGTGCCATCGCGTCACCGCGCCCGGTGACCATCAGGAGACGAAATGACTGAGGAGCGCGTCGAGCATCTGCTCGCCGAAGTACAGGATGAGTTCGGCGTGATTCGCGTGCTGGAAGTGGCTGATTACCGCTTTCTCGAATTCGGCGATGCGATCGAGCAGAGCTGCGTGTTCACCGCTGACCCGAGCTGGCTGGAGTACGACTACACCCGCGCGATGCTGATCGGCGCGTTGTGCCATGAGCAACCGGACAGCGCGCTGTTTCTTGGGTTGGGTGCGGGGACATTGACCCAGGCCTGCCTCAAGTTTCTGCCACTGGAAGATGTTGAAGCCATCGAGTTGCGCCCGGACGTGCCGCGTCTGGCGATCGAATACCTTGGGCTGGACGATGATCCGCGTCTGTACATTCGTGTCGGTGATGCGCTGGAATTGCTGCCGACGGCGGAACCTGCGGATTTGATCTTCGTCGACCTGTACACCGACGTCGGCCCGGGTGTCGGGCATCTGGCCTGGGGTTTTCTCGGTGATTGCCAGAAGCGTTTGAATCCGGGCGGCTGGCTGGTGATCAATCAGTGGGCCACCGATGATGGCCAGCCATTGGGCGCGGCGCTGTTGCGCGGGCTCTATCACCGGCATTACTGGGAGCTGCCGGTGAAGGAGGGCAATGTGATTCTGCTGGTGCCGGCGGATCTCGATCAGGAACTGGACATGCAGGCGTTGACTGCGCGGGCTGAAGCGCTGGCGCCGCGGTTGGGGTATTCGTTGCAGTCGTTGATCAACGCGATTCGCCCCGCGACCTGATCCGAAACCCCTGTAGGAGCTGCCGAAGGCTGCGATCTTTTGATCTTGTTTTTCATAGGATCAAGATCAAAAG
>NZ_LHVN01000003.1:0-390212 GCF_001269815.1 Pseudomonas sp. P1.31 | reverse complement strand
CAGGCTGCGATCTTTTGATGTTGTTTTTCAAGATCAAAAGATCGCAGCCTGCGGCAGCTCCTACAGGGAATTGTGGGTAATAAAAGCCCCGGGACTTGCGTCGCCGGGGCTGTGTATAACGTGCGAAGAATCAGTGCCCGCCCAGATAGGCGTTACGCACCTCCTCATTCACCAGCAACTCTTTACCGGTACCGGTCAGGCGAATCTCGCCGTTGACCATCACATACGCCCGATCCGACAGCTTCAGCGCATGGTTGGCGTTCTGCTCGACCAGGAAAATCGTCATCCCGGTTTTCGCCAATTCCCGCAGGGTCGCGAAAATCTGCTTCACCACGATCGGCGCCAGGCCCAGGCTCGGTTCATCGAGCAGCAACAACTTCGGCCGGCTCATCAACGCCCGGGCAATCGCGAGCATCTGTTGCTCACCACCGGACATGGTCATCGCCCGCTGTGTCCGCCGCTCTTCCAGTCGCGGGAACAGCGCGAACATGCGCTGCATGTCCTCTTTGGCGTACTTGTCGCCAATCGGGATGGTGCCCATCAACAGGTTTTCCTCGACGGTCATGTCAGGGAACACCCGCCGTCCTTCCGGTGACTGCGCGATGCCATTGGAAGCGATGTAGTGCGAGGACTTCTGGGTGATGTCGACGCCTTGATAAATGATCTGCCCGCCGGCTGCACGCGGCTGGCCGAAAATCGACATCAGCAGCGTCGATTTACCGGCCCCGTTAGAGCCGATCAGGCTGACGGTTTCCCCCTCGTTGATCTGCAGCGAAACACCTTTGAGCGCCTGGATCGGTCCGTAGAACACGTCGAGGTTTTTGAGTTCGAGGATCGGTTGCGTCATACCAGTTCCTCTTCGTCGGCGCCGAGATACGCCGCAATCACTTTCGGATCATTACGAATCGCTTCAGGCCCGCCTTCGGCGATGACGATGCCGTGATCCAGCACCACGATGTGGTCAGAAATGCTCATTACCATGCCCATGTCGTGTTCGATCAGCACCACGGTCAGATCGTGCTCGTCGCGCAGCAGCCGGATCATCGCGCTCAGCGCCTCGGTTTCCTGAGGGTTGAGGCCGGCGGCCGGTTCGTCGAGGCAGATGATCTGCGGCCGCGTGCACATGGCCCGGGCGATCTCCAGACGGCGTTGCTGACCGTAGGAAAGTTCACCGGCGAGACGGTTGGCGCAGTCCACCAGATCGACCACTTCCAGCCAGTAGAACGCAACATCCAGTGCGTCGCTTTCAGCCTTGCGGTAGCCCTTGGTGTTAAGAATGCCGGCGAGCATGTTGCGGTTGACCCACATGTGTTGGGCCACCAGCAGGTTTTCCAGCACCGACATTTCCTTGAACAGACGAATGTTCTGGAATGTCCGCGCCAGCCCCGCACGGTTCACCAGGTGCGTGCCACCGAACATCTTGTAGTACATGCGACTGAGGAAGGATTTCGGCGAAACGAAATCCGACGCTTTGAACGACTCGCCCAACAACTGGATGACGTTGGTCTGCTGGCCGCGCACGTTGAGCTCGATCTTGCCGCCGGAGGCTTTGTAGAAACCGGTCAGGCAGTTGAACACAGTGGTTTTGCCAGCGCCGTTAGGGCCGATCAAGGCGAAGATCGAGTTGCGTTTGACCTTCAGGCTGACATCGCTCAAGGCCTTGATGCCACCGAAATGCATCATCAGTTTTTCAACAGAGAGTACGACTTCACTCATGGCGCAGTCCTCTCATAGTGAATGGCACCTTTGCGTGGAGTGACCCCGGTACGGCTGATGCGGATCAGCCCACGTGGTCGCCAGATCATCATCAACACCATCAGGATGCCGAACAGCAGCACGCGATATTCAGCGAAGCCGCGCAGCAGTTCCGGGGCGACGGTGAGTACGAAGGCTGCAATCACCACGCCGATGGTCGAGCCCATGCCGCCGAGGACGACGATGGCCAGGATCAGTGCCGATTCGAAGAAAGTGAACGAGGTCGGGTTAACGAAACCTTGATAGGTGGCGAAAAACACACCGGCCAGACCCGCCGTCGACGCGCCAATGGTGAACGCGGAAAGCTTGACCAGCACGTGGTTGAGGCCCATCGAACGGCAGGCGATTTCGTCTTCACGCAAGGCTTCCCAGGCACGGCCGACCGGCATCTTCACCAAACGGTGTTTGATGTACAGCACAGCTAATACCACGAGGAACAACACCGCATAGATGAAGTAGTACTTCACGTCCGGGTTGTAGGCGATGCCGAAGAACTCATGGAACGGCACCCCGCCATCCTTCGCCCGTTTGCCGAACTCCAGACCGAAGAACGTCGGCAGTGGCGCCGGCATGCCGTTCGGGCCGCCAGTCAGCGACAACCAGTTGTTAAGGATCAGGCGAATGATTTCACCGAAGCCCAGGGTCACGATCGCCAGATAGTCGCCGTGCAGGCGCAGTACCGGAAAACCGAGGATGCAGCCGGCAAGGCCCGCAGTGATCGCCGCCAGCGGCAGCACCGTCCAGAAGCCCAGACCGAGGTACTGATAACCGAGCGCCAGACCGTAGGCGCCGATGGCATAAAACGCCACGTAACCGAGGTCGAGCAGACCGGCCAGACCGACCACGATGTTCAGCCCCAATCCCAACAGCACGTAGATCAACCCGAGGATGACCACGCCCAGCAAATAGGAGTTGGAAACAAACGGCACGATGACAGCCAGCACAATCAGCAGCGGGATGATCCAGCGCAGGCTCGATTTGTGATCGGCTGGCAGTACATGCACACCCGACCCGGTGCTCTCGAAGCTGTCGAGAATTTTCAGGCCTTTGGGGGTTTGCAGGAACAGGCTGAGGGCAAACCGGCCGATCATGATAACGCCAATGATCCACGCCACACGGGTCGATTCGAGGTTGAAGCTGTAACCGTCGAGGACGACGCCGACAATCGGCCCGAATACGATCAGGGCAATCAGGCCGGCAAGAATCGCCTCAACCAGACTTTTTTTGATATCGATGGTTTTTTTGGTGGTTGAAGACATCGCTTACACCTTCGACACAAGAGGACGGCCCAACAGGCCCTGCGGCCGGAAGACCAGAACAAGTACGAGCAGCGAGAAGCTGAACACGTCTTTGTAGTCGGAGTTGACCAGGCCGGAGAACAGCGACTCGGAAATCCCGAGAATGATCCCGCCGAGCATCGCACCGGGCAGAGAGCCGATACCGCCGAGCACCGCAGCAGTGAATGCCTTGATGCCGATGATGAAGCCGGCATAGAAGTCGAACGTGCCGTAGTTCATGGTGATCAACACACCGGCCAATGCCGCCATGGCTGCACCGATGATGAACACGTAAGAGATCACGCGGTCGGTGTTGATCCCCAGAATCGAGGCCATTTTGCGGTCTTGCTGAGTGGCACGGCACATGCGCCCGAGCTTGGTGTACTTGATGATGTAGGTCAGTACGCCCATGCCGACGAACGCGGCCACCAGAATGAAGACTTTGGTGTAAGTCAGTTGCACGAAGCCGGTGCCGATGTCGACACGCCACGCGCCAGTCAGCAAGGTTGGCACGCCTTGTTGTTTCGCGCCTTGAGCGATCTGTGCGTAGTTTTGCAGAATCAGGGAGATACCGATGGCGCTGATCAGCGGTGCCAGTCGGGTGGAGTTGCGCAGGGGTTTGTAAGCGACTCGTTCAATGACCCAGCCATACACCGCCGTGACGACGATGGTGAAGATCAGTGTGCCGAGCATCAGCAGCGGGAAAGATTCGATACCGAAGTAAGCCAGCAGAGCCAGACTGATTGCCGCCAGGTAAGCAGAAATCATGTAAACCTCGCCGTGAGCGAAGTTGATCATGCCGATGATGCCGTAGACCATTGTGTAGCCGATGGCGATCAGGCCATAGACCGACCCGAGGGTCAGACCGTTGACCAGTTGCTGCAGGAAAATACCATCCATAACGCAATCTCACGCAGTGAGAACCTGCACGCCTGTGGACGTGCGGCTCTTCTAGGGAAAATACAGATTTACGTCGGAGCAATGTCAGCCACGATCAGCCTGACCACCACCGCCCCCTGTAGGAGCAAGGCTTGCCCGCGAAAGCGATTCAACATTCAACAAATGCTGTCGCCTGTCAGTCCGTCTTCGCGGGCAAGCCCGGCTCCTACAAAGGAACCGTGGGATCAACTGATCGCGTCAGCCCTTACTTCTGTTTTTCCAGCTGGTGATATTTGCCGTCCTTGTCCCACTGGTAAACCACGTAGTCGGAGACTTTCAGGTCGCCCTTCGAGTCCCAGGCTTTTTCGCCCATGACGGTTTTCACCGGGTTTTTCTTCAGCCAGGCAGCCGCTTCTTCGCCCTTGTTGGACTTGGCGCCGTTGAACGCTGCGGCCAGGGTTTGTACCGAAGCGTAGGCGTACAGGGTGTAGCCCTCAGGCTCGGTGCCGGCCTTGCGGAACGCGTCTACCACTGCCTTGCTCTCTGGCAGCATGCGTGGGTCGGCACCGAAGGTCATCAGCACACCATCCACGAATTGCGGGCCACCCGCGGTGGTTACCAGTTCATCGGTCACAATGCCGTCATCGGACATGAACTTGACGTCTTTCAGGCCTTGCTCACGCAGTTGACGAACCAGCGGACCGGCTTCCGGGTGCAGACCACCGAAGTAGACGACATCGGCGCCAGCGCCACGGATTTTGGTGACGATGGTGCTGAAGTCTTTTTCGCCACGGGTCAGGCCTTCATACAACACTGGCGTCACGCCACGCTTGACCAGTTGGGCCTTGGTGGCATCCGCCAGGCCTTGGCCGTAGGTGTCTTTGTCGTGCAACACAACGACTTTTTTACCCTTGAGCACATCGACGATGTAGTCGCCGGCAACGATACCTTGCTGGTCGTCACGCCCGCACATACGGAACATGGCGCTGAGGCCGCGCTCGGTCACTTGCGGGTTGGTGGAACCCGGGGTGATCGCGATTACGCCGGCTTCGTCGTAGATTTCCGAGGCTGGAATGGTGGAAGACGAGCAGAAGTGGCCGACCACGCCAGCGACTTTCTGATTGACCAGATCCTTGGCGACCGTTACCGCTTGTTTCGGTTCGCAGGCGTCATCGCCTTTGACCAGAACGATTTTTTCCCCGTTGACGCCACCTGCCGCGTTGACCGAATCGGCCGCCGCTTGTGCACCCTTCATGTACTGCTCGCCAAATGCCGCGTTGGCGCCCGTCATTGGACCCGCTACACCGATTTTGATATCAGCCTGAGCAAACGCGGAAACACCCAACGCAGTAGCCACTGCGAGGGCCAGAAAGCCTTTCTTGTAAAACGTCTGGGACATGAGGTGGTGCTCCAAGGTTTTTTTTAGTTGGCACTGCGACTTCACTTCACTGAATGCGCAGAGCAAGGGCCGTGCCATCGGTTTTTTATTCTTCAAAAAGTCGCTGCTTTCTTGTTATTTCGACTGTTTCGTTCCCATTTTCATTGGGCGTGCAACCGTCTAAACCGCGGAAGGTGAAACCATTTATTTTTTCAGGCGCAACCCGCATGCGCCATCATTGCAACCGCGGCACCAAACGACGTGCAACCAGCCTGTAACAGCCCGCGTCACCGAACTGCACACTGCTGGTGCGGGACTGCTACAACCCGCACCATTACAGGCTAGTCGCTGCATCGAAAAGCGCCGCTTCCGGCAACATAATTCAACACTCAAATCACGATGCGCAGGCACTGGCCCGCGTGATACAGCGAGAACCCGGCCTCGTACAGGCAACTGCGCAAGCCCACGCCCGCCAAGGGCTGCATCGGTGCAAAGGGAATTGGCAGGGCCTCGGCATTGCCGTTGCACAAGTAATCGGCGAAGGCTTTGCCGACCACCGTGCCAGTGGTGACGCCACGGCCGTTATAGCCCGTGACAGCGACTAGACCCGGTGCCGGCTCAAACAGACGCATCAGGTGATCGGGCGTAAACGCGATGCGCCCGGTCCAGGTGCATTCCCATTCGACGGGTTTCAGTTGCGGGAAGTAATGCTGCTGCACCCGATCGGCCCAGGCCTTGAGAAACCAGGCCGGTTTTTGATTACCGTTGCCGAGGCTGCCGAGCAATAACCGCCCTTCTTTATCGCGGCGGATGCTGCTCAACACCTGGCGGGTATCCCACGAGCCTTGCCCACCCGGAAGAATCTCCTGCGCAGCGTCTTCGGTCAGCGGCACCGAAGCGACCTGATAGTAATAACCGGGGAAGAAATTGCGTTTGAGTTCAGTCCAGTCGCCCTCGGTGTAGGCGTTGGAAGCGATGACCACTTGTTCGGCGAGTACCGAACCGTGCTCGGTTTGCACCGACCATTTCGCGCCCTGACGCTCGAGTCGAGTGACCGGTGAATGGTCGAACATCTGCCCGCCGAGGCCGAGCACCGCGTTCGCCAGCCCGGTGACATAAGCCATCGGATTGAGCGTGCCGGCGCGACGATCGAGCAGTGCGGCGGCGATTTTTTGCGTCCCGGTGGCTTGTTCGCAAGCCTTGCCGGTGAGTAGCTCGACCGGTGCGCCGCGACGTTTCCATTGTTGCTCGCGACTGCGCAGATCGGCCTCGCCCTTGGCGTTGTGCGCCATGTGCAGCGTGCCTTCGCGGCGCAACTGGCAATCAATGTTGTACTTGTCCACAAGGCTGAACACCAGCGCGGGCGCGGCCCCGAGCATGCGATTGAGCTGACTGCCGACCGCTTCACCGAAACCGGCTTCGATCTCGTCCGGTGGAATCCACATGCCGGCGTTGACCAACCCGACGTTGCGCCCGGAACCGCCATGGCCAGCGCGATGAGCCTCCAGCACGCAGACGCTTTTGCCCTGTTCCAACAGATGCAGCGCGGCGGACAACCCAGTAAACCCGGCGCCGATCACACAGACATCGACTTTGACTTCACCCTTGAGCGCCGTGTTATCCGGCCTTTGCGGCGTAAGTTTTTCCCACAGACATTCTTCGCGTAACGGCATTGCCAGACTCCAACAGAAACCTAACCAAATGCGCTTGTGGGGCCGCCAAAAGATCGCAGCCTTCGGCAGCTCCTACAAAACCGCAGCCTGGCGCCACCTATGTAGGAGCTGCCGAAGGCTGCGATCTTTTCAGTTTTTCCTCCATCCTCAGTCGAACGTAATGCCCTGCGCCAGCGGCAACTCCAGCGAGTAGTTCACGGTGTTGGTCTGGCGGCGCATGTACCCGCGCCAGGCATCCGAACCCGATTCACGGCCACCACCCGTTTCCTTCTCACCACCAAACGCACCACCAATCTCCGCACCGCTCGGGCCGATGTTGACGTTGGCGATCCCGCAATCACTGCCCACCGCCGACATAAACTGCTCAGCCTCGCGCACGTCAGTAGTAAAGATGCACGACGACAACCCTTGCGGCACCGCGTTGTTCAGGCGCAGTGCTTCCTGGAAATCTTTGTAACCAACCACGTACAGAATCGGCGCGAAGGTTTCGCTGCACACCACATCGCTCTGCTCCGGCATTTCAACAATCGCCGGCGACACGTAGTAAGCATTCGGGAACTGATCTTCCAGTTGGCGCTTGCCGCCAAACACCCGACCGCCCTCGCTCAACGCCTGCTCCAGCGCGTCCTGCATGTTTTCGAAGCTGTGCTTGTCGATCAGCGGGCCGACCAGATTGCCTTCCAGCGGATGGCCGATGCGCACTTTCGAGTACGCGGCTTTCAGGCGGGTGACGATTTCTTCTTTGACCGACTCATGGGCGATCAAGCGACGCAACGTGGTGCAACGCTGGCCGGCGGTACCGACGGCGCTGAACAGAATCGCGCGCACCGCCATGTCGAGATCGGCGCTTGGGCCAAGGATCATCGCGTTGTTGCCGCCCAACTCCAGAATGCTGCGGGCAAAACGCGCGGCGACTTTCGGCGCCACTTCGCGGCCCATGCGCGTGCTGCCGGTGGCGCTGATCAGGGCGACACGCGGGTCATCGACCAACGCTTCGCCGGCATCGCGACCACCGATGATCACTTGGCAAAGATTCGCCGGTGCATCGGTAAAATTCTTCACCACACGGTCGAACAGCGCTTGGCAGGCCAGTGCGGTCAGCGGGGTTTTCTCCGACGGCTTCCACACCACCGGGTTGCCGCAGACCAGCGCCAGCGTGGTGTTCCACGCCCACACCGCGACCGGGAAGTTGAACGCGCTGATCACACCGACCACGCCCAGCGGATGCCAGGTTTCACGCATGTGGTGGCCCGGACGCTCGGAAGCGATGGTCAAACCGTACAACTGACGGGACAGGCCGACGGCGAAATCGCAGATGTCGATCATCTCCTGCACTTCGCCCAAACCTTCCTGAGTGATCTTGCCCGCCTCCCACGAAACCAGTTCGCCGAGGTCAGCCTTGTATTCACGCAACACCTCGCCGAATTGACGCACCAGCTCGCCGCGACGCGGGGCCGGAATCTTGCGCCATTGCTCGAACGCATGATCTGCGCGACTGATGTGCTGCTCGACTTCGGCCGGGCCTTCCCAGTTCACGGCAGCAATGCGGCTGCCGTCGATCGGCGAATGCACCGGCACTTTGCCGTTCTGATAAAGGGCCGGGTTCACACCAAGACGATCAAGCAATGCGGCAACCATGGGTCACTCCTCAAGCAAAAAACTGAATGTGTGCGGTCGCCATTTCACGACCGGGCAGGCCATTAGTTGTAGCTTCACAATGGCGAGGCAACAAACGACCTTTACGCGAGATATCATTCCGTTTATTCATGCTGAGCATAGAAAGACAAGAAAAGGATCGGCCATGCTGAACAAACGCCACTTGCCCTCGATCACCGCCCTGCAATGCTTCGAGGCCGTGACCCGGCACCTGAGCTTCACCCGCGCCGCCGAGGAACTGAACCTGACCCAGAGTGCGGTGAGCAAGCAGGTCGCGCAGCTTGAGGAATTGTTACAACACTTGTTGTTCCTCCGCGTGCGTCGACGTTTGCAGATGACCCCGGCCGGGGATTTGTACTTGGTGGAAGTACGAAAAATCCTCACGCAGGTGGAGATGTCGACGCATTACCTGCGTTCCTACGGCGGCGAGACCGAAGTCCTACGCGTATCGACCCCGTCGACCTTCGGCGCGCGTTGGCTGGTGCCGCGCCTGAAAGGCTGGCGTTTGCGCCATCCGTCAATTCATCTGGATTTGTGCAACGAGCAAGAGGCCGATGATTTGCTGCAAGGGCGCAGTGACCTGGCTTTCTATTACGGTCAAGGCTCGCGACCGGGGACTGAGTGCCTGAAGTTGTTCAGTGAAGAACTGGTGCCGGTGTGCGCGCCGAGCAGCCTGCCGGATACGCCGTTCACTGATCCGACGCAACTCACCGATCTGGTCTTGCTGCAAAATGCCTCACGCCCACAGGCGTGGCACGACTGGTTCGACAGTCAGGGCTACCAGACCGAACACAGCTATCACGGCCCACGTTTTGAAACCTTTTATATGTGCATTCGCGCCGCACAGGTGGGTTGTGGCGTGGCGCTGTTGCCGAGGTTTCTGGTGGAAGAGGAATTGGCCGACGGCAAACTGGTCATTCCCTGGCAGCATGCGATGCCGAGCACTGACGCGTACTATCTGGCGTACCCGGAGCACGCGGCGGAAGTGCCCAAGGTGCGGGATTTCGTCAAATGGATGCTCGAACAGATCGACAATCCCCTGTAGGAGTTGCCGAAGGCTGCGATCTTTTGATCTTCAAACCCAACATCAAAAGATCGCAGCCTTCGGCAGCTCCTACGAAAATTTGTCATACGATCACAAACAGGCCATCCACAACCTGAGCCTGGGCGAGACGCGCACGCAGATCGGCATCAATGGCGCAATCATCAGGGTTGTACAACCGGACACGACGATAGGCTGCGGCCCGATCAATTTCCTGCCCCAAATATTCCCAGACCACCCTTGAACAGGAAGGCGCGCGATGATCAGCAGCCGAAACGCCAAGCTTCAATCCATTTAACCGTGTAATGCAGCTTTTGAAACTTGGGATGAGAATAGTTTGACTGATTTCGTTTGAAGTCAGCGATTCATAATCTACGAAAAAAAGGCGATCTCGCAGGTAATAAGCAACACCTTTATATCGATATCGTTCAAACCCACCTTCTACCCCAGACATCTGTAACTGCTCATTTCGCTCATACACTATGTCATCGCCTTCTTCCCGCACATGCACAAGCGAACACAGAATGGAACCCGGTTCAGTCATCGCATGGTAGTACTCGTGGTAATACCCCGTGTGAGCCTTCAGTTCTGGTGAGGATTGTTTGCGCAGGTATTTCAAAACTCTTTGTGAGACCGTTTCTTCATCGAAGAGCCTGGCTTTGCTGGTTTTTACGCCAATCAATGCAATGAACTGCTCGCTTGGCAGGCGTATTTCAAATTCTTCCACACCAAAAAAATCGCAAATCCGCTTGAGGTTAAAAGGTGCGGGCATACTATTCCCACAAAGATACTTATTAAATTGCCCACGATTAATACGAACCTTCCTACAGACCTCTGCGACAGATCTGTAGTGACTACACAGAAACCTCAAGTTTTCGGAAAAAAATTCACACATAAATCACTCAGCAAGAAACCCGGGAGAACTCACCATAGCAGCAACCAGCATCACATTTGAGCAACTTGCGAAATTGCATCGGATGAAATATGGCTGGATATTACGACTCCTGAAAGGCTTCAGGACTGGCGACACCATTAATTCGCCAGCACTAACAAAGCAAGGAGCTTGGAATGCTAGACATCATCAACGACTTTCTGTCAGGCAAGGTATTAATACCTTTAGTGCTTGGCCTGGGAAGCTACTTCACTGTCCGATCCGGATTTGTTCAGTTGAGGTATTTCCCCCATATGTTTGGCGTATTACTCGGCAGTTGGCGCGGCAACAGCCATCACTTGAGTTCATTTCAGGCGCTTATGCTCAGCCTTGCCGGGCGAGTCGGCACGGGAAATATCGTCGGTGTCGGGATCGCGGTAAGCATGGGCGGGCCCGGCGCAGTGTTCTGGATGTGGATGACTGCTCTTCTGGGTATGTCGAGCAGTTTCTTCGAATGTACGCTGGGACAACTCTATAAGCGTAGCGATGGCAAAGGCCTCTACCGAGGGGGCCCGTCCTGGTACATCCAGCACGGTCTGGACAAGCGCTGGCTCGGCATGATCGCAGCCGTACTATTGCTGGTGACTTTTGGGTTTGCGATCAACGGCCTCGAATCGCATGCGGTATCGCATTCACTAAAAGATGCGTTTGGCGTGGCGCCGATCTGGTCAGGGCTCGGACTTGCGCTGTTGCTGGGGGTCGTTTTCATTGGCGGGATAAAGCGCATAGCGGCAGTTGCTGACCTTCTGGTACCTATTAAAGTTCTCGCCTACATCAGCGTGACGGCCTACGTAATGGTTCTGCAGTTCGACCAGGTTCCGGCGATGCTCATGACCATTATCAACAGCGCGTTCGGGCTGGATCAGGCCTTTGGCGGGCTGGTGGGCAGCGCAATCATCATGGGGGTGAGACGCGGAGTGTTCTCCAACGAGGCAGGACTGGGAAGCGCTCCAAATGTCGCATCAGTAGCGAAGATCGGCCACCCGGTTGCACAAGGCGTCGTACAAGCCCTGAGTGTCTTCATCGATACATTCATAATCTGCACCTGTACCGCGCTACTGATTTTGCTATCGGGTTTCTACACGCCAGGATTTGAAGGTGACGGGATTGCGCTGGCACAAAATTCGCTCGCCGCCGTCGTTGGGGAATGGGGACGGATGTTTATCAGCGTCGTGCTTGCGCTCTTCGTATTCACGGCGATGCTTTACAACTATTACCTGGGAGAAAACAGCTTGCGGTTCATCTTGGGTGAGCCTCGAAAGACGCTGCTCTTGTACCGTGCGCTGGTATTGATATTAGTGTACTGGGGCTCCGTCGAAGACCTGTCCACTGTTCTGGCTTTTGCAGACATCACCATGACGCTGCTCGCGCTTGTTAACCTGGTAGCGATGTTCTTGCTCTTCAACATCAGCATGCGTGTTGTGCGCGACTACGACGAACAACGCCGTGCCGGAGTCAAGAAGCCCATTTTCGACTCAAGTAAATTCCCGGATCTGGATATCGATCTTTTGGCCTGGCCGCCGGGATATAGCTGCCCAGACATAAATACTCATAGCGAGAACGTTATTTCTTCGAGCACCAGCAAACAGACTGCCAAACGTTAAACAGAACATGCAAAGTCATTAAATCAATTAATGGCTTTGCAGCCACTACATCAAATCCACCTAAAAATAAAATCTCAAGAACCCTGCTTTCTTCGAGCCGTCACGCCCGGAACAAACAGAAGGAGTTTATCCCATGAATCGCTTTTACCCCCTCAAAGCCAATGCAACTGATACGCCGACATACTTCATAGACTCACATGCCACACCCAATCAGTTATTTGAAGATGCCTGTTTCAGAATCCGCGCTTCCGCAGGTCTTTTGGAGGCCTTCACATTAGTCACCCTCAAGGGCACCAACGATTCTGATTTTTATAAACTAATACTTCCAGCGTACGTGCTACTTCAGGACGGCGTCGACACACTGGAACAGATCACCTTCAAAGGAGGCGTCATTCATGTATAAAATCGTAACCCAAGAAATGCTCAGAGCTGCTTTGGTTAAAGCAGTTGAAATCAATCTGATACCCAAACACTCCCTGCTGGCCGATTATTTAAAAAGCGGGGCACAACTCGAACAAGTCATTCAAGCTGCACTTGAGGCGCAACCGAAAATAGCTAAATTTTGTGGACTGAGATGCATGGCCTCAGAGGATCTTTCACCCGAGAGCAAAAAAGCGCTGGCAATCCCCACCACTGATATGCGCCACTAGCGCCATTGATTTTTACCGCGCCACAGCGCGGCGCACCTGGAGACCGTTTATGAGCGAGAGTGTGTTTGCCGATCGCATCGTGCAGAACCTGCTCGACACCGACTTCTACAAACTGACGATGATGCAGGCGGTGCTGCACAACTACCCCAACGTTGAAGTCGAATGGGAATTCCGTTGCCGCAACAGCGAGGATCTGCGCCCGTATCTGGCCGAGATCCGCTATCAGATCGAACGCCTGGCCGAACTGAGCCTGAGCGCCGATCAACTGAATTTCCTTGAGCGTATCTCCTTCCTGAAACCGGACTTCCTACGCTTTCTAGGTCTGTTCCGCTTCAACCTGCGCTACGTGCACACCGGCATAGAGAACGGCGAGCTGTTCATCCGCCTGCGCGGGCCGTGGCTGCATGTAATCCTTTACGAAGTGCCGCTGCTGGCGATCGTCAGCGAAGTGCGCAACCGCTATCGCTACCGCGAAACCGTGCTCGAGCAGGCGCGCGAGCAGCTCTACCGCAAATTCGACTGGCTGACCGCCAACGCCTCGGCCGACGAATTGTCGCAACTGCAAGTAGCCGATTTCGGCACCCGCCGCCGGTTTTCATACCGCGTGCAGGAAGAAGTGGTGAACGTGCTCAAGCACGATTTCCCCGGGCGTTTCGTCGGCACCAGCAACGTGCATCTTTCGCGTGAACTCGACATGAAACCGCTGGGCACCATGGCCCACGAATGGATCATGGCCCACCAGCAACTCGGCCCACGGTTGATCGACAGCCAGATCGCCGCGCTCGACTGTTGGGTGCGTGAGTACCGGGGTTTGCTGGGCATCGCCCTCACCGACTGCATTACCACCGATGCCTTTCTCGGCGATTTCGATCTGTTCTTCGCCAAGCTGTTCGACGGTTTACGCCACGACTCCGGGGATCCGGTGGTGTGGGGCGAAAAATGCATCGCGCATTACCACAAGCTCGGCATCGACCCGATGAGCAAGACGCTGGTGTTCTCCGACAGCCTGACCCTGCCCAAGTCGCTGGAGATCTTCCGCGCGCTGCACGGCCGGATCAACGTCAGCTTCGGCATTGGCACTAACCTCACCTGTGACATTCCGGGTGTCGAACCGATGAGCATCGTGCTTAAAATGACTGCCTGCAACGGCCAACCGGTGGCGAAGATCTCCGACGAGCCAGGCAAGTCTCACTGCAAAGACCCGAATTTCGTCGCCTACTTGCGACACGTGTTCCAGGTTCCTGCCGATTCCAGTTCATCTAGCAAGGAGTGAATTCATGCAAGCCGTACAGCGTGAGATTGCTGAACAGCTCAAAGTGCAACCGCCGTTCGCTGACTACAAAGCCCTGCAGGCCGAAGTCGCCCGGCGCATCGCCTTTATTCAGGATTGTCTGGTCAATTCCGGGCTCAAGACGCTGGTGCTCGGCATCAGCGGCGGCGTCGATTCGCTGACCGCAGGCCTGTTGGCCCAGCGCGCGATGCGTGAGCTGCGCGACCAGACCGGCGATAACAGCTACAAATTCATCGCCGTGCGCCTGCCGTACGAAACCCAATTCGACGAGCACGACGCCCAAGCCTCGGTGGATTTCATCGCCCCGGACGAACGCCACACCGTCAACATCGGCCCGGCCGTGAAGTCGCTGGCCAGCGAAGTCGCCGCGTTCGAAGGCAAACACGCAGTATCGGTGGACTTCGTGCTCGGCAACACCAAGGCGCGGATGCGCATGGTCGCTCAGTACACCATCGCCGGCGCAGCGCACGGCCTGGTGATCGGCACCGACCACGCGGCGGAAGCGGTGATGGGCTTCTTCACCAAATTCGGCGACGGCGCCTGCGATCTGGCACCGCTGAGCGGTCTGGTGAAAAATCAGGTGCGCGCGATTGCCCGCAGCTTCGGCGCGCCGGAATCGTTGGTCGAGAAAGTGCCGACGGCGGATCTTGAAGATTTGTCGCCGGGCAAACCGGACGAAGCGTCGCATGGCGTGACGTATGCCGAGATTGATGCGTTCCTGCACGGCGAGCCGGTGCGCGAGGAAGCCTTCAAAATCATCGTCGACACTTACAACAAAACCCATCACAAACGTGTGATGCCATTCGCCCCATAAGTCGCGACGGTGCCTGTAGGAGCTGTCGAGTGAAACGAGGCTGCGATCTTTGATCTTGATCTTCAAAACCAGATCAAAAGATCGCAGCCTTCGGCAGCTCCCACATTGAGCGCATATTCACGCTATCTTATTTCGGCTTTTTGACCAGAATTCGCCAAGGCTCTGAAGGCACGCCATCTGCGCCACGAACAGTAAACTCGTGCGAGCCGGCCAAAATACCTGCGCGCTTCACGCTCCAGTTATTGCCGGTATCGACTTTCATAGTCGCAATCACCGCCCCATGGTCCAGTAAATCTACAGCCTGCTCGCGCTCCCCCTTGCCGACAAAAAACAAATCGCTATGCACAGTGCTCCCACCGTTTTCGATATCCCCGCTGGAATCCTTGACGTTGGTGATTTCTGAACGAACAGGCGTGTCGACAAAAATCTTCCAAGGCTCAGATCTATGTTTGTCAGCTGTCATCACCACATAGTAGTGATAGCCCTGCCGCTGATTTTGCACAGAGAACGCAAAGCGACCGTTGCTATCGACTATCCCGGGAGCAGCCGCTAACGCGGTTGAGTCATACAGCTCGGCCTTTTGACCTGGTTGCGCAACGCCTTTTATGTTCAGGTTCGGATCCTTGCTCTCACCCCCATTGGCAATCAACTGTCCTTCACTGTTTTCTACGTTCACGATTTGGGTCTGGCTATCCGCGACCATTCCATTGAGCGTTGGTTTCGACGTAGGTTGTCCGCTTAGCTTCTCTTGATCGGTCATGTGAAAATTCCTTTTTCGAGCGGTGGGCGCACACTGTGTTGTGGGCGCCCAGCCATCAGATGCCGGATCGACAATTGCGTCTACTGTCAGAATTTACAGGTGAGCGCTCTTTCCCGACCAATGGATAACGGACACAAAAAAACGCCGCTGCGATAACCTCGCAGCGGCGTTTTTTTAAAGCTTCAGCGTCTGATTATTTCAGCGTCACAGTGCCTTTCATCATCGAGATGTGGCCTGGGAACGAGCAGAAGAAGCCGTATTTTTCAGCGGCGTCCAGCTTCGATACGTCGAAGGTCAGCGAATCGGTTTCTTTGGCGCCGATGATTTTGGTGTGGGCGATTACGCGGGCGTCGCCGTCTTTCAGGTAGTTCTTGTCGATGCCGGCGGCCAGGCCGTCGGTGGCGATTGGCTGCATGTCAGCTTCTTTGCTGATCACCAGGTTATGGCCCATGACGTTCTTCGGCAGGCTGCCGGAGTGGGTCAGTTCGACGGTGAAGGTCTTGCAGCTCTTGTCGATCACGATTTCCTTGGTGTTGAAGGACATCTGATCGGTGGAGTCAACGGTGGTTTTGCACTCGGCAGCCATCAATTGGCTGCTGGCCAGCGCCAGCAGGGATACCGCAACAACTTTGGAAAACATGGTGAATCTCCAAGGCAGGGTTAACAAAAACACTAATGGTGGAAAGACTGCCTGAAATCTTCGCAAGTTCCTATGACTTGCGTCAAAAATTGTATACAACTTTCAGGCTATGACACTCATCGACACAATCTAACGGCCAGAATTCCCGCCCCGCCCTATGATCGGCGCATCTACTGAAACGGAGTGCCTGTCATGTTCTTTAACGGTCTGTTGTGCAGTTTGCTCGCCGCCTACGCCTGTGGCGCCAGCGGTACCTTTGAAACACCGGAACGCGAAGTTTAGCCCTTGGATCGAGGCGTGCCAGCCATTACCCTGTGTCGGATTGACCCAGGAGAAAAGCATGTCTCTGAAATCCGTTTGTGTATTTTGCGGTGCCAACGCCGGTACTGATCCGGCTTACACCGAAGCTGCCGTTGCGTTAGGCAGAGCCCTCGCCGAGCGTAAGCTGACGCTGGTTTACGGCGGTGGCGCCGTGGGTTTGATGGGGATTGTCGCCGACGCCGCACTGGCCGCTGGTGGCGAAGTGATCGGCATCATTCCGCAGAGCCTGATGGACAAGGAAATCGGTCACAAAAGCCTGACACGTCTGGAAGTGGTCGACGGCATGCACGCGCGCAAGGCGCGGATGGCGGAGCTCAGCGATGCGTTTATCGCCCTGCCCGGCGGCCTGGGCACGCTGGAAGAATTGTTTGAAGTCTGGACCTGGGGCCAGCTCGGCTATCACGGCAAACCGCTGGGTCTGCTCGAAGTGAACGGTTTTTACAGCAAACTCACTGCTTTTCTTGACCACATCGTCGGCGAAGGCTTCGTTCGCGCGCCACACCGTGACATGCTGCAAGTGAGCGAATCGCCGCAAACGCTGCTCGACGCCCTGGATAACTGGAAGCCGACCGTCACGCCAAAGTGGGTCGATCAAAAACCCGGTTAACCCTCGGACGTCGATACAGGGCAGAATACGCGCCGCTCAACCTCACCTTCGACCTAGAGGAACGCCCATGGCCAAACCCAATTACTCCTTCGCCAAACGTCAACGCGACTTGGCAAAGGAACAGAAGAAAGAGGAAAAGCTTCAGCGCAAGAAGCAAACCGCTGAAGAAGCAGCACTGAACCCTGAGGGTGAAGTGGCACCGGAAGATGATGTTGATGCAACCGAAGCACCGAAAGATCAGGCGCCTGACGCCTGAACCCCACCGGGTTTGATGATCGAATCAGACCCTGCGGATTTGTGACGGGGCTGGCGGTTTCGCTGCCGGCCCTCACAGCCCTTCCCCTCCCAAGTGCACCCAAATTCCCATGTGGGAGCGAGCCTGCTCGCGAAAGCGCTGTGTTAGCCACTTTATGAGTTGACTGACCTGACACCTTCGCGAGCAGGCTCGCTCCCACAGTTTTGATCGCCGTTAGTCCATGGGCATCACGGTGACGCGCACTTCCGGGTCGTGGTTGCCGCCGCCGAGGATTACACCGCGTAGCGGCGAAACATCTGAAAAGTCCCTGCCCCACGCCAAAGTGATGTGCTCCAGTGCCGGCTGCACGTTATTGGTCGGATCGAAATCCACCCAGCCCAACACCGGGCAAAACACCGACACCCACGCATGCGACGCATCGGCGCCGATCAGGCGTGGCTGCCCCGGTGGCGGCTGAGTCAGCAGATAACCACTGACGTAACGCGCCGCCAAGCCTCGCGAGCGCACACACGCCAGCATCAAGTGCGCGAAGTCCTGACACACCCCGCGCCGCCGCTCCAGCACTTCTACCAGCGGCGTCGCCACTTGGGTCGCTTCGGCATCGAAGGTGAATTCGCTGAAAATCTTCTGCATCAACGCCTGCACACCGAGCATCAATGGCTGCCCCGGCGCAAAGCAGCTTTGCGAGAACTCGACGAAGCTGCGCTTCAAATGCACATACGGTGACTGAAAGCGGTAGCGACACGCCTCAAGTATCTCCGCGGACAACGGCAGGCTGCTGTAGGTCAAAGCATCGCGGGTCTGCTCCCACGCCGGCGACTGCTTAAAATCCAGCACCGGCCGCGCCAGCACTTCCACCGTCAGCCGCGCGTTGACCTGCAATTCATCATGCGGGCGCTCGAACGCCAGTCGCGTCAGCGGATTACCGAACACATCCAGTTCATCCCGCCGTGCCGTCGGCTCCGGGCTGATTAATAATTTTTGTTCAGTGCAGCGCTGCCAAGTGCACTCGCGCGGCCATAGATGTGCCAATTGCTGCGCCAGCGACACCGGGCTGTCGTAGTGGTAACAGGTGTCGTGGAGGATCTGGTAATGCGCGCTCATCAGACGGACACCGTGCGTTGGCTGACATCATCGACGTGAGCGAAATGGCGCAGGGCCAGACGATCAGATACTTGCCCGCTGGCCTCAGCAATCTCTTGCAGCAGATCCGCCAGACCATTGAGCGCGGCGCGCACGCTGGTGTCACCGAACAGCGGATTTTCCAGACAGCCCAGATCGAAACGCGCCAAACGCTCGACCAATTGCGGCAATCCTGCCTCCCGCGGCGCACCGAAATCCTCGTTCAGGCGTTTCAACGTGCGCGTCACCAGTTTCAGCTGGAACAACACCGCGTGCGGGTTCTGCTCATCCAGCAGCAACAGATCCAGCACCGGGATCAATTGCGCCACCGCCAGATAACGTGAGCGATAGGTGATGCTGCTGTTACCCAGTTCCAGTAGCCATTCCAGCCCCGACTGATCGAAAGCGCCGGCGCCGCGCAAAAATGCCGCGAGACTGCTGCTGAGAAATTGCAGGCGTTCGATGCGCCGGCCAATCATCAGAAAGCGCCAGCCTTCATCGCGGGTCATGTCGTCGAGGGCAAACCCAGACAGCGCCGCCAGCGACATCACCAGTCGGTTGAGAAAATCCAGCAACTCGCCGAAGTCCGGCTCGTCGGTATCCAGCTCCATCGCTTCGCGCTGCAACTCGACCAGCGCCTGCCAGTTCTCCCGCGAAAGTTTGCCGCGCACCTGCGAAGCCGCCCACTGCAAGCGTTGCAGGTTGGAGCGCAGGCTGAATGACCAGTCGTCACCCAGCAGGGCAGCCAGCAGCCGCTCCGGCAATTCGCCTTCGTCCGGCAACAGCGCCAGCCGTTCGCCAAGATCGACAGCGGCCTGCAACGCTTGCGGGTCATCGCCGTCGACATACCGCGCGAGCATGATGCGCAGCAAGCGCGCACTGTCGTCGCAGCGCTCGCAATAACGGCCGAACCAGAACAGGTTTTCCACCACCCGCGACGGCAAATAGGGATCGCGGCGGACGAGGTCATGTACGCCGACATTGCGCTGAGTTTTCCACTGCTCACCGCTCGGCGGTCGTTCGCCCAGCACCCAGGTGTCCTTGCTCGCGCCGCCGCGCTGCATCGACACCACTTCGGCATCGGCCTCGGCGGCCACGCGGGTCAGCCCACCGGGCAGCACGCGATAACCGTCGCGACTGGCCACGGCGTACATGCGCATGCCGATCGCCCGAGGTTGCAACTGACCGTTCTCAGCCTGCCAGATAGGCGCGTGGGACAGCTGAGCCAATTCTTGCGCGACGTAGGCGTAAGGGCGCGCCTGCATGCGCTCGGCCAGCGCCTGTCGCTGTTTTTCACTCAAATCACGACCAAACACGGGTGCGAAGGTTTGCGAGGGAAACGCTGGTTTGATCAACAGTTCCGGAAGTTTCTCCAACGCCTGCGCCAACACCGGCGCCTCGCCACACCACCACGTGGCAATCGATGGCAGGATCAGTTCTTCGCCGAACAGGTATTGATTGATCTTCGGCAGAAACCCCAGCAACCCCGGCGATTCCAGCACGCCGCTACCCAACGCATTAGTCACCAGCACACGGCCCTGACGCACGGCTTCAAGCAATCCGGGCACGCCGAGTGCCGAGTCCGTGCGCAGCTCCAGCGGGTCGCAGAAATCGTCGTCGAGCCGCCGCATGATCGCGTGTACCCGACGCAGGCCGCTGAGGGTTTTCAGGTAGACCGTGGCATCGCGCACGGTCAGGTCGCCGCCCTCGACCAGTGGATAACCGAGCTGGCGAGCCAGGTACAAATGTTCGAAATAGCTTTCGTTGAAGCGCCCCGGCGTCAGCAACACGATCAGCGGCGCGTCATCGTCGCAGGGCGCCTGACGGGCCATGGTTTCCTGCAAGGTACGAAAAAAACCGGCCAGATGTTGCACCTTCAGGTCGCGGTACAACTCGGGGAAGGCACGGGAAACGATGGTGCGGTTTTCCAGTGCATAACCGGCACCCGATGGCGCCTGAGTGCGATCGGCCGTCACCCACCAGCGGCCGTCCGGCGTGCGCGCCAGATCCACCGCGTAGAGATGCAGGAAAGCCCCTTCCGGTGGCGCAATGCCCTGACACGGCCAGAGAAAATTGTTGTGGCCGAAGACCAGTTCCGCCGGCAGCAACCCCTCACTGATCAGCTTTTGTGGGCCATAAAGATCGGCCAGCACAGCATTGAGCAGACGCGCCCGCTGAGCGATCCCCGCCGACAACTGCTGCCATTCATCCGCCGCAATCACATGGGGCAGCAGATCCAGTTCCCACGGCCGATCCGCGCCTTTGGGGTCGGCATAGACGTTATAGGTGACGCCGTTTTCCTGAATCTGCCGCGCCAGCAACGCTTGCCGCTGCAGCAGTTGCGCCGGGCTGCTGCGCTGCAACTGATCGAACAGCCGCTGCCAATGCGGGCGCACCGCTCCACTGCCGTCGAGCAGTTCGTGATAAGTGCCCGCCGTGAGCGGGTAGCGGTCTAGCAGGTCAGGCATGGAAAGCTCGGCAGACAGCAAGGAACGGTCAGACTAACGCAGGCACATGACGCCCGGATATACGAAAAATCTAAGCGTCGCGTACGATTTGGAAACGTCGTAAATCGATTGTCATCGGTAGCTCGTCAGTGATTTCCACCTTCGGTATAGGAAGTTTCCCTGGCGTGTGTCCGACGCGGAAGAATCGCGCCATACGTCGGCTCTCCGCTTCGTTAGCGTTAACCGGCAGCGTCTCGTAATTACGCCCGCCGGGATGCGCGACGTGGTACTGACAACCGCCCAGTGATCGACCCATCCAGGTGTCGAGCAGGTCGAACACCAGCGGTGCATGTACGGGTATCGTCGGTTGCAGGCAGTTGGCCGGTTGCCAGGCGCGGTAACGCACACCGGCGACAAATTCGCCGACGCGCCCGGTCGGGTGCAACGGCACCGCGATGCCATTACAGGTCAGCAGATAACGCTGCGGCGGCAAGCCTTTTACCTTGACCTGCAAGCGCTCCAGCGATGAATCGACATAACGCACCGTGCCACCAGCAGCGCCCTCCTCGCCCAACACATGCCACGGTTCCAGCGCCTGACGCAGTTCCAGTTCGATGCCATTGACGGCGTAATCGCCGACCTTGGGAAAACGAAACTCCAGATGCGCCGCAAACCATTCCGCCCGCAGTGGATAACCGGCGTTGTTCAGTTCGACGATGACGTCGGCGAAGTCCTGCTCGATAAAGTGCGGCAACAGGAAGCGATCGTGCAACTCAGTGCCCCAGCGCGCCAGTTTCGTGGGCGCATAAGGTTCGCGCCAGAACCGTGCGACCAGCGCCCGCAGTAATAATTGTTGAGCGAGGCTCATGCGCGCATGCGGCGGCATTTCGAACGCGCGCAACTCCAGCAAGCCGAGACGCCCGGTGGCGCCATCCGGCGAATACAGTTTGTCGATGCAGAACTCGGCACGATGAGTGTTGCCAGTGACGTCGATCAGCAAATTGCGCAGCAGTCGATCGACCAGCCACGGTGCGCATTCCTCGCCCGGCTCCGGCATCTGCGCGAAAGCGATTTCCAGCTCATACAGCGCGTCATTGCGTGCCTCGTCGACACGCGGCGCCTGCGACGTCGGGCCGATGAACAAGCCGGAAAACAGATACGACAATGACGGATGGTTGTGCCAGTAACTGATCAGGCTGCGCAGCAGATCCGGACGTCGCAGAAACGGTGAATCCGCCGGCGTCGCGCCGCCGAGCACAAAGTGATTGCCGCCGCCGGTACCGGTGTGGCGGCCGTCGATCATGAATTTCTCGGTGGTCAGGCGGGTTTGCCGCGCTTCTTCATAGAGGAACTCGGTGCGCTCGACCAACTCGTCCCACGTCGCCGATGGCTGCACGTTGACCTCGATCACGCCCGGATCGGGGGTGATGCGGAAGTTGCTCAGGCGTTGATCGCTAGGCGGCTCGTAGCCTTCCAGCAAGACCGGACAATGCAGTTCTTCGGCGGTGGCTTCGATGGCCGCGACCAGTTCCAGATAATCTTCGACCCGCTCCAGCGGCGGCATGAACAGGTACAAACGCCCTTCGCGGGCTTCGGCACAGAACGCGGTGCGGGTCAGCCAATCGGCGGATTCGTCGATTTTTGGCGCGCGCTCATCAGACGTCGCCGGTTCGCCGTGAAGGTTGAGTTGGGTGGTTTGCGGAAGCTCGGGGAAATCCTGATTTGGATCCTGTGGATGAATAAACGGGTACTCGGCGGCTTTCACCCACGGCTGCGAACCGAGCGGCAGGCGATAACCCAGTGGCGAATCCCCCGGCACCAAGCGGCAATGCTCGTCTCGCAGGAACCAGCGGCCGCTTTGCCATTGATCACCCTTGGCTGTGCGCGCTAACGGCAGCACTTGGCCGATCACCTTGTTCAGGCCCTGACTGAAGACCTTGCGCAGGCGTGCGCGCTCCAGCGGCTCCTCCAGGCGCGAGTCTTCGGCGCTGACGTTGCTCGGCAACGTGCCCTCGCGCCACAGGTAATAGAAGTTGTCCTCGTAGGCCGGGAACACAAAACGTGTAGGCAATTTCAGGCGTTCGGCGACACTGGCGAGAAAACGCCCGGCCAATTCACCTGTGGCGCCGTAATCCTGCTGCTCGTCAGCGATCAGCGCATCGTTGTGCCAGACCGGCACGCCGTCGCGGCGCCAGTAGCAATTGAGCGACCAGCGCGGCAGTTGTTCGCCCGGATACCACTTGCCCTGACCGAAATGCACCAGGCCCTTCGGTGCGTAGTGTTTGCGCATGCGCTGGAACAATTCCGCAGAGAGACGGCGCTTGTCCTCGCCCAATGCAGCGGTGTTCCACTCGGCGCCGTCCGGGTCATCGATGGACACGAACGTCGGCTCGCCGCCCATGGTCAGGCGCACGTCATCGGCTAACAGGTCAGCATCGATCTGCCGACCCAGCGCTTGAATCGCCAGCCATTGCTCATCGGTGTAGGGCTTGGTGACGCGCGGCGCCTCCCAGATCCGCTCCACCGACATTTCGTGGCTGAACACGCATTCGCAGGGTTCGACCAAGCCACTGATCGGCGCCGCCGAGGACGGATCGGGACTACAGGCCAACGGAATATGTCCTTCACCGGCGAACAGTCCGGACGTGGCGTCCAGACCAATCCAGCCGGCGCCCGGCAAATACACTTCGCACCAGGCATGCAGGTCGGTGAAATCCACTTCAGTCCCGGACGGGCCGTCGAGGCTTTTCACATCGGCGGTCAGTTGAATCAAGTAACCGGAAACAAACCGCGCGGCCAAGCCGAGGTTGCGCAGCAGTTGCACCAGCAACCACGCCGAGTCGCGGCAAGAGCCTGAGGCGTGTTCGAGGGTGTGCTCCGGGGTTTGCACGCCCGGTTCCATGCGGATCAGGTAGCCGATGTCTTCGCTGAGGCGCTGGTTGAGTGCGACGAGGAAGTCCACCGCTGGCAGCGGCGTGCGGTCGATGGCGTCCAGATAGGCTTTGAATTTTGGTGTCAGTGGCAGGGTTTCGAGGTACGGCGCCAGTTCCTTGCGCTCATCGGCGGCGTAGGCGAAAGGGATTTTCTCGGCGTACGGTTCGAGGAAGAAATCGAAAGGATTGAACACGGCCATTTCGGCCAGCAGATCGACTTCAATGCGCAACTCGTCGGTTTTTTCAGGGAAGACCAGCCGCGCGAGGTAGTTGCCCTGCGGGTCTTGCTGCCAGTTGATGAAATGCTGCTCGGGCGAGACTTTCAGCGCATACGACAGAATCCGCGTGCGGCTGTGGGCGGCCGGGCGCAGGCGAACGATCTGCGGGCCGAGTTCGACAGCGCGGTCGTAGCGGTAATGCGTGACGTGATGCAATGCGACATGAATCGACACGGCGTGCCTCCTGCGAGCCTAAGCGTATTCGAAAGCGCGCAAGACTTATGCCATGCAGAGGCTTGGGCGCTTTCCCGGAATGCTTAGGGCAGTACAGCACCAAAATCGGGCGATGCGGGGAAATGGTTAGGCGAAGTTGCGCCTAAATGTGGCGAAGATCAAAAGATCGCAGCCTGCGGCAGCTCCTACAGGGAAACGCGAATCCCACTGTAAGAGCTGCCGCAGGCTGCGATCTTTTGACTCAAAAAAAACGCCAACCCGAAGGTTGGCGTTTGCTTTAGCGCGGTACGACCGGCTTGCGGGTCGGTTTCGGCCCTTTGCCTTTCGCGGCGTCCTTACGTTCCTTGGCCGCCTGCTGGTTACGGGCAAATGCCGCCGCCTTGGCCTGCTCACGCTTGTCCCACGGATTACCACCATCACTGGCACGCGGCGGCAGACCGGTGTGCTGGGTGAGGATCTTGGTGGTCTTCTCTTTGCCTTCTTTCGCCACTTTATGGCTGCCAGCAGGCGTCGAGTTCTTGCGACGGGCGCTCTGGTAGCTGTCGGTGGTCGGCTGGTGCGTCGGGATCAACTGATCCTTGCCCGAACCGATCAGGTCGCCGCGACCCATGCGGATCAGCGCTTCACGCAGCATCGGCCAGCCTTTCGGGTCGTGATAACGCAAGAACGCCTTGTGCAGACGACGCTGCTCTTCGCTCTTGACGATATTCACGCCGTCACTCTTGTAAGTGACCTTGCGCAGCGGGTTCTTGCCCGAGTGGTACATCGCGGTGGCGGTGGCCATCGGCGACGGGTAGAACGCTTGCACCTGGTCGGCGCGGAAGCCATTGCCCTTGAGCCACAGGGCCAGGTTCATCATGTCTTCGTCGGTGGTGCCCGGGTGGGCGGCGATGAAGTACGGAATCAGGTACTGCTCTTTGCCCGCTTCCTTGGTGTACTTCTCGAACATGCGCTTGAACTTGTCATAGCTGCCGATGCCCGGTTTCATCATCTGGTTGAGCGGACCTTCCTCGGTGTGTTCCGGGGCGATCTTCAGGTAACCGCCGACGTGGTGGGTCACCAGCTCTTTGACGTACTCCGGCGACTCGACCGCGAGGTCATAACGCAGGCCGGAGGCAATCAGGATCTTTTTCACACCCGGCAAGGCACGGGCGCTGCGGTACAGCTGAATCAGCGACGAGTGGTCGGTGTTCAGGTTCGGGCAGATGCCCGGGAATACGCAGGACGGCTTGCGGCACGCGGATTCGATTTCCGGCGTTTTGCAGGCGATGCGGTACATGTTCGCGGTCGGGCCACCGAGGTCGGAGATGACGCCGGTGAAGCCTGGCACCTTGTCGCGGATCTCTTCGATCTCGCGAATGATCGACTCTTCGGAACGGTTCTGGATGATCCGGCCTTCGTGCTCGGTGATCGAGCAGAAGGTGCAGCCACCGAAGCAGCCGCGCATGATGTTCACCGAGAAACGGATCATGTCGTAGGCAGGGATCTTCTCCTTGCCGTACGCCGGGTGCGGAACACGTGCGTAAGGCATGCCGAACACGTAGTCCATTTCTTCGGTGGTCATCGGAATCGGCGGCGGGTTGAACCAGACGTCGACTTCGCCATGCTTCTGTACCAGCGCGCGGGCGTTGCCCGGGTTGGTTTCGAGGTGCAGCACGCGGTTGGCGTGGGCATAAAGCACCGCATCACCGCGGACTTTTTCCATCGAAGGCAGGCGGATCACGGTCTTGTCACGAGTCATGCGCGGGCTGGCCAGAATCTGTACAACCTTGGCTTCCTGCGGATCGTCGACCGGGCCCTTTTCCTGTTCAATGGCGCAGGCCTGGGTGTCCTGGGTGTTCACGTACGGGTTGATGATCTTGTCGACCTTGCCCGGACGGTCAATGCGCGTCGAGTCAACTTCGTACCAGCCTTGCGGCGTGTCACGACGGATGAACGCGGTGCCGCGCACGTCGGTGATGTCTTCAATCTTGTGGCCGTAGGACAGACGCTGGGCGACTTCGACAATCGCGCGCTCGGCGTTGCCGTACAGCAGAATGTCGGCGCAGGCGTCGATCAGGATCGAGTTACGCACGCGATCCTGCCAATAATCGTAATGGGCGATGCGGCGCAGGGAGGCTTCGATGCCACCAAGAACGATCGGCACATTTTTGTAGGCTTCTTTGCAGCGCTGGCTGTAGACCAGGCTCGCGCGATCCGGACGTTTGCCGGCCATACCGCCCGGGGTATAGGCGTCGTCGGAACGGATTTTTTTGTCGGCGGTGTAGCGGTTGATCATCGAGTCCATGTTGCCGGCCGCGACGCCGAAGAACAGGTTCGGCTCGCCGAGCTTCATGAAGTCGTCTTTGGACTGCCAGTTTGGCTGGGCGATGATCCCGACGCGGAAGCCTTGCGACTCCAGCAGCCGGCCGATGATCGCCATGCCGAACGATGGGTGATCGACGTAGGCATCACCGGTGACGATGATGATGTCGCAGGAATCCCAGCCAAGCTGATCCATCTCCTCCCTGCTCATCGGCAGGAATGGCGCTGGCCCGAAACATTCGGCCCAGTACTTTGGATAGTCAAATAACGGCTTGGCTGCTTGCATGTCGATAACCGGTGTTGGCTTTCATTGAATTTCGCGGGCGCGGAATATAGCACAAATTTTGACCAATTCCGACGGCTGTGGTCGGAAATTGTGCCGACGCCATTCGCGAGCAGGCTCGCTCCCACATTTGAACGCATTCCAAATGTGGGAGCGAGCCTGCTCGCGAAGAGGCCAGATCAGGCGCCGAAGATTACTCGTCGTCGTCGAAGTTATAGCTGCCCGGCGCAAGGTTTTCGAAACGGGTGTACTTACCGATAAACGCCAGGCGGATAAAGCCGATTGGCCCGTTCCGTTGCTTACCGATAATGATTTCGGCGATGCCTTTATGCTCGGTCTCCGGGTGATACACCTCGTCCCGGTACACGAACATGATCACGTCAGCATCCTGCTCGATTGCTCCGGATTCCCGGAGGTCGGAGTTGATCGGGCGTTTGTTCGGCCGCTGCTCGAGGGAACGGTTGAGCTGCGACAGCGCCACCACCGGGCAGTTGAATTCTTTGGCCAGGGCTTTCAAGGAACGCGAGATTTCAGAAATCTCGTTGGTGCGGTTGTCGCCGCCGGAACCCGGAATCTGCATCAATTGCAGGTAGTCGATCATGATCAGACCGATGTCACCGTGCTCACGCGCCAGACGCCGGGTTCGCGCACGCATTTCCGACGGGCTGATACCGGCGGTGTCGTCGATGAACAGCTTGCGGTCATTGAGCAGGTTGACCGCCGAGGTCAGGCGCGGCCAGTCGTCATCTTCCAACTGACCGGAACGCACCTTGGTCTGGTCGATGCGGCCCAGCGAGGAGAGCATACGCATGACCAGCGATTCGCCTGGCATCTCGAGGGAATACACCAGAACGGCCTTATCGCTGCGCAGTACGGCGTTTTCCACCAGGTTCATCGCGAAGGTGGTTTTACCCATCGACGGACGACCGGCGACGATGATCAAGTCAGCTGGCTGCAAACCGCTGGTCTTCTCGTCGAGGTCGGTGTAGCCGGTGGACAGGCCAGTAATCGCGTTGTCGGTGTTGAACAGCGTGTCGATGCGGTCGATTGCCTTGGTCAGCAAATCGTTCACGCCTACCGGGCCACCGGTTTTCGGCCGGGCCTCGGCAATTGCAAAGATCTGACGCTCGGCTTCGTCGAGGATTTCCTCGGCGGTGCGCCCTTCCGGATTGAAGGCGCTGTCGGCGATCTCGGTGCTGATGCCGATCAGTTGGCGCAACGTCGCACGCTGGCGGACGATCTGCGCATACGCCTTGATGTTGGCGACTGACGGTGTGTTTTTCGCCAGTTCGCCGAGGTAACCGAGGCCGCCCACCTGCGAGGTCTGACCTTCCTTGTCCAATTGCTCGGCAAGGGTCACGACGTCGATCGGCGAGTTCTGATCGGCCAGCTTGGCGATCGCACGGAAGATCAGGCGGTGGTCATGTCGATAGAAATCACCGTCGGAGACTTGATCGAGCACGCGTTCCCAGGCGTTGTTGTCCAGCATCAGACCACCGAGTACAGCCTGTTCGGCTTCGATGGAATGCGGCGGCACCTTCAGGGCAGCGGTTTGCAGATCGTATTGCTCGGGAGCGGAGATATCGTTCATGGCCACTTGAGTTTGGTTGAAAATCAGGAATTGCAGAAAGACAAAGGGCACGACCTGTAAACAGGATCGTGCCCGATGTTAACCGTCTGACGGGCAAGCCGCCAGCCGATCAGGTATTGCTTAAGCTGCTACCACGACAACGCGTACGGTGGCTTCAACTTCGGCGTGCAGGTGCACAGCCACGTCGAATTCACCTACGTTGCGGATGGTGCCGTTCGGCAGACGAACTTCGCTCTTCTGCACTTCAACGCCGGAGGCGGTCAGTGCGTCAGCGATGTCGTGAGTACCGATCGAACCGAACAGCTTGCCTTCGTCGCCAGCGGTGGCAGTGATGGTCACTTCCAGCTCGGCCAGTTGGGCAGCACGGCTTTCAGCCGATGCTTTACGGTCTGCAGCAGCTTTTTCCAGCTCGGCACGACGCTCTTCGAACGCAGCGATGTTCGCTGGGGTCGCGGCGGTAGCTTTGCCGTAAGGCAGCAGGTAGTTACGACCGTAACCGGCCTTAACGTTTACTTTGTCACCCAGGTTGCCCAGGTTGGTGACTTTTTCCAGAAGGATCAGTTGCATGTGAAAATCCTCTAACTTTTAACCTTCACCGTTCGCGCTGTCGGTGTCTTTCGACACGTGACGACCGCGAAAATCAATCAGGCTGTCGACAATGGCCAAAACCACGAGCAACGGATAGATCAGCTGCATGAACAGCAACAGCGTGACGTACAACCCCACCAGCCAGAAACCGGCCAGTCGCTTCTGCCCGACCAGCCCGTGAATCAAGGCAAGTCCGGCGAACACCAGCGGTACACTGCACAACGGCGTCAACATGGCCATCTGTGCACCGAGATTCGGGCCCAGAAGCATCAACGCCAGCAGTAACATCGCCGGCCCCAGCGGGATCCGTATGGCGCGAAACTCGCGACCAAAACCACCCGGGTTGTACAACAACGCCTGCCAATGACGCCCGACAATCAGGCTCAGCACGCTGACGATCTGCAACAACGCCGCAATCAGTCCGGTCAGGACTGGTGCAATCAGGGACGCGAAACGCGCTTGCTCTTCGACCGACAATTGCTTGTAGGTCTCACCGAGAAGCGCGGGCATTACCTTGATAAGGGCCTGCGCGAGCATCTCGATCTGGGCCGCAAACGCCGCCCCGAGCACCACTGAAAACACCACTCCTATTGCCACGCTGGCCAGCAGCGTACGAACCCAGGACTCACTTGCGCGCAAAATCAACGCAAGCCCCGAAGACCCCAGCAGCACCAGAAGTGCCCGTGGATCATCGGCGTACAACCACCAGACCAAGGCCGGCAGCAGTCCCAGCAACAGAACACCGAGGGCGTCTGTCAATCCGCGCCGCAGCAGCACAAGGCTCCCGGCGGCGGCACCCAACCAATACAACAACGGCAATGTTGCACATCCGGCCACTACGAGAGTGGCCTGCATGCGGCCGCGCATGATGAACTCAGCTAAGGCACGCATGCATTCAATCCTTTGCTACTTGTCGACTGCCCGGTCTCAGCGGCCGTGGCTGTCGGTGTAGGCCAGCAGGGCCAGGAAGCGGGCGCGCTTGATAGCGGTGGCCAGCTGACGCTGATAACGAGCTTTGGTACCGGTGATGCGGCTTGGAACGATTTTGCCGGTCTCGGATACGTAGGCTTTCAGAGTGTTGAGATCTTTGTAATCGATCTCCTTCACGTCTTCAGCGGTGAAGCGGCAGAATTTACGACGACGGAAGAAACGTGCCATTTGATAGGCTCCTTAAAAGGTCCGTGGATTACTCGTCAGCGTTATCGCTGTTGTCGCTGTCATCACTATCAGCGCTTTCAGCGCCTTCGTGCTCAGGACGGTCGCGACGCTCACGGCGCTCACTGCGGTTTTCTTCAGCCTTGAGCATCTCGGATTGGCCGGTAACGGCTTCTTCGCGACGGATGACCAGGTTACGGATCACTGCATCGTTGTAGCGGAAGTTGTCTTCCAGCTCGGCCAGGGCCTTGCCAGTGCACTCAACGTTCAGCATCACGTAGTGAGCCTTGTGAACATTGTTGATTGCGTAGGCCAGTTGACGACGGCCCCAATCTTCCAGACGGTGGATTTTGCCGCCGTCTTCTTCGATCAGCTTGGTGTAACGCTCAACCATGCCGCCGACTTGCTCGCTTTGATCCGGGTGGACCAAAAAGATGATTTCGTAATGACGCATGAATGCTCCTTACGGGTTGTAGCCTGCCGCTCAAAAACGGTCAGACAAGGAGTGAATGACACTTATGGACTTGCTGGCGCGGGGCACATGCGTGCCTGCCGTCACAGCAAGGGGCGCAATTGTAGAGAAGGGACAGAAGAGGTGCAAGGCAATTGGTGATTATTTGAACAATCACCAATGAACACCTGCAGGAGTTGCCGAAGGCTGCGATCTTTTGATTTTGTTTTTAAAGACAAGATCAAAAGATCGCAGCCTGCGGCAACTCCTACAGGGGGCTTATTTCTTGGCAGCAGGCTTGGCTTTTACGCCGCGCTGGCGCTGGGCTTCGAACAGGCAGACGCCCGTCGCGACCGAGACGTTGAGGCTGCTGACGCTACCGGCCATCGGCAGCTTCACCAGATAGTCGCAGTGTTCGCGGGTCAGGCGACGCATGCCTTTGCCTTCGGCGCCCATGATCAGAATGGTCGGGCCCGTCAGATCCTGGTCGTAGATGCTGACTTCAGCTTCGCCTGCTGTGCCGACAACCCACAGACCGCGCTGCTGAAGCTTTTCCAAGGTGCGCGCAAGGTTGGTCACGGCCACCAACGGAATCACTTCCGCCGCGCCGCAGGCCACTTTACGCACGACCGGCGTCAGGGTTGCCGACTTGTCTTTCGGCACGATCACCGCCAGCGCACCCGCCGCATCGGCCGAACGCAGGCAGGCGCCGAGGTTGTGCGGATCGGTCACGCCGTCAAGCACCAGCAGCAACGGTGCGCCGTCAGTGCGATCGAGCAGCTCGTCGAGCATCGCTTCGCCCCAGACCTGGCTCGGGCTGACTTCCGCGACCACGCCTTGGTGAACGCCTTCAACCCAAGCGTCCATTTCGCGGCGCTCGGCCTGACCAACCTGGACACGATTCTCGTTGGCCAGCTCAACCAGCGTCTGCACGCGCGGATCGTTGCGGCTTTCAGCCAGCCAGATCTGCTTGACGCGCTTCGGGTGGTGACGCAGCAACGCTTCTACCGCGTGAACGCCGTAGATTTTTTCCAACTGACTCATGACTTCGCCTTCGGTTTACGTGCCCCGCCACTTTTGGCTGGAGCAGAACCCGCTTTTGGCGGGCCTTTACGATGTTTGCTCGGTTTTGCTGACTTGCCGCCGGAGGCCTTTTCAGGCGCCGACCGCCCGGTCTTTCCCCCAGGCGCCGCTTTACCACCGTTTTTGGCGTCGGAAAGCAGAGCCTTCTTCATTTCACGGCTTTTACGCAGCTCGGCGTTTTTCGCCACAGCGTCGCTTGGACGATAGGCTTCGGGAGCTTTCTCTTTCGCTGGACGGCGACCTGCGGTTTTTGCAGGAGCCGCTTCGGCTTTTTCCTTCTCGGCTGGCGCAGCAGTTTCAGCACCACGTTTTTTGCGACCGATCGGCGCGCTGATGGTTTTTTCGGCCATCTCGAAGTCGATCTTGCGCTCGTCGAGGTCAACGCGCATGACGCGCACTTCAACGGTATCGCCGAGACGGAAGCTACGACCGGTGCGCTCGCCCGCCAAGCGGTGATGCACAGGATCGAAGTGGTAGTAATCGCCCGGCAGCGCGGTGACGTGCACCAAGCCTTCGACGTAGATATCAGTCAGTTCGACGAACAGACCAAAACCGGTCACCGCCGTGATCACGCCAGGGAACGACTCGCCCACGCGATCCTTCATGAACTCGCACTTGAGCCAGTTCACCACGTCGCGGGTCGCTTCGTCGGCACGGCGCTCGCTCATCGAGCACTGCTCGCCGAGTTGCTCCAGCGCCGCTTCGTCGTACGGATAGATACGCGCTTTCGGAATGGTCATCGCACCGGCACGGCGAACGTGCGGGGTGTCCTGTTTCGAATGGATCACGCTGCGGATCGCGCGGTGCGTGAGCAAATCCGGGTAACGACGGATCGGCGAGGTGAAGTGGGTATAGGCTTCGTAATTCAGGCCGAAGTGGCCCTGATTGTCAGCGCTGTACACCGCTTGGCTCAGCGAACGCAGCATTACAGTCTGGATCAGGTGGAAATCCGGACGATCCTTGATGCTCGCCAGCAATGCCTGGTAGTCCTTCGGCGACGGGCCGTCCTTGCCTTTATGCAGGGACAGGCCGAGCTCGCCAAGGAAGGCACGCAGTTTTTCCAGACGCTCCGGTGGCGGGCCGTCGTGAACGCGGTACAGCGCAGGAATTTCGTGCTTCTTGAGGAATTCGGCGGTGGCCACGTTGGCCGCCAGCATGCATTCTTCGATCAGCTTGTGCGCATCGTTACGGGTGGTCGGACGGATTTCGGCAATCTTGCGCTCGGTACCGAAGATGATTCGGGTTTCCTGCGTTTCGAAATCGATCGCGCCACGTACGTGACGAGCCGCCAGCAGAACCTTGTACAGCGCATAAAGCTGCTTGAGGTGCGGCAGAACGTCGTTGTACTCACCGCGAAGCTGACGCGCCTCGGTGACTTTCGGCGTTTCCAGCATCGCGCTGACTTTGTTGTAAGTCAGGCGAGCGTGGGAATGGATCACCGCCTCATAGAAGCAGTAGTCGGTCATTTCGCCGGACTTGGAGATGGTCATCTCGCAAACCATGGCCAGACGATCGACGTGCGGGTTCAGCGAGCAGAGGCCGTTGGACAGTTGCTCAGGCAGCATCGGCACGACGCGCTCGGGGAAGTACACCGAGTTGCCGCGCACTTGCGCTTCGTTGTCCAGCGCCGAACCGATTTTCACGTAGCTGGAAACGTCGGCAATCGCCACGTACAACTTCCAGCCGCCGGAGAACAGGCGCAGCTTGCCCGGTTTGGCTTCGCAATAAACCGCATCGTCGAAGTCGCGGGCATCTTCGCCGTCGATGGTGACGAACGGCAGATGGCGCAGGTCAACGCGCTTCTCTTTGTCTTTCTCTTCGACTTCCGGCTTGAGCTTGGCGGCTTCTTTCAGTACGGCTTCGGGCCAGACGTGCGGAATGTCGTAAGTGCGCAGGGCAACATCGATTTCCATGCCCGGCGCCATGTAGTTGCCGACCACTTCGACCACATCGCCTTGCGGCTGGAAGCGCGGCGTTGGCCAGTGGGTGATTTTCACCTCGACGAACTGACCGATCTGCGCGTTGGCGTTACGGCCCGGCGTGACCAGCACTTCTTGCTGGATCTTCGGATTGTCGGCAACGACAAAACCGATGCCGCCTTCTTCGAAGTAGCGACCGACGATGGTTTCGTGAGCACGCGAGACCACTTCGACGATCACGCCTTCGCGGCGACCGCGACGGTCAAGACCGGAAACACGGGCCAGCGCCCGATCACCGTCAAACACCAGACGCATTTGCGCCGGGCTCATGAACAGGTCGTCGCTGCCGTCGTCCGGCACCAGGAAGCCGAAACCGTCACGGTGACCGCTGATGCGACCGAGGATCAGGTCGAGCTTGTCGACCGGCGCGTACGTGCCGCGGCGGGTGTAGATCAGTTGAGCGTCGCGCTCCATGGCGCGCAGGCGGCGGCGCAGGGCTTCGATCTGGTCTTCTGTGGTCAGACCAAACTCTTCGACCAGTTGCTCGCGGGCAGCAGGCGAACCCCGATCGGCGAGGTGCGCCAGGATCAGTTCGCGGCTAGGAATAGGGTTTTCATATTTTTCCGCTTCACGAGCGGCCTCGGGATCGAGGGACTGCCAATCGGCCATTAGAGAGTTTTCACCTTGTCTATATGCGGGTTAGTTTGGCATAGGCGCCATGAAACGGGAAATTTCCGACTCTATAAGGCGCGTATCCGGGGCTGTAGCGTTGCTTGAAAGCCGTTTTGACCACCGCCGGTAAAAAAAATCATGTTTTTTGCTGAGAGGGGTTTACAGTTAAAAAGACGCTCCGTATAGTGCGCGCCATCGACGACGCACAGCGTTGCCGATACTGCCCAGATGGTGAAATTGGTAGACACGCCAGCTTCAGGTGCTGGTGACCGCAAGGTCGTGGAAGTTCGAGTCTTCTTCTGGGCACCAATTTAGAGTTTGAGACTAGATCAGTTTCAAGACTCACACAAAAACCCGCGAAAGCGGGTTTTTTGCATTCTAAGGAACGCTTTTGTTAAAACCGATTTATTAAAATTAAATCAGGGGTTTACAGATCAAAAAGCGCTCCGTATAGTGCGCCACATCAACAGCGGCAACGCTAGCGATGATTGCCCAGATGGTGAAATTGGTAGACACGCCAGCTTCAGGTGCTGGTGACCGCAAGGTCGTGGAAGTTCGAGTCTTCTTCTGGGCACCAATTCAAATTCAAGGTTACGGCCTTGGATTTCACAAAAACCCGCGAAAGCGGGTTTTTGCGTTTCTGCCCTCCCGAAAACCAGAATCCCTGTAGGAGCTGCCGAAGGCTGCGATCCTTTGACCCTGTTTTTCAAAGAGCAAGATCAAGAGATCGCAGCCTTCGGCAGCTCCTACGGTTCAACGAAGTCGTCGTATCAGAGCTGGCGGCCTCTCGCAAGGCGCACTTGAGAAACAATATCGTTTATCATTGTTGCAAGTTTTTGCAATGCGACAGTGAGGAACCCTGCGAATGACGTTTCGAAATACCCTGCGCCGAGGCCTGACCTTCACCCTTCTCGGCCTGGCGCTCGCCACTCCCCTCACCCAGGCTGCCGATGCGGTTTCCCTGACTCTCTATAACGGCCAGCACAAGGAAGTCGGCGACGCGATCGCCAAAGCCTTCGAAGCCAAAACCGGCATTCACGTCAATGTCCGCAAAGGCAGCAGCAATCAGCTCGCCAGCCAGGTCATCGAAGAAGGCGACCGCTCCCCCGCCGATGTGATCTACACCGAAGAATCGCCGCCGCTGAACAATCTCGGCGAACTCGGCCTGCTGGCGAAAACCGATGACGCCACTTTGGCTGTGCTTCCGGAAAAATATGTAGCCGGCAACGGCACCTGGATCGGCGTCACAGCGCGCGTTCGCGTGGTTGCCTACAACCCGAAACTGGTCGATGAAAAAGACCTGCCGAAATCGGTGATGGAATTCTCCGATCCGAAGTGGCAAGGCAAAGTCGGTTTCGTGCCAACCAGCGGCGCGTTCCAAGAACAAGCCGTAGCGATCATCAAGCTGCACGGTCGTGACGCTGCCGAAGAATGGCTGACTGGCCTGCGCGCATTCGGCAAAACCTACAGCAACAACATGGTTGCCCTGAAAGCTGTGGAAAACGGCGAAGTCGCTACCGTGCTGGTGAACAACTACTACTGGTTCGCCCTGCAGCGCGAGAAAGGCAAACTCGACTCGAAACTGCATTACTTCACCGGCGGCGATGTCGGTGGCTTGATCACCGTATCCAGTGCTGCCGTGCTGAAATCCAGCAAGCATCCAAAAGAAGCCCAGCAATTCCTCGCCTACATGGCCAGCGAAGAAGGTCAGCGCGTGATCACTCAGACCACCGCCGAATACCCGCTGCACAAAGGCATGGAATCGGATCGCGGGCTCAAGCCGTTCAGCGAGCTGGAAGCGCCGAACGTAACGCCGGCCGATCTGGGCAATGCCGAAGAAGCGCTGGAACTGGAACGTGAAGTTGGCTTGAACTGATGGCCGCATCGTTATCCGCCCCCGCCTCGCGCGGGGGTTACGTACCAAAGCGCAAGCGGCCGTCGATCTGGCTGGTGCTGCCAGTGTTGCTGCTGGTAGTGCTCAGCCTTTTGCCGCTCGCCTACGTCGGACTGAAAGCCTGGCAGGCCGGTTGGGCCGAGGCGCTGCACTTGCTGTGGCGCCCGTACGTGTTCGGCCTGCTGCGCAATACGCTGGCATTGATGGTTGGCGTGACGATTACCTGCGGCGTGATCGGTCTGTCGCTGGCGTGGCTGCTGGAACGCAGCAATCTGCCGGGGCGGCGCCTGTGGGGCGTGATTCTGTGCCTGCCGTTCGCGGTGCCGGCGTTTGTCAGTAGCTTCACCTGGGTCTCCTTGAGTGCGCAGTTCGAAGGGCTCGGCGGGGCGATTCTGGTGATGAGCCTGTCGAAGTATCCGCTGATCTTTCTGCCGGTAGCGGCAACCCTGCGCAATCTCGATCCCTCCCTTGAAGAGTCCGCACGCACCCTCGGGCAGAATCGCTGGGGGGTGTTTTTCCGCGTCACCCTGCCGCTGCTCTGGCCTTCGCTGTTGGCCGGTTCGTTGCTGATTGCCTTGCACATGTTGGTGGAGTTCGGCGCGCTGTCGATCATCGGCCTGCAAACCTTCACCACGGCGATCTATCAACAGTTCGAGCTGGAATTCAGTAACGCCAACGCGGCGATGCTTTCTGCGGTGCTGCTGGCGCTGTGCCTGGTGTTGTTGTGGCTGGAGCTGCGCGTGCGTGGCAAAGGCCGGCATGTGCGCACCGGGCAAGGCGCGGCGCGTCAGGCTGAGCAAGTTCGATTGGGTCGCTGGGCTTCGCTGGGTCAGTTGTATTGTCTGGCGCTGGCGATTGTCGGCAGCGGGATTCCGCTGGGCATGCTGGCCTACTGGCTGGCGGTCGGTTCGTCGGCAGCGTTTCCGGTGGCGGCGATTACTGAAGCATTGCTGTCGTCACTGGCACTGTCGCTCGGTGGCGCGGCGCTGTGCCTAGTACTGGCGGTGCCGGTCGGGTTGTTAGTGGTGCGTTACAAGGGCCAACTGGCGATCTGGGCCGAACGCCTGCCATATCTCTTACACGCGTTGCCGGGCTTGGTAATTGCGCTGACGCTGGTGTATTTCGCCCTGCATTACGTGCCGGCGCTGTACCAGACTTCGGGGTTGTTGCTGATCGCTTATGCGCTGCTGTTTCTGCCGCTGGCGCAGGCACCGATTCGTACTGCACTGAACAAGGCTGCGCCGCAGCTTGAAGAGGCTGCGCGTACGCTGGGTGCTTCGTCGTTCACGGCGTTTTGCCGGGTGACATTGCCGATTATTTTCCCGGCATTGGGCGCGGCGTTTGCGCTGGTGTTTCTCGATGCGATGAAGGAATTGACGGCGACGCTGCTGCTGAGTCCGACCGGGCTTAACACGCTGGCGACTGAGGTCTGGGCGCATACCGCGAATGTTGAGTTTGCGGCTGCGGCGCCTTATGCGGCGTTGTTGATTTTGGTGTCCGGCTTGCCGGTGTATCTGTTGACGACGCGGATGTATTTGAGCCGCTAAAAGATCGCAGCCTGCGGCAGCTCCTACAGGAGATTAATGTAGGAGCTGCCGCAGGCTGCGATCTTTTGATCCTAAGCCCTGAACTGCCCCAGACTCGCCTTCAACTGCGCAGCCAACCCATCCAGCACCTTGCCACTCGCCGTGGTTTCCACCACTGCCTGCGCCGCTTTCTCGGCCTGCGCATGAATCGTCTCGACCCGCCCACGCACCGCCTGCGCACCCTGCGCCTGATGCGCCGCTGCCTGCGTCGCCAGACCAATCGCCGCATGCACCTGCTCAACCGAGGCCTGCACCGATTGCTGCAACCGCGCACTGTCGCGCAACACCAGCAAGCCTTCGCTAGCCTGACGCCCGGCCTGACCAATCGCCTCAACCGCCTCACGCGCACCCTGCTGCAAAGCAACAATGTGCGCCTGAATATCGCCGGTAGAGCTTTGCGTCTTGCTCGCCAACGCACGCACCTCATCCGCCACTACCGCGAACCCACGCCCGGTTTCACCCGCGCGCGCCGCTTCAATCGCCGCGTTCAGTGCCAGCAAATTGGTCTGCTCGGCGATCCCGTGGATCACCGTCAGCACCACTTCAATCTGTTCACTCTGCTGCGCCAGTCGCTGAATGACCTTCGCTCCGGTGTCGACCTGCCCGGCCAACGCCTCAATCAAGCCGCCGACCTTGGCCGACGTGCGCGTGTTCTCATCAGTGGCCTGACGAATATCCACCACCTGCTTCAACGCCGCCTGCATCGCTTGGCTTTCCGACTGAGCCTCGTCGGCCATTTGCGACAGTGCGCGCAGACTCTCCGCCACTTCATCACGCTGCATCCCGGCCGCCGCATCGGCGCCAGCATTGCGCAGGGTCATCGCGCCGATCTCCACGCCGGTACGCTGGGCGACATCGCCCGCCTCGCGCACGATCGGCTGCAACTTATCGACAAAGCGATTGACCGCCGAAGCCATGTCGCCGATTTCGTCCTTGCTGTTGATCTGCACCCGCTTGGTCAGATCGCCCTCGCCCGCTGCCAGATCATCCATCGCGGCATTGAGCATCTTCAGGCGATTGACCACGCGATGGCCCAACACCACGGCCAGCAACAGCAGCACGCCGCAACCGACCAGCGCCAGGCCCAGACCGATTCTCCAGCGCAGCGTCGCCGCTGCCTCTTGCACGGTGCTGGCGGTATTGGCTTTCATTTCAGCAGCGGTGGATTGCGCCGATTGCAGACGCGCTTGCATGGCTTTCGCGCTATCGGCGGCGGCACCTTGAAGGCTGTCGCCGACCAGTTGATCACTGCTGGCGATCAGCGCCGAGAAACGTTTATCCAGCGCGGCCAGATCGGTTTCCACCGACGCCGTGGAAACGCCCATCAGCACCTTGCCGATTTCCACGCCGTTGGGATTGATCGAGGCTTCAAGGTAGTAAACCGACGGATCGTTCTTCGCCGCATCCAGCACCTTATCCAGCGCACGCTCGCCTTGGCCTTTTTCCAGCAAGGCTTTGTTGATCGGGTTTTCGCGGTTGAGATAACGGGTCAGGTGCTGGCCGGTGGCATCGTCGTACACCACAAACAGCACATTGGGATTGCGCTGGGCACGACGAGCGAACTCGGAGAGGGTCGGCACGTCGCTGTCCCACATCGCGCGCGGCGCAACGGAGGCGAGCAGTTGCGCCATGTCATTGGCCGAATCCTTGAGGTCTTTTTCCAGGGTCGCACGCAGCTGTGCCTGCTCATCCTTCAGACGCGTGGACAAACCGGCGGTCAACCGCTGGCGGGTGCTGCTGGAAAGGTTGTCCAGGCTCGACGTGACTTCACGTCCGGCCTGCTCTAGTTCACCAGAGAGTTTCTGGCTGTCGGCACCGAGGCGCACGCCCAGATCGGCTTCCAGCGCCGTGACGGTGCTCCGTGTCAGGGCGACGGCCACCAGCACTTGCACCAAAAGGGCGATACCAAGGGTAACGAATACCGGGCGCAACAAACGGCTTTGTAACAGTGAGAGAACGGCCGACACTGTGAATACCTCTACTTCTGACGCCATTAATTTGATGGCACTCTTGTAGGAAGTTTCACAGCAAAGGTCATGCCGTCCGACAGGCATAAACGACAAAGGCCCCGATTAAGGGGCCTTTGTTTTTTACATCAACGACTTATCAAGCAAACGGATGACGCAGAACGATGGTTTCGTTGCGATCCGGGCCCGTCGAAATAATGTCGATCGGTGCGCCGATCAACTCTTCAACGCGCTTGATGTAGGCACGAGCGTTAGCCGGCAGCTCTTCCAGGGTTTTTGCACCCACGGTCGATTCAGTCCAGCCCGGCACTTCTTCGTACACAGGCTGCAGGCCTACGTAGCTGTCAGCGTCGGTCGGAGCAACGGCGTTGCCTTGCGCGTCTTTGTAGCCGACGCAGATGTTGATGGTTTCCAGACCATCGAGTACGTCCAGCTTGGTCAGGCAGATGCCCGAGATGCTGTTCACATCGATAGCGCGACGCAGGATAACGGCGTCGAACCAGCCGCAACGACGGGCACGACCGGTGGTAGCGCCGAACTCGTGACCTTGCTTGGCCAGGTGCGCGCCGACTTCGTCGAACAGCTCAGTCGGGAACGGGCCCGAACCGACGCGAGTGGTGTAAGCCTTGGTGATGCCCAGGATGTAGTCCAGGAACATCGGGCCAACGCCCGAACCAGTCGCCACGCCACCGGCGGTGGTGTTGGAGCTGGTCACGTACGGGTAGGTGCCGTGGTCGATGTCGAGCAACGAACCCTGGGCGCCTTCGAACATGATGTCTTTGCCGGCGCGACGCAGGTCGTGCAGCTCGGCAGTCACGTCGAGCATCAACGGCTTGAGCAGCTCAGCGTATTCCTTGCACTCGGCCAGAGTCTTTTCGAACTCGATCGCCGGCTCTTTGTAGTAACCGACCAGCATGAAGTTGTGGTAATCCACCAGTTCACGCAGCTTGTCTTCGAAGCGCGGCATGTTCAGCAGGTCGCCAACACGCAGGCCACGACGAGCGACCTTGTCTTCGTACGCCGGGCCGATGCCGCGACCGGTAGTACCGATCTTCAGCTCGCCACGGGCCTTTTCACGAGCCTGATCCAGCGCTACGTGGAAGGACAGTATCAGCGGGCAGGACGGGCTGATACGCAGACGCTCGCGCACCGGTACGCCTTTCTCTTCCAGCTTGGTGATCTCGCGCAGCAGGGCGTCAGGTGCAACCACCACGCCGTTGCCGATCAGGCACTGCACGCCTTCGCGCAGCACGCCCGACGGGATCAGGTGCAAAACGGTTTTTTCGCCGTCGATCACCAGGGTGTGACCAGCGTTGTGGCCACCTTGGTAGCGCACTACGGCGGCAGCATGTTCGGTCAGCAGATCAACGATCTTGCCTTTGCCCTCATCACCCCATTGGGTGCCCAGGACTACGACATTCTTACCCATAACACTTGTCCTCATTCGCGCAAACTTGGTGCCGGCGATGGCCGGCAGGAAAACTCAAGAAGCCAGTGGCGAAACTTGCCAAAGCCCGTTCTGCTGAATCAATTGCCGGTCGCAGTCCGCATCACGGGCGGCGGCCAAAGGTTGTCCAGGCAACGCCTGAACGACACGCTGACCCTCACTGCGCAACTGGCAAACCTGCTGCCAGAGTGCCGCATCCGTACTGTCAGGCATCCAGATACCGCCAGACGGTAGCTCGATCTCAGCACGCCCCAGGGTCACCAGGGTTTTCAAATCGGTGGAAAAGCCTGTCGCCGGACGGGCGCGACCAAAATCGGCGCCGATGTCGTCGTAGCGACCGCCCTGAGCGATGGACTGGCCAACGCCCGGCACGAACACCGCGAACACCACACCGGTGTGGTAGTGGTAGCCACGCAGCTCGCCCAGATCGAAGTACAGCGGCAGCTCCGGGAAGCGCGCCGACAGACGCTCGGCGATCGCCAGCAAATCTTCCAGTGCTGCCAGAACCGGCGCCGGCGCATTCGCCAGACGCTCGCGGGCAGCGCTCAACACTTCACGGCCGCCGCACAGATCAACCAGCGCACGCAGCATGCCGGACAGATCGGCCGGCAGACCTTCGGTCAAGGTAATGACCTCGTCGATGGCCTTGCGTTGCAGCGCATCGAACAACTGCTGCTCGACTTCACCAGACAGACCGGCGGCACGCGCCAGACCACGGTAAATGCCGACATGCCCCAGATCCATGTGCACATCCGGCACATCGGCCAGTTGCAGCATGGCCAGCATCAGACTGATCACTTCAACGTCGCTGCTCGGACTGGCGTCGCCGTACAACTCGGCGCCCAACTGAATCGGGCTGCGCGAGGACGACAATGCACGCGGTTGCGCATGCAGCACGCTGCCGGCGTAGCACAGACGGCTCGGGCCTTCGCGACGCAGGGTGTGCGCATCGATGCGCGCCACTTGCGGCGTGATGTCCGCCCGGAAACCCATCTGCCGGCCCGATTGCGGGTCGATGACCTTGAAGGTACGCAGATCCAGGTCCTGGCCCGCGCCGGTCAGCAGGGATTCCAGGTACTCGATATGGGGAGTCACGACAAACTCGTAACCCCAGCTCTGGAACAGATCCAACACCTGACGACGCGCGACTTCAATGCGCGCCGCCTCCGGTGGCAGTACTTCTTCGATGCCATCTGGCAGCAGCCAGCGGTCTACCGTTGCCATTACGCCATTCCCCTTTGATCCGGGCGGCCAGCACGAGGGCGAGCCTTGAGTGAAGCAGAAAATGATCAGTCCGTTCAAAACGCACGCGCATGAACGACGCAGCGAAAGGCCTGTCAGCGGCTTCGCCCATCACTTTCCTCGAAAAACGGTCGGGCCATTCAACCCGATGCCTGCAACAAAAAACAGCAATCAAACGTGCAGACGCAAAAAAGCCGGGAATTTCCCGGCTGCCGCATCATACACACGTTTTCCGAAAGGATCACCCCGCCCGAGGTTTTAGCCGCCGGGCGGAATGATTCAGGTCAACGTCGTATCAAGGCTTGGACTTTTCCAGGTAGCGGAAGAAGTCACTGCTTGGGTCGAGGACCAGGACGTCGGATTTGTTCGCGAAGCTTTCACGGTAGGCGCGCAGGCTACGGTAGAAACCGTAGAACTCCTGATCCTGACCGTAGGCCTTGGAGTAGATCGCAGCAGCCTGGGCGTCACCGTCACCGCGAACCTCTTCGGATTCACGATAGGCTTCAGCCAGCAGCACGCGGCGTTGACGATCGGCGTCGGCACGGATGCCTTCTGCCAGCTCGTTACCCTTGGCGCGGTGCTCGCGAGCTTCACGCTCACGCTCGGTGCTCATACGTTCGAACACGCTGCGGTTTACTTCTTTCGGCAGATCGATGGTTTTGACCCGGACATCGATAACTTCGATACCCAGCTCTTTTTCCGCCATCGAGTTCAGCGATGCGGTGATGTCAGCCATCAGTGCATCACGCTCACCCGACACCACTTCGTGCAGGGTGCGCTTACCGAACTGGTCACGCAGACCGGATTCGAGACGGCGGGACAGACGCTCGTCGGCGATTTGCTTGAGGCCGGAAGTTGCGGTGTAGAAGCGCTCGGCATCTTTCACGCGCCACTTGGCGTAGGCATCAACCATCACGGCTTTCTTTTCCAGGGTCAGGAAGCGCTGTGTCGGTGCATCCAGCGTCATCAGACGTGCGTCGAATTTACGCACCTGGTTAACGTAAGGCACTTTCACATGCAGGCCCGGCTGAACATCAGCCTGAACCACGCGACCGAATTGCAGCAGCACCGCACGCTCGGTCTGAGCGACGATGTAGAAGCAGTTCCAGCCCACCAGTAGCACAACGACGCCAACGATCAGGGCGATCAGCGATTTATTGCTCATCAGCGGGTCTCCCTTGTGCGCGTCTGCGGCAGGTCAGTGACGTGCGGCGCGGCATCCGTGTTGTTGCTGGCAGCGGCCGAACCGGTGACCGGCGCATTGCTGCCCGAGCTGTTCTGAATCATTTTGTCCAACGGCAGGTACAACAGGTTGCTCTGGCCGTTCTTGTTACCGGTCACGAGTACCTTGCTGGTGTTGCTGAAGACTTCCTGCATGGTGTCCAGGTACAGACGCTCGCGGGTGACTTCAGGTGCCTTGCGATACTCGGCGACCAGTTTGGTGAAGCGATCCGCCTCACCCTTGGCACGCGAGACCGTTTCGTCACGATAACCGTTGGCATCTTCGATGATGCGCTGGGCCTGACCACGGGCTTCCGGCACGACGCCGTTGGCGTAGGTTTCAGCCTGGTTGCGCGAACGCTGCTCGTCTTCACGGGCGCGGATCACGTCATCGAAGGCTTCCTGCACTTCACGCGGGGCTGCCGCGTTCTGTACGTTGACCTGAGTCACAGTGATACCGGTGCGGTAAGTATCGAGGAAGCGTTGCAGACGCTCCTTGATTTCGCTGGCCATCAATTCACGACCTTCGGTCAGCACCTGATCCATGGCGGTCGAACCCACCACGTGGCGCAGGGCGCTGTCGGTCGCATGTTGCAGGCTGATTTCCGGCTGATCGACGTTCAGCACGAAGTCCTGCAGGTTGCTGATCTTGTACTGCACGGTCAGCGGCACTTCGACGATGTTCTCGTCTTCGGTGAGCATCTGGCCCTGCTTGGTGTACGCACGCTCACGCGTTACGTTTTCCATGTACTTCTTGTCGATCGGCGGCAGGTAGATGTTCAGGCCCGGGCCAACAGTCTCGTAGTACTTGCCGAAGCGCAGCACCACGGCCTGCTCCTGCTCGTCGACCACATAGACCGCGCTGTACAGCCAGATAGCCGCCAGCACGACGAGGACGATGCCGATCAGACCGCCGAAGCCGCCACGGCTTTTGCCGGAACCCCCGCCGTCATCACCGCGTTTTTTACCACCACCGAACAACCCGTTCAGGCTTTCCTGCAGCTTTCGGAAGGCCTCATCGAGATCTGGTGGCCCCTTGCGGTCGCCGTTATTGCGGCGTTTGCCACCCCAAGGATCCTGATTATTCGAGTTGCCACCCGGCTCATTCCAAGCCATAGCGCTCTCCATCTGATAAAGCAAAGACGCACCCACGGCGCGCCGACCAATGCTACAGAATGCCTGCCGTCACGGCACAACCGCTTCTTCAGGCTTTTATTGCAAAGTGTGTTGCTCGATGAATTCCATCGGCTGCAATCCTTCGCGGCTTACCAGTCGATTCAGCTCGACCCGGGGCAAACGAACGGCCAGCAAACTGATGCCTTCTTCGTCGTGTTCTTCTTTCTGTACCGCACCGAGCTCGAAAAACTGCGCACGCAGTCGGGCGAATCGTTGCGGCAAGCGCAGGGTACCGACAAACAAATCACTGCCGAGCAATTCGGCGATGGCTTGTTCAAGCAATTCCAGACCACTGCCATCACGCGCCGAAAGCCAGACCCGCTGGGGCTTGCCGTTTTCGTCGCGCTGGATTTGTGGCTCAACGCCTTCAAGCAAATCGAGTTTGTTATAGACCTCGAGGATCGGCAAGTCCTGGGCACCAATCTCGCCCAGCACCACCATCACCTGCTCGATCTGCAACATGCGATCCGGTTCTGCTGCATCGATCACGTGCAACAGCAGATCGGAGTTGCTCGACTCTTCGAGGGTAGACCGAAATGCTTCAACCAGCTTGTGCGGCAAGTGACGAATGAAGCCCACCGTGTCCGCCAGAACAATCGGCCCCAGGTCGTCGATGTCGAGACGGCGCAGGGTCGGATCCAGCGTGGCGAACAATTGGTCGGCCGCGTAGACGTCGGATTTCGTCACGTTGTTGAAGAGTGTGGATTTGCCGGCGTTGGTGTATCCCACCAGAGAAACGGTCGGGATATCCGCACGGGAACGGCCGCGACGCGATTGCTCGCGCTGGCTGCGCACCTTCTCGAGCCGGCCCTTGATCTGGCGCAGGCGAACCCGCAGCAAACGGCGGTCGGTTTCGAGTTGGGTCTCACCCGGGCCACGCATGCCGATACCGCCACCTTGACGCTCAAGGTGAGTCCAGCCACGAACCAGGCGGGTGCTCATGTGGTCAAGCTGGGCCAGTTCGACCTGGAGCTTGCCTTCATGGGTACGGGCGCGTTGGGCGAAAATATCGAGAATCAGGCCGGTACGGTCGATCACGCGACACTCGAAAACACGTTCGAGGTTACGTTCCTGACTGGGCGTGAGGATGTGATTGAAGATCACCAGATCGGCTTCTTCAGCCTTGACCAGGTCGCGCAGTTCCTCGACCTTGCCGCTGCCAATCAGGTATTTGGCGGTTGGCCGATGACGCGGCACGTTAAAAAACGCAACGGTCTCGGCGCCGGCCGAATTAGCCAATTCCTGAAACTCCTGCGGATCTTCGCGCGCCTCAGGGTCCTGTCCATCCAAGTGAACGAGGATTACTCGCTCACCACCACCGTGGCGCTCAAAGAACAAAGGAGACTCCTATCAGGCGTTACCTGGCTCAGCGTCACCTGCTTCGGATTCGGTTGCGCTAGGCAGACGAATTGGACGAACCGGCACTACTGTCGAGATAGCGTGTTTGTAAACCATCTGGCTCACGGTGTTTTTCAGCAGGATCACGAACTGGTCGAACGACTCGATCGTGCCTTGCAGTTTGATACCGTTGACCAGGTAGATGGAAACCCCAACTTTCTCTTTACGTAAAGTATTCAAGTAAGGGTCTTGTAGCGAATGCCCTTTTGACATGTGCCGCACTCCTTTAAGGATTCAATAATAAAAAATAGGTAATTCAGATGGCTTTAGCCGCCACACCCCCAAGGATAGACGGCAATTGCAAGGACTCAGCTCAATATGGAGATGGTCCCAAGGTATTTCAAGGCGCGTGGCAGATTGTCGCAATCAAGACTGTCCAGCCAGTGTAGATCTTCCCAGCTGCGCAGCCAGGTGAACTGGCGCTTGGCTAATTGGCGCGTGGCGATGATGCCGCGCTCCTGCATGTCGGCCAACGTCAGCTTGCCATCCAGGTAATCCCAGACTTGGCGGTAGCCTACCGCACGTATAGACGGCAACCCTGAATGCAGGTCACTTCTTTTACGCAGGGCTACGACCTCGTCGATGAATCCCTGTTCCAACATAATTGTGAATCTTTGTTTAATGCGCTCGTGCAGTACCTGGCGGTTTGCCGGGGCAATGGCCAAGTTCGCGACAGTATAGGGCAATTGTTGCAGTCCCGAAGCGGCTGCTTCAGTACTTTGCGCAGATTGTTGTGCGCGCAGGGCAGTCATGCTCTGACCGCTGACTCGATAGACTTCCAGTGCCCGACTCAAGCGCTGCGGATCGTTCGGATGAATCCGCGCCGCCGACACCGGGTCGATGACCGCCAATTGGTCGTGCAGGGCTTGCCAGCCAAGGCGTGCAGCCTCTTCCTCGATCTGCGCGCGCACCTCGGGATCAGCCGCCGGCATCTCCGCCAACCCTTCCACCAGCGCCTTGTAATAGAGCATGGTGCCGCCGACCAGCAGCGGAATTTTTCCGCGTGCGGTGATTTCCGCCATCGCTTGCAACGCATCGCGACGGAAATCCGCAGCCGAATACGCCTCCGCCGGATCGAGAATGTCGATCAAGCGGTGCGGATGTTCGGCCAGCAGTTCTTTGGACGGTTTGGCAGTGCCGATGTCCATGCCGCGATAGACCAGCGCCGAATCGACACTGATCAACTCGCACGGCAGCACCTTGGTCAGCTCGATGGCCAGATCAGTCTTGCCCGCAGCGGTCGGGCCCATCAGAAAAATCGCTGGAGGGAGCTGGCTCATCAACGACCGCGCAGGAACAGTTTGTCCAGATCGTCCAGGCCCAGCTGGGTCCAGGTCGGTCGGCCATGGTTGCATTGACCGCTGCGCTCGGTGTTTTCCATATCACGCAGCAGGCCGTTCATTTCCGGCAGGGCCAGACGCCGGTTGGCGCGGATCGCGCCGTGGCAGGCCATGGTGCCGAGCAGTTCGTTCAGGTGCGCCTGAATCCGGTCGCTGGTGCCGTATTCCATCAAGTCCGAGAGTACATCGCCGACCAAGCGGTTGGCTTCGGCTTGCTTCAACAAGGCTGGAATTTGGCGGATCGCCAGAGTTTCCGGGCCCAGCCGCTGCAATTCAAAGCCCAGACGTTGAAACCATGCGGCGTGCTCTTCAGCACAATCGGCTTCGCGCTGACTGACTGCCAACGACTCTGGCACCAGCAATGGCTGACCGCTCAGGCCTTCGCTGGCCATGGCGATCTTCAGGCGCTCGTACATGATCCGCTCGTGCGCTGCGTGCATGTCCACCAGCACCAGCCCTTGGGCGTTCTCGGACAAAATGTAGATGCCTTTGAGCTGCGCCAGCGCGTAACCCAGCGGCGGAATGTCTTCCTGTCCGGCCGGCAGTGCATTGGCGTTGGCTTCAGGCAACGGCGCAAAAAACTCGCGATACGCAGCCTGCGCCTCGGCAGCCGGCGGCATGCCTGACTGCGGGCGCGGCGTGTATTGATACTGATAAGCGCCGCCAGCGCTGGCACCGGACGAGGTGTTAAACGCCGGTTGCGCCTGCGGTTGTTCCAGCAGCGCATTGGCCGCCAGACGCATTTCGCCTTGCGGGCCGAACTCGCCGGCATCGAGGCCGGATGGGCGAACGACGGCAGTGGTGACGGAGCCGGCCAGTTGATCTTCCGGACGCACATCGCCCAACGCACGGTGCAACGTGCCGTAAAGGAAGTCATGCACCATGCGCCCGTCACGGAAGCGCACTTCGTGTTTGGTAGGGTGCACGTTGACGTCGACTGCCGCCGGATCAACTTCGAAAAACAGCGCAAACGTCGGGTGACGGCCGTTGAACAGCACGTCGCGATAGGCCTGACGCACCGCGTGGGCGACCAGTTTGTCGCGCACCGCCCGGCCATTCACAAAGAAATACTGCAAATCCGCCTGGCTGCGGTTGAAGGTCGGCAAACCGACCCAGCCCCACAAGTGCAGGCCGTTGCGCTCGATCTCGATCGGCAGCGCCTGCTCAAGAAAACCCGAACCGCAAATCGCTGCCACTCGCCGTGCGCGGGCCGCATCATCGTGGGCCTCGTGCAGGCTGAGGATGGTTTTGCCGTTGTGGCGCAGATGAAAAGCCACGTCGAAACGCGCCAGCGCCAGACGCTTGATCACTTCTTGCAGGTGATCGAATTCGGTTTTTTCGGTCTTGAGAAATTTGCGCCGCGCCGGGGTGTTGAAGAACAGATCACGAACTTCCACCGAGGTGCCGATCGGGTGGGCCGCCGGTTGAACTCGCGGCGCCATGTCGCGACCTTCGGTTTCAACTTGCCAGGCTTGTTCGGCATCGCGGGTACGCGAGGTCAGGGTCAGGCGCGCCACGGAGCTGATCGACGCCAGTGCCTCACCCCGGAAACCGAGGCTCATCACTTGTTCGAGGTCTTCGAGGTTGCGGATCTTGCTGGTGGCGTGACGGGCCAGCGCCAACGGCAGGTCATCGGCGGAAATACCGCTGCCGTCATCACGGACGCGCAGCAGCTTGACGCCGCCCTGCTCGACATCGACATCGATGCGTTTGGCGCCGGAGTCGAGGCTGTTTTCCAGCAACTCCTTGATCACCGAGGCCGGACGTTCAACCACCTCACCGGCGGCAATCTGGTTCGCCAGCCGTGGGCTGAGCAGTTCGATGCGCGCGGCAGCGTTCAGCACTTCGTTCATTCTTTGGACGCCAGTTCGGTGCCAGGAATGGTCAGGTGCTGGCCGACTTTCAGCTCATCACTTTTCAGATTGTTCGCGTTGCGCAGCGTGGCTGGGGACACCTGATAACGCACGCCGATCATTGCCAGGGTTTCACCCGGGCCGACGCGGTGATCGCGCGGGCCTTGGGCGATTTTTCCGGAATCACGCAGCCAGGCAATGTAGGTGCCCGGTGGCGGATTCTGCTGGAAGAACTGGCGCACGCCGCTGCTGATCGAACGCGCCAGCGCTTGCTGGTGGCTTGAGGCCGAGAGCTTGTTCGCTTCGTTGGCGTTGGAGATAAACCCGGTTTCGACCAGGATCGACGGGATGTCCGGCGACTTCAACACCATAAACCCGGCTTGTTCCACGCGCTGTTTGTGCAACGGCGTGACGCGGCCGATGTTGGTCAGGACTTTCTGGCCGACGTTGAGGCTGGAGGTCAGCGAGGCGGTCATCGACAGGTCGAGCAATACGCCCGCGAGCATGCGGTCTTTATCGTCGAGGCTGACGTTGCCGGCACCACCGATCAAGTCGGAACGGTTTTCGCTGTCGGCCAGCCAACGCGCAGTCTCCGAGGTTGCGCCGCGATCAGACAGGGCAAACACCGAGGCGCCGAAGGCTGCCGCAGACGGCGCGGCGTCGGCGTGGATCGACACGAACAGATCGGCGCCTTTTTTGCGGGCGATTTCGGTACGGCCACGCAACGGGATGAAGTAGTCGCCCGTACGGGTCAGTTCGGCGCGGAAGCCTTTCATGCCGTTGACCTGACGTTGCAGTTCGCGGGCGATCTGCAGCACCACGTCTTTCTCACGCTGACCGCGCGAGCCGGACGCACCCGGGTCTTCGCCACCGTGGCCGGCGTCGATTACCACAATAATGTCGCGCTTGCCGGCCGGGGCTGGCGGCAACTTGATCGCCGGTTCCGTTGGGGTGACCGGCACTGCCGGTATGGTCGCGACCGAAGGGGTCGGCGCAGGTGTTGGAGCGGGTTCGGCGTCGGCTGCGTTGTCGAACAGATCAACCACCAGACGGTTGCCATACTGCCCGTTCGGCGCCAGCGAGAAGCTTTTTGGCGTGACGGCTTTTTTCAGGTCGATGACCACGCGCAGGTCGGTCGGCGTGCGTTGTGCCGAGCGCATGGCGGTGATCGGGGTGTTCGCAGTCTGCAATTTCAGCGGCGCGCCCAAGGTGGCGCCATTGATGTCGATCACCAGCCGATCCGGAGCGGTCAGGGTGAAGACGCTGTGCTGCACCGGGCCGCTCAGGTCGAAGACCAGTCGCGTGTTATCCGGCGCTCGCCACAAGCGCACGCTGTTGACCTTTGAATCGGCCACAGCGTTGACGGTTACTGCCATCAACAACAGTCCAACGGCAGCCACCAACGCGCGAAAGCGCATACCTAACCCCATCATTTAATTGGATTCCAATGCCAAAGCGGCACACCAGGCCTCGCCACGCGAGCCCTGGGATAAAATTTTCAGCGAACGCCCGCTGTCTTGCGGGCTAATGGTAATGGTCAGGTCAGGCTTTGGCAAAAAGCCTGCACCTTTATCGGGCCACTCGATCAGGCACAGCGCATCGTCTTCGAAGTAATCGCGGATGCCGAGAAACTCCAGCTCTTCCGGATCGACCAATCGATACAGGTCGAAGTGGAAGGCGCGGACGTCACCGATCTCGTAGGGCTCGACCAATGTGAAGGTCGGACTTTTTACCGAGCCCACGTGGCCCAGGCCACGAATGATGCCCCGCGACAGCGTGGTTTTGCCCATCCCGAGGTTGCCTTCCAGAAAAATCAGGCCGTGGCCCTGGGTCACGCGGGCGATCCGTGCGCCAAAGTCGCTCATGGCCTGTTCATCGGCCAGGTACAGGGTTACTTCAGACACGGTGCTTGCTCCTCCAACAACTGACGAATGGCTGGAATCAGATCACTGGCCGCCAGCCCACGGCCTAATTTGCCTTGTTGCGCCCCGGCGTTGGCGTGCAGCCACACGGCCAGACACGCGGCGTCGAAACTTTGCATACCCTGCGCCAGCAACGCGCCGGTCAAACCGGCCAGCACATCGCCCAACCCGGCCGTCGCCATCGCCGGGTGGCCCTGATGACACAGCGCCAGTCGCCCATCGGGGTGTGCGATCAGAGTACCCGCACCTTTGAGAGTTACAGTCGCTGCGTATTTTTTGCTCAACGCCCGCGCGGCGGCCGGTCGGTCAGCCTGCACTTCGGCGGTACTGATGCCGAGCAACCGCGCCGCTTCGCCGGGATGCGGGGTGATCACGCAATCCTTGGGCAGCTTCGCAAAACCGCTCGCCAGCAGGTTCAACGCATCGGCGTCCCACACTTGCGGCAACGGCGCATTGGCAGCTGCTGACAGCAACGCCCGGCCCCAACTGGCCTGGCCGAGTCCGGGGCCGATCACCAGTGTCGAGACTTTTTCCAGCAAGCCCATCAATTGATTGGCCGACGATGTGCCGAGCGTCATCACCTCCGGCACACGAGTCAGCGCAGCCGGGACGTGCTCCGGGCGCGTCGCCAGCGAAACCATCCCGGCGCCGCTGCGCAAGGCGCTTTCGGTGCTGAGCAGGATCGCCCCGCCAAACCCGTGATCGCCACCGATCAGCAACACATGGCCGAAACGGCCCTTGTGCGAAGTCGGCCTACGCGCCGCCAGTTTCGGAAGATTAGCCGGGGTGAGCCGTTGGGCGATGACCGGAATGTCACGATAGATGTCGGCGCTGGCTTGCAGATCATTAAACAGCAGCGAACCGATGTGATCCGCCGCATCGCCGGTGAACAAACCGAGTTTCAGCCCGATAAAGGTCACCGTCAGATCGGCCTGCACGGCGGCACCGAGCACATGCCCGGTGTCAGCGCACAATCCGGAAGGGATATCGACGGACGTTACCGGCAAGCCGCTGGCATTAATGGCTTTGATCGCCGAGAGGTAAGGCTCGCGCACGTCACCGCTCAAACCGGTGCCGAGCAAGGCATCAAGAATGACGCCACGAAGTTCGCTGTGAGCCTGCCAGCCTTGCACCGCGACGCCTTCAGCCAGCGCCTCGGCATGGGCCAGCGCGGCATCGCCCTGCAATCGCTGCGGATCGCCGACTGCCAACACTTGCACCTGCCAGCCGGCTCGCTGTGCCATGGCCGCGACCAGATAACCGTCGCCAGCATTGTTGCCATGCCCGGCCAGCACCGTCAGTTCGGTCGCCGACGGCCATTGCCGAACCAGCGCGCGCCACGTTGCATGCGCCGCGCGCTGCATCAATTCGAAGCCCGGCGTGCCGGCGGCAATCAACCGCGCATCGAGTTCGCGCACCTGTGCGGCGCCATACAGCGCGTCGGGTAATTCATCTTTCGTGTGCGGCATGCGTCTTCGGGCTCCGATGTCTGGCAGAATTATACGCACCTCAGCTCCGGTTTCTCTCGCCTCATGTCCGCCATCACCACAGACCTGCCCGCCCTCGCCCAATCGATCAAGGATTGGGGCCGCGAGCTGGGCTTTCAGCAAGTCGGCATCAGCGGTCTGGATCTCGCCGAGCATGAACAACATCTGCAGCGCTGGCTCGCGGCCGGCTACCACGGCGAAATGGACTACATGGGCGCCCACGGCAGCAAACGCTCGCACCCGGAAGAACTGGTGCCGGGCACGTTGCGCGTGGTTTCGCTGCGCATGGACTACCTGCCCGGCGACACCGAAATGGCCAAACGCCTGGCCCAACCGGAAAAAGCTTACGTCTCGCGTTATGCCTTGGGCCGCGATTACCACAAATTGATCCGTAAACGTGTGCAGCAATTAGCCGACAAGATTCAATCCGAGATCGGCCCGTTCGGTTTTCGCGCCTTTGTCGACAGCGCGCCGGTGCTGGAAAAAGCCATCGCCGAGCAGGCCGGACTGGGCTGGATCGGCAAAAACACCTTGGTGCTGAACCGTAAGGCTGGCAGCTATTTCTTCTTGAGCGAGTTGTTCGTCGACTTGCCGTTGCCGGTCGATAATCCGCACAGCACCGAACATTGCGGCCGCTGCACCGCGTGCCTCGACATCTGCCCGACCAATGCCTTCGTCGGCCCCTATGTGCTGGATGCGCGACGCTGCATTTCGTACCTGACCATCGAACTGAAAAACGCGATCCCCGAAGACCTGCGCCCACTGATCGGCAACCGCGTGTTCGGCTGCGACGACTGCCAGATCGTCTGCCCGTGGAACCGCTTCGCCAAACCCTCTGGGGAGAGCGACTTCAAACCACGGCACAATCTGGACAATGCGGAACTGGCTGAGTTGTTTATGTGGGACGAGGATAAATTCCTCAGCAGCACCGAAGGCTCACCGCTGCGCCGCGCCGGGTATGAGCGTTGGTTGCGCAATCTGGCGGTAGGGCTCGGTAACGCGCCGTCGAGCATTCCAGTGCTGGAAGCGTTGAAGGCGCGGCGGGACTATCCGTCAGAGCTGGTACAAGAACACGTCGAATGGGCTCTGAAACAACACGGAATCGCATAACCCCCTGTAGGAGCTGCCGCAGGCTGCGATCTTTTGATCTTGAACGTCAAAAGATCGCAGCCTTCGGCAGCTCCTACATGGAATATCGCGTTACGGCTGATCGTTGTAAACGAACTTGGGCATTTCCCAATGGAAGCGGATCGCCAGCAGGCGCAGCAGGAAACCGCCGAACAACGTAATCAGGATCGCCTGCTCGCTTGGCACATTCAGATACAGGCAAAGCATGTAACACCACGCCGCGGCGAACGAGACGCTGGCGTAGAGTTCTCGGCGGAAGATCAGCGGGATGTCGTTGCAGAAGATGTCGCGGAGGATGCCGCCGAAGACGCCGGTGATCACGCCGCTGACGGAGGCCACCAGCATGCCGTGGCCCATTTCCAGTGCGGTCATGCAGCCGATCAGGGTGAAGGCCACCAGACCGACGGCGTCGAGCACCAGAAACAGTGAGCGCAGGTGGCGCATCCAGCGGGCGGTGAACACGGTGAACATTGCTGCGACCGAGGTCAGCACCAGGTATTCCGGGTGTTTGACCCACGTCAGTGGGTAGTGTCCGAGCAGTACGTCGCGCACCGAACCGCCGCCCAATGCCGTGACGCAGGCGATCAGCACCACGCCAAACCAGTCCATGCCACGACGGCCGGCGGACAGCGCGCCGGTCATGGCTTCAGCGGTGATGGCAATCAGATAGAGCATCAGCAACATGGTGGCGATCCAGTCAGGAAGGCGCGCAGTCTAGCCATTTCGGTGCGGCACCAAAAGAGGGCGCCACAGCAAACACAAAACCCCGTAGGAGCTGCCGCAGGCTGCGATCTTTTGATCTTTGTTTTAAACCTGAAAAACAAGATCAAAAGATCGCAGCCTTCGGCAGCTCCTACAGGGATCGCATCAGAATTTGATGAAGTGCTTGCGGTAGTGCTGCAGCTCGGCGATCGATTCGCGAATATCGTCCAGCGCCAAATGGGTGCTGCCCTTTTTGAAGCTGTCGCGTACGTCCGGTGCCCAGCGTGCGGCCAGTTCCTTGAGCGTCGAGACGTCGAGGTTGCGGTAGTGGAAGTAGCTTTCCAGCGCTTTCATGTGGGTATAAAGGAAGCGACGATCCTGGCAGATGCTGTTGCCGCAGATCGGCGACTTGCCCTTCGGCACCCATTTCTCGAGGAAGGCGATGGTTTCCGCTTCGGCTTCGGCCATGCTGATGCGGCTGTCGCGCACGCGCTGGGTCAGGCCGGAGTTGCCGTGGGTGCGGGTGTTCCACTCGTCCATGCGCGCGAGCACTTCGTCGCTGTGGTGGATGGCGATCACCGGGCCTTCGGCCAAGGTGTTGAGGTCACTGTCGGTGACGATGGTGGCCATTTCGATGATGACGTCGTTGTCCGGGTCAAGGCCGGTCATTTCGAGGTCGATCCAGATCAGATTCTGCGGGTTTTGCATGTTTCGGCTCCTGAGCAATGCTGCGCAGTTTAGCCTAGGCCGGCTGCCGGGCGTGCTAAACTCGCGGCCGTTTTACCTAATCGCTGCATTCTTCAGACGGAACACCCATGGCCAAACGCCAACTCAATCGTCGTCAAAACTGGCGCATCGAAAAGATTCAGGGCGAACGCGCCGCACGCGCCGCCAAACGCGAGTCCTCGGCTGTCGAAGCCCTGGAGGGCGGCGACCTGGGCCCGGAACAGACCGGCCTGGTGATCGCTCACTTCGGCGTGCAAGTCGAAGTCGAGGCCATTGACGGCGAACAGGCCGGCCAGGTTTTTCGCTGCCACTTGCGCGCCAACCTGCCTGCGCTGGTGACCGGCGACACGGTTGTCTGGCGTGCCGGCAATCAGGGCATCGGTGTGATCGTCGCGCAACTGCCGCGTACCACCGAACTCTGCCGTCCGGACAGCCGAGGCCAGTTGAAGCCGGTCGCGGCCAACGTCGACATGATCGTCATCGTCTTCGCCCCGCTGCCCGAGCCGCATGCCAACCTGATCGACCGCTATCTCGTAGCCGCCGAACACGCCGGCATCCGCCCGTTGCTGTTGCTGAACAAATTCGACCTGATCGACGAGCACAACGCACCGGCGCTCAATGCGCTGCTGGCGGTGTACCGCACGCTGGGTTATCCGGTGCTGGAAGTGTCGGCGCACCACGGTGACGGCATGGAACAGCTGCAAAAGCAGCTCGACGGACGCATCAGCGTGTTCGTCGGTCAGTCCGGTGTCGGCAAGTCGTCGCTGGTCAACAGCTTGCTGCCTGAAGTCGAAACCCGCGTCGGGCCGCTGTCCGAGTTGTCCGGTCAGGGCACGCACACGACGACCACCGCGCGCCTGTTCCACTTCCCCGGCGGCGGTGAGTTGATCGACTCCCCGGGTATCCGTGAATTCGGCCTCGGCCACGTCAGCCGCGCCGATGTTGAAGCCGGTTTCATCGAGTTCGACGACCTGCTCGGCACTTGCCGTTTCCGCGACTGCAAGCACGACCGCGAGCCCGGTTGCGCCTTGCTCAAGGCACTGGAAGACGGCCGCGTTCAGCAACAGCGCATGAACAGCTACCGCTCGATCATCGCCAGCCTGCCCGAAAACGGCTATTAAACAGTCGCACCGGCAGCCCTTTCCCCAAGGGCTGCCGGATGTCGGTTTTCCCCTGACACCCTCCTCCCTTTTTTAAACATCGGTCTTTTCTGTAGGACTTTTGCACGCCTGATTGCAGGACATTTCTCTTTCTTCGCCCAAGCCTTGTGGGCACGTTTCATGAGCCTACATTGAGTTCCTCGTCGCACGTTCGCGCCCCAGAGGAACCCCCATGCAAACCTACCATTTGTTCATCAGCCACTCGTGGAACTACTCCCACGCCCACGACAATCTGGTGCGCCTGCTCAGTGCCCACCCCGACTTCACCTACAAGAATTTTTCGGTGCCGCCGCACAACCCGATCATGGGCGCGCAGACTGACAAACAGCTCGAAGAAGCCATCGAAAACAAGATTCGTCCGTGCTCGGCGGTGCTGATCATGGCCGGCATGTATTCGACCTACAGCAAGTGGATCAACAAGGAAATCGAGATCGCCAAGCGCATGGGCAAGGTGATCATCGCGGTGAAACCGTTCGGCGCCGAACGCATTTCCACGGTGGTGCGTAACGCCGCACACGCCGAATGCGCGTGGAACACCAACAGCATCGTCGGCGCGATCCGCCTGCACACGGCGGCCTGATCATGCGCAAGGGACTGTTTATCGGCATCAACGACTACACGCATATTTCGCGCCTGAGCGGTTGCAGCAATGACGCCATGGCCATGGCCTCGGTGCTGAAAACCGACGCCGACGGCGACCCCAACTTCAAGAATGTCGTGCTGACGTCGGCTGAGGATTACCTGGGCCGGGAGATGCTCGAAGACCAGATCCGCGAGCTGTTTTCCGGCGACTGCAATGTCGCCCTGCTGTATTTCGCCGGGCATGGCGGTTTCGATACCGACAATGACGAAGGCATGTTGCTGCCCCAGGATTATCGCAACGCCAAGGACGGCATCCGCATCAGCGACATCCTCAACTGGGCGAGCAAAGCCACGCGCATCAAGAACAAAGTGATCATCCTTGATTGCTGCCAAAGCGGCGCCGCCGGCGAGGTTCGTGCCTTGCGCAGCGAAAGCAGTGTGGTCGGCGAAGGCATGACCATTCTGACCGCGTGCAAAAAGGAAGAACCGGCCATGGAAGGCGCGCAACACGGCGTGTTTACCGGTTTACTGCTGCAGGCTTTGCACGGTGGCGCGGCGAACATTCTCGGCAAGATCACGCCCGGCAGCCTCTATTCCTTTGTCGATAACGCGCTCGACGCTTGGGAACAACGCCCGGTGTTCAAGACCAATGTGTCGCAGTTCATTTCCCTGCGCGAAGTCTCGCCGCTGATCCCCAAAGAGATCCTGCGCAAATTGCCCGAATGGTTTGCCGAAGCCGAATCGACCTACCCGCTCGACCCCAGCTACGAACCGACCGAAGCCAGCTTCAATCCGGAACACGGCGAGGTCTTCGCGCAACTGCAGAAGTGCAATCGCCACAGCCTGATCGAACCGGTCGACGCCGAGCACATGTACTACGCCGCCCTCCACTCCACCGGCTGCCGCCTCACCGCGCTCGGCGCCTACTACCGCGAACTCGCAATCAAAGGACACTTCTGATGCCTGTGTTTATCAGCTACCGCCACATGGATCGTATGCAGGCCATGGCGATCAACAGTCGCCTGAAACAGGCGAACATCAAGACTTATCTGGATGTGCTCGATCCAGAATCACAGACCACCGACGACATCACCGGCGTCATCACCCGCAACATCACCGAGTGCACGCACTTGCTGGCGGTGGTCTCGGAGCGGACGGCTTCGTCGTGGTGGGTGCCGTTCGAGATTGGCGAGGCGACCATCAGCAACCGGCGGATCTGCTCGTTCAAGACAGGGCCGGCGGAGCTGCCGCTGTATCTGGATAAATGGCCGAAATTGAGTACGGATAAAGATCTGGATTTCTTTATTGATGCTTATCGTGAGGAAGTGACGAACAAGCGTTCGGTGATGCTGGATTCGATGAGTGAGTCGATGAAGGGGACTTACAAGAGGAATGCCGAGCAGTTTCATGATCAGTTGAAGGGCAGGATTCGGCGGGGGTTTTGATTGTTCGGCTTGGCTTGAGAGCCCCTCACCCTAGCCCTCCCGAAACGTCGGACCGCCCGGAGGGAGAGGGGACTGACCGAGGTGAATGTTCGAGGTACGCCGACCTGAAATTCCTGAGTCGTACTCAGGTTTTGAACACCCTGTCGGCCGGCTCCATTTCCTGAGCCGAACTTAGTTTTTGGCAACCACGAAGATCGGCTCCCTTTCCCCTCTACCCCTTGGGGGAGAGGGCTGGGGTGAGGGGGATGGATCTCAAGCCCTCCACAAAAACCAAACCGAAAGCCCAAAAAACCCACAAACGTCAGCGGCTTTCATTTTCCCTGAGGTCAATCTGTTGAATATCGAACAAATCACTCCGTCGGCAGCTTCGGAGCCTGCTTCGCGATGCTCTTCTCCTGTGTTTTAACCCGACGTTCAAGCTTGCGGATATCTTCCTCCGCAGGTAGCTCTTCAGGTTTGATACCTCGCTGATCCAACATATCGCGCACGCTCAGATTGTTTTGAACATGCTCTCGGGCGATGGCCATCTCACCTGTGAGGTCAACCTGAAGCACATTGTGATTGGTCATTTCAGTGGCAAGATTTTTGGCGGCGATGGTTAATGTCGGTAGAAAATCTGCCAATGGACGACTTTTGATAATGCCGTATCGATCCTTCATCGCCTGGGTTGTTTGCCCACCAAAGAGTGCGGCATCACCTCGGGAGCGAATACGCGCGAAACCCTCATCGTCAACGCCTCGCTCATAGATGTTTTGCGACAGTTCTTTTTCTGACTCACGCAAGCGGTCACGAGCATCAAAACGCGCCTGCAGGCGCATCCTGTCTTCAATCAACTCTTGCTTACGCGATTGCAGCGCGAAGTAACTTTGCGCGAAGGCAATCGGCTGTTTGCGTGGGTCACCATTCTGAGCAATCAGGTAGCAGGCATAACGCGTGAGCATGAAGTCTTCGGTTGGCCGCTGCCCACCTTTGCCAATTTCGATCATTTTCGTGACGCCACGAAAATGATCCAGAGCATCAATCCCCGTGGTTTCACACGAAGTTATTGCTCGCTGGATGAGCGTAAGAAAATTTTCCCAACGGGCATACCCCAGTGGCTCTTGCAGCTCGCGAGCAAACCAGAACTCGATATTTTCGCCAGGAACCCGATGCGCCAAACCGTCGAATTGCTGCTGTTGCGCAAAAATAGTTTGATTTTCCATGACGACTCCCTGTCGGTCAGAAGGATTTGAACACGTGGATGATCATTTAGAGCTACACCGAAACACAGGCTGAACGGGGATTATCAATCAGCCCCAGACTGAAAGTGTGTCCGATCGTCGCTAGCGGGCACAAAAAAGCCGACATCACTGTCGGCTTTTTCGTCTCTTACTGCTTCGGCGCAGGAGCCGGCGCTGGCGCCGCACTCCCCGGTTCCGCCGGTTTCGGCGCGGCGTCATCAAACAAGTTCAGCCGTTCACGCAACTCATGCGGCGGCACCGGTTGCTGATCCGCCGGCAGAGCATTCGGATCAACCGGCGTTGCCGGGGTGGCGCCGTTGTGGCTTTCATCGACTGGTTTCGCTGCGTCCGCACCTTGCGCACCCTCGATCGCTTCCTGGGCCTTTTTGGTCAGGACGACGATGTCGATGCGGCGGTTGACCGGGTTGAACGGGTTTTCCCGGTCGAACAACGCCGAAGAGGCATAACCGACGACCCGCGCCACTTGCGCCTCCGGATAGCTCCCCGCCACCAGTGCACGACGTGCAGCGTTGGCGCGGTTGGCCGACAGCTCCCAGTTACCGAAATCGCCAGTGCCCGTGTACGGCTTGGCGTCGGTGTGGCCGCTGATGCTGATTTTGTTCGGCACCGCTTTGATGGTGTCGGCCATGGCCAGCAGGATGTCTTCGAAGTACGGCTTCAGGCGTGCAGAGCCTGAGTCGAACATCGGCCGGTTTTCGGCGTCCATGATCTGGATGCGCAAGCCGTTCGGGGTGATTTCGAAGAGGATCTGATCCTTGAATTTCTGCAGTTGCGGGTTCTCGTCGACCTTGTTTTGCAGTTCTTGCAGGAGCAGTTCCAGGCGTTCTTTCTCGACCTGCTCGGCCATGCCTTCGACCTGTTCGGTGTCGACGGTGACCTTGTCTGGTTGCGGCTGGGATTTCACCTCAGGGTTGAGGGTGTTTTCCGGCGCCAGGGTCGGCGTGCCGCCCAAGTCGATGATGTACGGCGTGCCGCTTTCGGAGAAGCCGACCGGGTCTTTGAAATAACCGGCGATGGCGATCTTCTGCTCGGGTGTGGCGGTGGACAACAGCCACAACACGAGGAAGAACGCCATCATCGCCGTCGCAAAGTCGGCGAAGGCGATTTTCCACGCCCCGCCGTGATGCCCACCGGCTATGCGCTTGACGCGCTTGATGATAATCGGCTGATTATTTTCCATGACTTAGCGACCGCGAACCGCTTGTTCCAGCTCGGCGAAGCTTGGACGGTGCGCCGGGTACAGAACCTTGCGCCCGAACTCCACTGCCAGCGATGGCGGCATGCCGGAAGCCGAAGCCACCAGCGAGGCCTTGATGGCTTCGTAAACGTTCAGCTCTTCCTTGGCATCGTGGGCCAGCGAATGCGCCAGCGGGCCGAAGAAACCGTACGCCGCGAGAATACCGAAGAAGGTACCGACCAGTGCCGCACCGACGTGCAGACCGATGGATTTCTGATCGCCTTCACCCAGCGAAGCCATGGTCACTACGATACCGAGTACCGCCGCAACAATACCGAAACCCGGCATGGCGTCGGCGATACCGTTCACCGCGTGGGATGGGTGTTCGAGGTCTTCTTTAAGGCTGTACAGTTCCATGTCGAACAAGCCTTCCAGCTCGTGCGGGGCCATGTTGCCGGACGACATGATGCGCAGGTAATCGCAGATGAACGCGGTCATGCGTTCGTCTTTGAGCACGGCCGGGTACTTGGCGAAGATCGGGCTCGCGGCGGCATCTTCGATGTCGCCCTCGATGGCCATCATGCCTTCGCGGCGGCTCTTGTTGAGGATCTCGTAGATCAGACCCAGCACTTCCAGATAGAACGTGTGGGTGAAGCGCGAACTGAACATGCTCAGGGATTTCTTGAGCACGTGCATCGTCATGTAGCCGGGGTTGGCCTGCAGGAACGCACCGAGTGCCGCGCCACCGATAATCAACACCTCGAAAGGCTGGATCAGGGCGGCAATTTTGCCGTGGGAAAGCACGTATCCGCCGAGCACGCTCGCGAATACGACGATGATGCCGATAATTTTAGCCATAGGTAGAAAGTACTTATTTAAGTCGGGTTCAAGGTCATATTCGGAAGTTAAAAAATCTCTTCTTCTACTTATCGGCAAAACTGCGCCAGACTATAGCCAGTTCAGGCGAAAAGCCAATTTAGCCCATGCCGGGCGCGTCTAAAGCAGATGAAGATCCCGTCCAGACATGGCTAATGAAACGAACGTCCCACACGCAAAACCGACCACCCTCGAAGGCTGGGTCAAGCTGCTCGACAGCGTTCGCCTGCCCGTGCCGCAAGAGGCACACGACAAGGTCTGTCGCGCGATCCGTGATAACCGCAGCTCGCTGCGCGACATCGCCGATTTGATGCAGGACAGCCCGGCGCTGGCCTTGAGCATCATCCGTGAGGCCAATCGTCACACCCACGGCAACATGGGCACGCCGGCAGAAAATCTGGAAGTGGCGATCAACCGTCTCGGCCTCGCCCGCACCGAAGAATTGCTCGCGCGCCTGCCAGCCGAACCGCAGATGCAAATCCCCAAGGCCCTGCGCCAATTGCAGATGATCAGCCAGCATGCGACGCAACAGGCCAATGGCTTTTTCGCCAGTCGCCTGGCGCGGCTGTGGCAGGACATTCATTGGGGCAGCCTGTTGTTTCTGTCGCCGCTGTGGCCACTGGCGCTGACTTATCCACAGTTGCTCGAAGAGTGGGAGCTGCGGGTTATCCACAAGGGCGAGTCGGCGCGCACCGTCGAAAAGCAATTGTTCGGCGTGCGCCTGCTGCGGATCGCGGAAGCGCTGGTTGCGGTCTGGCACCTGCCGATCTGGGTGCAGCAAGGCTATAAATTGCTGCTCAGCGAACAGCGTGAACTGGTCAAAGTGCTGCGCATCGCCCGCGACAGCGAACACCCGCTGCGCCAGCAAAATCGCCTCGACGATGACCCGACCCTGCGCCGCTGGCTCAATCAACCGGCCAACACCGTGCTGCTGGCCAACGGTCTGGCGCTGTCGGCGCAACAGGCCTGGGACAGTCCGCACAGTGAACGCTGGCAGTACCTGACCAGCCTATATCTGCAGATTTCCATGGACGAGGTGCAGCAACAGTTGCACCAACAAGCCGCGAACAGTGCCCGGCAACATGCGATGCCTGATTTGTGGCACCCGGCGGTTTCGCTGTTGTGGCCGTGGGGCACTCGTCGTTTACCCGCCGGGATGTTGCCCGCCGCCGCGCCGACCTCTGAAGATTTGAGCCAGTGGCGTAAGCAATGCGCCGAACTGCTGGCCGAGCCGAGCCGTTTCACCAATGCCATGAGCCTGACCGTCGCCGCCCGCGATGCGCTGGTGGCCAGCGGCATGCGCCGGGTGATGGTCCTGATGGCTGACCGCACGCAATCCAATCTGCGCGTGAATCAAACCTTCGGCCTGCCGAAAGAAGCGGCAGCGCTGAATTTTGTCGTCAGCCAGAGCAGCGTCCTGCAACGTTTACTCGCGCAACAGGCGCAGGTGCGGATCAACCCGGACAACAACGCACAATTTTCCGCGTTGCTGCCATCGGGCCTGCGCACGCTGTTTCGCGGTGAGCATTTGTTCCTGCGTTCATTGGTCAACAATGGCCGGGTGATCATGATCGTCGTCGCCGATCAGGGCGGCGGGCCGTTTGCCGACATCACCGTACAGGCCTTTGGCAAAACCGCGCAGTGCATCGAAAAAGCCCTGCACAGCTTTAGCAGCCGTGGCCGATGAGGCTGCGCTACAATCCTCCCCTTTGTGCTCTGGAGACCTCGCATGTCTGACTTCTCTGGCTTGCCGCTCGTCATCGAACCGAGCGACCTGCTGCCTCGGCTTGAGTCTGAAGAGCTGATTCTGGTGGATCTGACCAGTGCCGCCCGCTACACCGAGGGACATCTCCCCGGCGCGCGCTTTGTCGACCCCAAGCGTACCCAGCTCGGCCAGCCGCCGGCGCCGGGTTTGCTGCCGGCCAAAGCCGATCTGGAAGCATTGTTCGGCGAGCTGGGCCATCGCAAGGGCGCGGTCTACGTGGTTTACGACGACGAGGGCGGCGGCTGGGCCGGGCGCTTCATCTGGTTGCTCGACGTGATCGGTCACCACAAGTACCACTATATAGACGGTGGTTTGCCGGCGTGGCTGGCGGATGGCATGCCGATGTCGATTCAAGTGCCGGCAGCCGTCGGCGGCCCACTGCCGTTGACCCTGCACGACGAGCCGACCGCGACCCGTGAATACCTGCAAAGCCGTCTCGGGGCTGCCGATCTGGCGATCTGGGATGCGCGCGGGCCGCTGGAATACTCCGGCGAGAAAGTGCTGGCCGCCAAGGCCGGGCACATTCCCGGCGCGGTCAATTTCGAATGGACGGCGGGCATGGACAAGGCGCGTCAGCTGCGAATTCGTACTGACATGCCGCAGATCCTCGAAGACCTCGGGATCACCAAGGACAAAGAAATCATTACCCACTGCCAGACCCATCACCGGTCGGGCTTCACTTATCTGGTGGCCAAATCCCTCGGTTATCCGCGGGTCAAAGGCTACGCCGGTTCCTGGGGCGAATGGGGCAACCACCCTGACACGCCAGTCGAGATTTAAGGTTTTTAAGGACAACTAATGAAAGAGCGTCTGTTTATCCTCAGCCAGTACCTGCTGCCTCATCACCTGCTGTCGCGCCTGGCCGGCTGCGTTGCCGAGTGCCGCGTGCGCTGGTTCAAAAATGCGTTCACCCAGTGGTTCGCCAAGCGTTATCAAGTCGACATGTCGCAAGCGCTGGTGGAAGACCTGACCGCTTACGAGCACTTCAACGCCTTCTTCACCCGCGCCCTGAAAGACGGCGCGCGTCCGCTGGACGAAACTCCGGGCGCGATCCTCAGCCCGGCCGACGGTGCGGTCAGCCAGCTCGGCCCGATCGAACACGGTCGCGTGTTCCAGGCCAAGGGCCACAGCTTCAGTGTGCTGGAACTGCTCGGCGGTGATGCGGCCAATGCGGCACCGTTCATGGGCGGCGACTTCGCCACTATTTACCTGTCGCCGAAGGACTACCACCGCGTGCACATGCCGCTGGCCGGCACCCTGCGCGAGATGGTCTATATCCCGGGCCGGATTTTCTCGGTGAATCAGACCACCGCTGAAAACGTGCCGGAACTGTTCGCTCGCAACGAGCGTGTGGCGTGCATTTTCGACACCGAGCGCGGCCCGATGGCGGTGGTGCTGGTCGGCGCGATGATCGTCGCTTCGATTGAAACCGTGTGGGCCGGTCTGGTCACGCCGCCGAAGCGCGAGCTGAAAACCTTCCGCTACGACGAAGCCGCGCGTGCGCCGATTCATCTGGAGAAAGGTGCTGAACTGGGCCGCTTCAAACTGGGTTCGACCGCGATCGTGCTGTTCGGGCCGGATCAGGTGAAATGGGCTGAAGAACTGGTTGCCGGTTCGCCGGTGCAGATGGGCCAAGGCCTGGCACTGCCAAACGCCTGATTCCAGAAACACGCAATCCCTGTAGGAGCTGCCGCAGGCTGCGATCTTTTGATCCTGGTTTTAAGATCAAAAGATCGCAGCCTGCGGCAGCTCCTACACGTTGTTATGTGTGCATGTTGATCGTTCCCACGCTCTGCGTGGGAATGCAGCCGTGGACGCTCCGCGTCCGAAGATCAAAAGATCGTCCGATCGCGGCCCGAGCCTGCGGCAGCTCCTACACGTCGTTATGTGTGCATCGTCAATGACGAAGCGTTGAGGCAGAACACCCGCTCGCTTATTTGCTGCTATGGTTTTTGGCATGAGCCAGACCATCTCTCCCCCACAGCTGCGCGCCCCGACCCCGAGTCAGCCGCGCCTGTCATTTTGCGAAGCCACTCCGCGCGACCTCAAGCGCTGGATCGCCGGCCTGCCCAAGGCCAACATTGGCGAAACCGCCCGCCAGTTGTATCAAGGCCTCGGCGAACTCAACCAATTACTCACCCCCAGCGACAATCGTCTGCACCTGCTCGAATTGCTGCGGCCCGAGGTGTATTTCGTCTGTCAGCATCTGGAGCGACATTTCCTGCATCAGGCGATCATGCTCGATGAGCGTTCGCGCAAGATCAGCAATCTGTGTCAGGCCCTGCAAAGTCATCTGGCGATCGGTTACAAACAGATCGTTCTGCGGATTACGCCGAAGTACAGCAAGGATCGTGCAGCACTGCTCGGTTTGGCGTTGCAGCGCGCGGCGCATGCGTTGAAGGGCCAACTGGTTCGCGCAACCCAGCTATACAGTCCGCCGCCAGAGCATTTGTGGTTTGAACTGCATCAGCTCTATCGCATCGCGTGTGAATTGCAGCTGCAACAGCGGCGCGTGCATGACGATCTGGCCAGCCTGACCACGGAGCTGAGCCTCGAACAAACCTACATCGCCGCCCTGCTCCTCGGCAGCGCGCGCTGCAATCAACTGCGCCAGAACCAGATCGCCCGCCTTGCCGAAGTGCTTGAACCATGGAGCGCCCTGCTCAAGCTGCACCCCGGTACGTCCGACGACGGCCTGTTTGCGATCAGCGCCGAACTCGATATCGGCCCGCGTTACCGCAGCATGTTTCGCAGTGAGCAGCGCGCCGGTATGCTCGGCTTCGATCCGCAACGGCTGGTGAATACCCTCGAAGCGCATTTGCTGCATCAGGACACGTCCAAGCCTTTGCCCGTCCCGACCGGACTGAGTTTCGACACGCTGCAACATTTACACGCGACGTGGGGCGAAGCGGCCGAGCGCAGTTTTCAGCGCACCGTCGGCCAAGGCAATCTTACCGTGTGCGTGGGCATGAGCGCCCTGCACTTCTACCTTGGCGGCGAGCGCAGTTTCAGCGACATGCTCAAACATCCCGGCGCCCGCGCAGCGAATTTCAGCCACGCCGTGGTTCAAGGTGAAAAGGACAGCTGGAGCCAGGCCTTCGATGCGGCGCCACAGAATAACGAGGAGTTTTTGCCCTACGAAGAAATCCAGTACGACCACCTCGGCGAAGACGAAAGCAGCGCCGACGCCGCACCGCACTATCCGACTTATGCATTGCCCGTGATCAATCACAGCCCCGGCGGCTACTGTTTAGGCTGGCCGAAAGAAGTCCCCGCCGAGTTGCAGGCCGGGGAAATGCTCGGGATTCAGGACAGCGTCAGTCTGGGCTGGAGCATCGCGGTGATTCGCTGGATTCGTCAGGTGCGCGGCGGCGGCACACAAATGGGCATTGAACTGGTGGCGCCACACGCCCAGCCCTGCGGCTTGCAACTGGTGCGTTCGCGGGACGATCACAGCCAGTATTTGCGTGGATTATTGCTGCCGGAGATCAGCGCGATCGACGTGCCCGCGACACTGCTCGCGCCGCGCCTGCCGTTTCAGGAAGGCAGCAAAGTGCTAATCAACACCCACGGCGAAGAACACCGCGCCGGGCTGGATCGGCGGGTGGCGAGTACGCACAGTTTTAATCAGTTCGCTTACCGCTCGCTGGAAGCCGCGCAGAATGGCGGGAGCGAGGAGGATTTTGATTCGTTGTGGAAGTCACTCTAGACCGAGGCGCGGCCTTCGCGAGCAAGCCCGCTCCCACTTTTGAAATGCATTCCAATGTGGGAGCGGGCTTGCTCGCGAAGAGGCCAGCTCAGACAGCAAAAATCTTAAAGCTGCCCATCACGATCACGGAAGCCCAGCAAATACAGCACACCATCCAGACCCAACGTCGAAATCGCCTGCTTCGCCGATTGCTTCACCAACGGCTTGGCGCGGAAGGCTACACCCAGCCCGGCAATCGCCAGCATCGGCAGATCGTTCGCGCCATCGCCCACGGCAATGGTCTGCTCCAGACGCAAACCTTCTTTATGCGCCAACTCTTTCAGCAAATCAGCCTTACGCTGCGCATCAACAATCGGCTCGATCGCCACGCCGGTGCACTTGCCGTCGACCACCTCCAGTTCGTTGGCGAACACGTAGTCGATGCCTAGTTTGGCCTGCAATTGCTTGGCGAAATAGGTGAAGCCGCCAGACAGAATGGCGGTCTTGTAGCCCAAACGCTTGAGCTCGGCGAACAACGTTTCCGCGCCTTCGGTCAGACGCAACGACGCGCCGATCGAATCAAGCACGCTGACGTCGAGGCCTTTGAGCAGCGCCAGACGTTCTTTGAAACTTGCGCGGAAATCCAGCTCGCCGGACATCGCCCGTTCGGTAATGGCCGACACTTGCTCGCCGACACCGGCAGCCTTGGCCAGCTCATCGATCACTTCGGCTTCGATCAGCGTCGAGTCCATGTCGAACACGGCCAGACGACGGTTGCGACGGAACAGCGAGTCTTCCTGGAAAGCGATGTCGACGTTCAGCTCTTGCGCGACGCTGAGGAATTCGGCGCGCAGAGCCTGCGGATCGGCCGCTTCGCCACGCACGGAAAACTCGATGCAGCCCTTGCCCTTGTCCGCAGGCGTGTCCAGCGGCATACGACCCGACAGACGGTCGATGTGGTCGATGTTCAAACCGTATTTAGCAGTGATCGAGCTGACGGCCTGCAATTGGCCGGCGGTCACCTTGCGGGTCAGCAAGGTCACGATGTGGCGTTTTTTGCCCTGGTTGCCCACCCATTGCTGGTAATCCTCTTCGGACACCGGGGTGAAGCGCACCTGCTGGTCGAGCTCGTAGCCCTTGAACAGAATGTCCTTGAGCACGGATTTGCCTTGCTCGGAGTCGGGAATTTCAACCAGGATGCCGAACGACAGGGTGTCGTGGATCACCGCCTGACCGATATCGAGAATGTTCACACCACCTTGTGCCAGAACACCGGTAATGGCTGCCGTCAGACCCGGACGGTCGACCCCCGTGATGTTAATCAGGACGATTTCGCGCAACGCGCACCCCCGCAACTGGAAAAAAACCGCATTCTACCCACTTTCAGTGACCATCGGGCACCGTCAGCGCTTTGCCGGTCTAGGGCCTGTCGCTATACTGCGCGTCAACTTCACGGACAAAAGAGCCGAGCTCAGTGAACCGGCCCACGCCAGTTAAAACCGATAACTTCTTCCTGCTGATCTTCCGTGCACTGCGCCACCGCCGTGTACCGATTGCATTGCGCATTGCCAGCCATAACGTGATCCTGGTCGCTCTGGCCCTGGTGATCTATGCCGGCGTGATGGGTTTGCAATTCAAGCAGGCCATGCACCAGCAGGCCGATGCGCTGGGCGAAAGCCTGACCACGCAGACCGCGACCTCTGCCACGGAGCTGTTGGTGTCCAACGACATCCTCAGCCTCAACGTGCTGCTCAACAACCTGACCAAGAACAAACTGGTGGCCCACGCGGCGATCTACAGCGTGGATAACCGCATCCTCGCCGAGTCCGGTCAGCGGCCCAAGCACAGCCTGTTGGGCGAAGCCGAAGGCATGTACGAGAGCAAGATCACGTTCCAGGACGTGACCGCCGGGCAACTGCGCATCAGCCTCGACATGGATCAGTTCCAGCAGCCGATGACCATCAGCCTGCAAAGCATGGGCATTCTCAGCGGGATTCTGTTGGCACTGTCGCTGGCCCTGAGCCTGCGCATTGGCCGTAATTTGTCGACGCCACTGCTGCAATTGCGCGTGTGGCTGCGCAACATCGATGAATTCACGCCGGGCACGGATCGTCAGGACGAGATCGGCGATCTGGCGCGTCAACTGCACGCCAACTACGCCCCGGAACCAGCGCCCGTGCCTGAACCGGAACCCGAGCCGGAATTCGAAGAAGAGGACGACGAGCCCGAGTTCGAAGTGCGCAACCTGCGCGATCCGAGCTTCGACGAAACCCGTCCGATGGCCGCTCAGAAACCGGCGCCACGCCACGTCGTCAGCACCGTTGAAGACGATGAAGACGACGACGCGTTTGCCGATCTGCGCGACGAATCGCTCGATGCAGCACCGCAACCGGTCGTGCGCAAAGCCACGCCGAGCGTGCCGCAACACAGTGCGGTGCTCGCCGTGCAGCTGGGTTCGCAGGAACAACTGCGTCGCCTGCCGCGTGCGCGTCTGGAAGAATTGCTGGAACGTTATCGCGACTGTCTCGATCAGGCGGCTTCGTTGTATCAGGGTGAAATCGAAACCTTGAACGACGGCAGCACGCTGATGCTGTTCCACACCGAAGACAGCGGCGATGATTACCTGACCAACGCGATCTGCTGCGGCGAGCTGCTGCGCGCGCTGGGCCATCAGTTGCAGATTGAAGTCGCGGACAGCGGCATCACCCTGCAATTGCAGTTGGGCCTGACCTTGGGCGATGAGCTGTTTGGGTTGAGCCAGATCGATCTGCTGCTGACGGATTCGGCGCAGGATGCTTTGGCCCTGTCGCAGCACAGCCGCAATCTGCTGCTGGTGGAACGCAAGATTGGTGACGACGCGCTGATCCGCCAACGCGCGCGAATCCGCCCGATCGCCAGCCCTGAGGGGGCTTGCTGTGTGGAGCGGTTGATGGAGCCTTATCCGTCGATGCTGGAACGGCAACTGGCGCGGATGCATGAGCGTCGGGCTTAAGCCTTCGGCCTGAAACACAGAAGCCCGCAGACGAGTGATTGTCTGCGGGCTTTTTTGTGGATGACTGAAAAGCCCCTCACCCTAGCCCTCTCCCAAAGGGAGAGGGGACTGATTGGGGGATATTGCAGAGCTGCACCGACTTGAACGCCCAGCTGTGAATCCATAATCGCCAAGCGCTTGCAGGTCGACGTATGACGCCAGACACCTCGGTCAGTCCCCTCTCCCTCCGGGAGAGGGTTAGGGTGAGGGGCTTTTGATCTTGCCTACCAAACCCCAGACACAACAAAGCCCGCACAAGGCGGGCTCTGTTTTAACTCGATCCAGCGTCAGAAGCGGAACACTTCCATATCCGTCCGAATCGGCGAAGCCATCGGAATCTTCGGCTGCTTATCCGCGTCCGCCGCCGGCGCTGCCGGTTTCGGTGCCGATTTACGCGGCGCTTCAGCCACTGGAGGCTGATTAGCCAACGGTTTCAGCGCCACCGACAACTGCTCGGCCAGACGCTGCAACAGAATCCCCTGCGCCTGAACCTGCGAAGCCGTACTGCCTGCATGCAGCTCTTGCAGATGAATGATGCGGTTATCACGCACCTGACCACGACGGTCAATCAAACGCCACTGCGCATCAAGGATCGCCGGTTGTTTAACGCCGGAGTCCAGACGCGTAATGGTCAGCAACACCTGCACATCCGGGGTAAACCCGCTGGTGGCCGGTGCCAGCACCACACGTTGGCTGTCGAGGTGACCCGCGACCTGACGCATCAACAACTGATCGATATCCGACGAAAGGCTGCCGGCCCAACGACCATCGGTCGCCGCTTGCAGGCTGCCGTCGGGTTGACGTTGCAGCAGTGTTTCACGTTGCAGGTAATCGGCGACGACTACCGGGCCCAGCAGAACCGCCATGCCCGCGCTTTGCGCAGGCTGAACCGGACTTCCGCTGTCCAGTTGATACAGCGACACCGGCTGGTGAACGCTGCAACCCGCCAGGCCAAGAACGCCGGCGAGCAACAAAATAAGTGGAAGGCGTAGCGCAGTCATCATCCCGTCCAGGTGGCCGCCACAAGGCTGACCACAGTGAAAATACTCAATAAATATGAAGAACGCTCGGCCACGCCGGCGCTTGAAAGGCCATATCATCCGTGAATATGCGTTCCGACTCCAGCGCCAAAGCGTCGATCTACGCGTTAAATCGTGGATCGACGCGTCTAGGACGCTTAATTGAGGTTTTCGACGAGCAGCGCATCCACTCTCTGGAAGCCCCTAGGTAGCTTATTGCCACGACGTCCACGCTCACCTTTGTAGTGTTCGAGGTCGTCGGCCTTCAGCGACAGAGTCCGTTTTCCGGCCTGCAATACCAACGTGGCGCCTTCCGGAATGACGGCGATGTCCGTGACATATTCTTCGCGACTGGCCACACGTTCACCGGAAATACCGATGATCTTGTTGCCTTTGCCCTTCCCTAATTGTGGCAGATCGCTGATCTTGAAGATCAGCAGGCGACCTTCGGTCGTGACCGAGGCCAGCCAGTTGTGCTCACGATCAGCCACTGGACGTGGCGCGATGACTTTGGCGTTGTTCGGCAGGCTCAACAGGGCTTTACCGGCCTTGTTCTTGGCTTGCAGGTCTTCGCCTTTCACGACGAAACCGTAACCGGCGTCGGAGGCGATCACGTACAACGCGTCGTCTTCCGGCATCAGCACGCATTCAAACGAGGCGCCCGGTGGCGGCGTCAGACGGCCGGTCAACGGTTCGCCCTGGCCACGCGCCGACGGCAACGTGTGCGCGGCGACCGAATAGCTGCGGCCGGTGGAGTCAATCACCACGGCAGACTGGTTGGAACGCCCCGCCGCCGAGGTCTTGAAGCCGTCGCCGGCCTTGTATGACAGGCCGGTCGCGTCGATGTCGTGACCTTTGGCCGAACGGATCCAGCCTTTTTCCGACAGCACAACGGTGACTTTCTCGTTCGGCAGCAGATCATGCTCGGTCAACGCTTTGGCTTCGCTGCGCTCGACGATTGGCGAACGACGGTCGTCGCCATAGGTTTCGGCGTCCTTGATCAGCTCGGTGCGCACCAGTTTCTTCAACTTGGCTTCGCTGCCCAGCAACGCTTGCAGCTTGGCTTGTTCCTTGAGCAGTTCGTCCTGCTCGTCGCGCAGCTTCATCTCTTCCAGTCGCGCCAACTGACGCAGACGGGTGTCGAGAATGTAGTCGGCCTGAATCTCGCTGAGGGCGAAACGCTCGATCAGCTTGGCTTTCGGGTGTTCCTCGGTACGGATGATGTGGATCACTTCATCCAGATTGAGGTAGGCAATCAACAAACCGTCCAACAGGTGCAGACGACGCTCGACTTTATCGAGGCGGAATTGCAGGCGGCGACGCACGGTCTGCACGCGGAATTCCAGCCATTCGACCAGCAAGGCGCGGAGGTTTTTCAGTTGCGGTTTGCCGTCCAGACCGATGATGTTGACGTTGACCCGGTAGGTCGACTCCAGCTCGGTGCTGGCGAACAGGTGCTGCATCAGCGCGTCGTGATCAACGCGGCTGTTGACCGGAATGATGACGATGCGGCACGGGTTTTCGTGGTCGGATTCGTCACGCAGGTCAGCGATCTGCGGCGCTTTCGACGGTTTCGCCTGCATCAGCGCGGCGATCTGCTCCAGCACTTTCGCACCGGAAACTTGGTGCGGCAGCGCGGTAACGATGATGTCGCCATCCTCGACGTGGTACACGGCGCGCATGCGCACCGAGCCCTTGCCGGTTTCGTACATTTTCAGCAGGTCGGCGCGCGGCGTGATGATTTCCGCTTCGGTCGGATAGTCCGGGCCCTGAATATGCTCGCAGAGCTGTTCGACGGTGGCTTTCGGCTCATCGAGCAGACGCACGCAAGCAGTGGCGACTTCGCGCAGGTTGTGCGGCGGCACATCGGTGGCCATGCCCACGGCGATGCCGGTGGTACCGTTGAGCAGAATGTTCGGCAGGCGCGCCGGCAGCACCAACGGTTCCTGCAGGGTGCCGTCGAAGTTCGGGCCCCAGTCTGCAGTGCCTTGGCCCAGTTCGCTGAGCAGCACTTCGGAATAACGCGACAGGCGCGCTTCGGTGTAACGCATGGCGGCGAAGGACTTCGGATCGTCCGGCGCACCCCAGTTACCCTGGCCGTCGACCAGCGTGTAGCGATAGCTGAACGGCTGGGCCATCAGCACCATCGCTTCGTAGCACGCCGAGTCACCGTGCGGGTGAAACTTACCGAGCACGTCACCGACGGTACGCGCCGATTTCTTGTGCTTGGAATCGGCGTCCAGGCCCAACTCGCTCATCGCATAAATGATGCGACGCTGTACCGGTTTCAGACCGTCGCCGATATGCGGCAGCGCACGGTCCATGATCACGTACATGGAGTAGTTGAGGTAGGCACTTTCGGTGAAGTCAGCCAGCGACCGGCGTTCTACACCGTCCAGGCTGAGATCAAGGGGATTGCTCATGCAGGCCTCATCGGTTCGTTGTCTGGCGCAGCAACATGGTGCCACCGCGCTGAGTAAATTCAAGTTTGTTCAAGGCGCTCATGCCGAGCAGCACCTGATCGCCATGCAACCCCGGCGCCACCAGTGCGCGGACGTCCCGCAGCACGATGTCGCCCAATTGCAGGCGGGCAATTTTTGTCCGATAGCCCTGGCTCAGGCCGTTGGCCGTGCTCAGGGTCACACCGAAACCTTCTTCCAGCTTCAAACGTTTGGCCAGATCCGCCGGGATCGCCACATCGGTCGCACCGGTGTCGAGCATAAACTCCACCGGCTCACCGTTGATCTGACCGCTGGCGACAAAATGCCCTTGGGCATTGCCGGCCAGTTTCACCTCAATAAATCCTTCGCCCTGCTCCGAACTGACCACCACGTTCGGATTCTGCTGGCGTTGCTCCCACTGGCCGAAAAACCGCGTAGCGAGAAACAGCGCCGCGCACCAGGCCAGAATCATCAGCACGCGACCGGCGCGTTTGCCCGGGGGTTGCTGGCTCAAGGCTTGGCGCTCCAGCCACCGTCAGGCGCGGCAAAGCGCCAGATGATCGGACGTTTTTCGCCGTCGGCGCGGACGCCTTCATTGTTGTCGATACCGATCCACGCGCCCTGCGCATCCACCACCAAGGCTTCTGCCAGACCGTAGGCCTGTGGGTATTGGCGCTGCGGCTGCAAGGCATCTTCAGCGAACGACCAACATTGCTCGACTTTAGCCGTGACCGCGTCGCGGCGGCAGATCTCGAAGGCATTGCGTTCCAGCGTGAACAGCTTGCCGTTGAACAGCGACAGATCGGCGAAATCACGGGTGACGGCGCGGGCCTTGGGGAATTGCGGTGGCTGCATTTCCACGCCCGCCTCGCTGAGCAACACACAAGCGCCGTCGCAATCCCAGACCGTTTGCTGACGCTTGATGGTCAGCAGACCACGGCGCTCACGCTCGGCGGCCAACCAGATCTGATCGCCCGCCGGGTTGATCGCCAAGCCTTCGAACAGCGCATTGAAGTGCAGCAACATGCCACTGGCGCGGGCTTCTTTGACCAGCATTGGCGAGATTTTCAGCCATGACGCCGGGCCTTGTGGCGGCACTTGCAACACGGCCGCGTGGGCCTCGCTGACGATGAAGCGATTGCCAGCGTTGTCGCAGGTGATGCCTTCGAAATCCAGATCGCCGCCACGCACAAACGATGCAGCCCACGTGCGCGAACTGATGCCCCACGGCAAACCGCTGTCAGGCACCGGCGGGACGTCGATGTGCACGGTTTCGGCCTGCCAGACCTTGTCGCCGGTATTGAGACGGTAGATCTGATCGTCATCGCGATCGGACACCGTCCACAACTCGTTACCGCACAGCGCCAGCCCCGAAAGGTTGCCGCCGCGCATGCCGTCGACCGGATGCTCGGCGAGCAGGCGCAGCTCTTGTATCGGCTCGGCCGACACGCTCATTGAACTCAGCAGCAACGCACCCGCCAAGGCCCAGCCAAAGTGCATCAGGTCAGCACCTCGGCGAGGTTGCCTTTGGATTCCAGCCAGGTTTTGCGATCGCCGGCGCGCTTCTTCGCCAGCAGCATGTCCATCATTTCCGAGGTTTCGGCGTAGTCTTCGCCCAGCGTCAGCTGCACCAGACGCCGAGTGTTCGGGTCCATGGTGGTTTCGCGCAGCTGCGGCGGGTTCATTTCACCCAGACCTTTGAATCGGGTGACCTGCGGTTTGCCGCGTTTCTTCTCGGCAACCAGACGATCGAGAATGCCGTCGCGCTCGGCTTCGTCAAGGGCGTAGTAAATCTCTTTGCCCAGGTCGATACGGTACAGCGGCGGCATGGCGACGTAGACGTGACCGGCATCCACCAGCGGGCGGAAATGCTGGACGAACAGCGCGCACAGCAGCGTGGCAATGTGCAGACCGTCGGAGTCAGCGTCGGCGAGGATGCAGATCTTGCCGTAGCGCAGCTGGCTCATGTCCGCCGCGCCAGGATCGACACCAATAGCGACGGCGATGTTGTGCACTTCCTGACTGGCGAGCACTTCGCTGCCGTCGACTTCCCAGGTGTTGAGGATCTTGCCGCGCAACGGCAGGATCGCCTGGAATTCCTTGTCCCGCGCTTGCTTGGCGGAACCGCCGGCGGAATCACCTTCGACGAGGAACAGTTCGGAGCGCATCGGATCCTGGCCGGCGCAATCCGCCAGTTTGCCCGGCAATGCCGGGCCTGCGGTGACGCGTTTGCGCTCGACTTTCTTGCTCGCCTTGAGACGACGACCGGCGTTGTTGATCGCCAGTTCGGCCAGGGCCAGACCGGTTTCCGGGTTGGCGTTGAGCCACAGGCTGAAGGCGTCTTTAACCACACCGGAGACGAACGCCGCTGCTTCACGGGACGACAGTCGTTCTTTGGTCTGGCCGGAGAATTGCGGCTCCTGCATTTTCATCGACAGGACGAACGCAATGCGCTCCCAGACGTCTTCCGGCGCCAGCTTCACGCCGCGTGGCAGCAGACTGCGGAATTCGCAGAATTCTCGCATCGCATCGAGCAGGCCCTGACGCAAACCGTTGACGTGGGTGCCGCCCTGCGCCGTCGGGATCAGGTTGACGTAACTTTCCTGTACCGCGTCGCCACCTTCCGGCAGCCACAGCAGCGCCCAGTCGACGGCTTCTTTATTACCGGCGAACGCGCCGCAGAACGGCTCGTTCGGCAGGCGTTCGAATTCGTTGACGGCGTCGACCAAATACGAGCGCAGGCCGTCTTCGTAATGCCACTCGACTTTTTCGCCGGTGCCTTTGTCTTCGAAGCTGACCAGCAGGCCCGGGCACAGCACAGCCTTGGCCTTGAGCACGTGCTTGAGACGGCTGATGGAGAATTTTGGTGAGTCGAAGTATTTCGGATCCGGCGCGAAGTACACGCTGGTGCCGGTGTTGCGTTTGCCGACGGTGCCGACGATTTCCAGCTCGGTGGCTTTGTAGCCATCGGCGAACGTCATCTGGTATTCGTTGCCGTCACGCTTTACGCGCACGCGAACTTCGGTCGACAAGGCGTTGACCACGGAAATACCCACGCCGTGCAGACCGCCGGAGAACTGGTAATTCTTGTTGGAAAACTTGCCGCCCGCGTGGAGCTTGGTGAGAATCAGTTCGACGCCCGACACACCCTCTTCCGGGTGGATGTCGACCGGCATGCCACGGCCGTCATCGCTGACTTCCAGCGAGTGATCGGCGTGCAGGATGACCTGCACCGATTTGGCGTGGCCAGCCAGGGCTTCGTCGACACTGTTGTCGATGACTTCCTGGGCGAGGTGATTCGGCCGACTGGTGTCGGTGTACATGCCGGGGCGTTTGCGCACCGGGTCGAGGCCCGAGAGGACTTCGATGGCGTCGGCGTTATAAGAGCTAGCGCTGGGAGTGGCCATAGGGTCTCGTCGTCAGTCATTCATGAAATAGGGGCAAGACTTCACAATGCGGTGAAATCGATTGCCTGATACACATCGGCACCAATGCCGGCAAAACTCAGCAATGCCGGCAATTGCCCGGCAAAGCCTTGGAAACTGTGGTCGCCGCCGGCCTGAATGCGCAAGGCACAGGCGCGGTAATACTGCTGGGCGAGGCGATAATCCAGTGTTTCATCGCCGGTCTGCAACCATACCTGATAGCGCTGGGCGTCCACAGGTGCTGGCACTTCCAGCTCGGCCAGGGCCGTTACATGGTCGTGGGTCAATTCCCAGGTTTCATCGGTATACAGGTTTTTCTGCGTGCCCAGATAGCCGTCGAACATCCGGTGCGGGCTGACCGCCGGGTTGACCAGCAGGGCTTTCAGGCCATGGCGCTCGGCCAGGTGAGTCGCATAGTAGCCGCCGAGTGAGCTTCCCACCAGCAGCGGGCTGCCCAGCTCGGCGATTGCCTGCTCCAACTGACCGATGGCTTCGCGCGGATGGTGATGCAGGGCCGGGACACGCAGTTTGTCGCTCAAACCCAGTTGCTCCATCACCGTTACCAGCTGACAGGCCTTTTTCGAGGCCGGGGCGCTGTTGAAACCGTGGATATAGAGGATCGAACCGGACATTTGAGCTCCCTGAGTGTCGGCGAAAGATAGCGGAGTTTACAGGGAGAAGGGCCGGGTTTGGGGGTGGGCTCGATAAATTGGTGTGACAGCACGAGCGGCCCTCACCCTAGCCCTCTCCCGGAGGGAGAGGGGACCGAATGGGGGATATTTGCGAACTACATCGACCTGAACGCTTTGCTGTGAATCCGCAATCGACAACACTGCTTCAGGTCGATGGATAGCGAAAGACACCTCGGTCGGCCCCCTCTCCCTCTGGGAGAGGGCTGGGGTGAGGGTTTTGATTTGTCGCTCAATAACCGTTGGAGCCGTAATCGACTGTGTAGGCGAAACCGGTGACGCGTTCCACGCCAGTTTCCAGCCGCCCATCCGGCAACAGCCGTAACCAGCGATACCCCGGCGCCTGCTCCCCCACCTTGAAATCCTCACTGCCCGGCTCAAACTGAATGCACGTCGACGGCGAAGCCATCAGCCGCACGCCATTATGCTCACGATCAATCTCCTGATGCACATGCCCCCACAACACCGCGCGGGCCTGTGGAAAACGATCCAGCACCTCGAAAAACGCTTCAGGATTGCGCAAACCAATTGGCTCCATCCACACGCAGCCAATCGGAACCGGATGATGGTGAAAGCACACCAGATGATGCCGCTCCGGCGCTTCGCTCAGCGAACGGGCCAGCAGCTGCAATTGATCGTCTTGCAAATACCCCGGCACCGAACCCGGCACCGCCGAATCCAAAAGAGTCACCCGCCAGTTACCGATGTCCACAATCGGTTCCAGCAATGCGCTTTGCACGGCGGCAACCGCCATGATCTGCGGTTCATCGTGATTACCGGGAATCCAGCGCGCCGGCGCATCGATCTGCGCGCTCATCTGGCGAAACTGTTGGTACGACTCCAGCGTGCCGTCCTGGGAAATATCCCCGGTGGCCAGAATCAGGTCGATCTGCGGCTGTTGCTCCAGTACCAGTTCGATGACCTTTTGCAGGCTCTCGCGGGTGTTCATGCCCAGCAGCGAACCGTCCGCCTCGGCGAACAGATGGCTGTCGGACAACTGCACCAGCAGCGCCGCATCGGCGGGGGTCAACGTGGATACGCTCGGCAAGGCGTTCTCCCAAGGCAAAAGCACGGAATCGATCAAGTGTCGCAATTATGCTGGGGGATCAGTAAAAGAGGAAAGCGGTGAACCGGACGCAGTTCACAACTAGCGTACGACTTCGTACTCGTGCCCCAGCGCCAGGCAATGACTCAGCCATTCCCCCAGGAACAGATTGAGCTGAGCCTTTTCATCCGGCTGATGCATCGCGGCGTTCGGGTAAGGATAGATGCCGCGAAAGCGTCGAGCATGTTCAGCGCTGACCACTTCGGCCATGCGCGCGTCGTGATAGACCTGCACTTCCAGTTGCGGCACCGGCAGCCACGGCAGGCTGTGTTCCTGACGCACTTGCAAAGTGGTGGTGTACGGGCAGGTTTGCAGCACTTCGAGGGCCAGCACGCCGAGCATCTGCTCGCCCTGGGTCACGGCGATGCGCCGCGCTTCGGGGTCGTTGCGCATGTCCGGCACCAGTCGCATCAGGCGCGCGTAGTTGGCCTCGCAGGCGGCTTGCAGCCCCGCGAGGTCGACTCGATAGCGATCGCGCAACTTGTTTACAACCATAACCCCCTCACTTCGGCGCGGTTCAGCGCCAGCCACTGCAAGGCGATGATGCTCGCCGCGTTGGCAATGCGTCCGTCACGGACGGCCTGCAAGGCATCTTCAAAGGCCCAGACCGTGACGCGGATATCTTCTGCCTCTTCTTCCAGGCCATGCAGGCCGCCTGCGCCTTCGGTGCTGCAACGCCCCAAGTACAAATGCACGAACTCGTTGCTGCCGCCCGGTGACGGGAAATATTTGGTCATCGGCCACAGGGCCTTGATGTCCAGCCCAGCTTCCTCCTGCGCCTCGCGGTGAGCAACTTCTTCCGGTTGTTCATCCTTGTCGATCAGACCAGCGACCAGCTCGACCAGCCACGGGTTGTCGGTCTTGCCCATGGCGCCGATGCGAAACTGCTCGATCAGCACCACTTCGTCGCGCTGCGGATCGTAAGGCAGCATGCACACGGCATCGTGGCGGACGAAGATTTCACGGTTGATTTCGCGGCTCATGCCCCCGGCGAACAATTCATGGCGCAGGTGCACGCGGTCGAGCTTGTAAAAGCCCTCGTAGCATTTTTCGCGCCGCACGATATCGACGGCGGTCGGAATAGCGTTGGCAAAATCAGTCATGAGCATCCTCTTTACTGCAATTCCATTACGAGGCTGCGCTGCTTGATTGGCAACCTCGACTTCGCGCCATCCTAACGCGCCCGAACGGTTTGATGCAGCCCCTTTACCGTCAGCGGGATGGACGGTGGAGGCGAAACCCACTCTAATTAGCTTAGTGGCGAACTGACTGCCTCGTTGAGAGTCGAAGCGGTAACTTTTTGCCTTCCCTTGTTTTCGAAAGGACGCCTATGTCGCTTTTCAAAATTGCCTCCGTGGCCGCCATCGCCCTGACTCTGGGCGCCTGCGCGAGCCTGTTCCAGCCCAACTACCGCACGCCGCTGGAGACCACTCGCGACGCATCCGAACAGTTGAAACCTGGCTGTTCCAACCCGGATTGTCCGCTGGTGAACATCGACACCCTGCGCTTCCCGGCCGAACCTGCACTGGACGGCATCATCGAAAAACGTCTGCTGCAAATGACCCGCACCGAGAAAAATGCCCCGGTAGCGCCGACCCTGGCGGCTTATCGCGATCAGTTTCTGGCCAGTGCCGGCCCGCGCAACAGCAGCTACCTGCAAGCGAAAGTACGCGAGCAGCATGACGGCTTGGTGATCATCGAGTTGTCGAGCTACCTCGACACCGGCGGCGCGCATGGCAATCCGGGTCGCGGTTTCATCAACTATTCGCGCCAGCAGCACAAGGTGCTGAACCTGTCCGACATGTTGCTGCCGGGTCAGGAAGACGCATTCTGGAAAGCGGCGCAGGTTGCGCACAACAGCTGGTTGATCAGCACCAAGCTTGATCAGGAAGCGGAGTTCGTGAAGAACTGGCCGTTCGTGAAAACCCAGAACGTGGCGCTGACCTATGGCGGCGTGATCCTCAAGTACGACGTGACCACCATTGCGCCTTACGCACTGGGCCACGTCGAACTGAAGATTCCTTATCCGCGTCTGAACGGCATTCTCAAGCCTGAGCTGTTTCCCGGCCGTAACTGAAGGCCCGGCCCAGCACTAGCTGCAACAGCCCTGCCAGCACCAGCGCCGGCAGGGTTGCGCCGACATCCGGATACAGATTCGCCAGCAAGTGGTAGGTGCTCACGCCACCCAGCCACGCCAACAACGCCGGCCAGCGCAATGCGGCTGATGCGACCTGAGCGCTGCGCTTGCGCAGAATGAAGTGATCCACCAGCACCACACCGAACAGCGGCGCAAACACCGAACCGATCAGCAGCAGAAAATTCTGGTACTGCGCCAACGGCGCCAGCAAGGCGATCAGCGTGCAAATCACGCCGATGGCCAAGGCCAGATGCTCGACTTTCAGACGCAACAGAATCCCGCTGGACACCGCTGCCGAGTGAATATCGGCGAAGGCGTTTTCCGATTCATCCAGCAAAATCAGCAACAGCGGAATGCCCAGACCGGCGCCAGCCAATGCCAACAGCAGCGCGTTGACTTCACCGCTCGGCGCGAAGGCCAGGGTATAGGCGACGCCAAGGCTCATCAGCCAGAAGTTACCGATGAAGAAACCGACCGCAGTGCCACCGAACACATTCCTCGCACGCTTGCCGAATCGCGAGTAGTCGGCGATCAGCGGCAGCCATGACAGCGGCATCGCGATGGCAATGTCGAAGCCCACGGCGAATGGCATCGAACCGTCACCGGCGCGCGACCAAAGATCGACCAGATCGGCTTTGGCAAACAGGTTCCAGGTCAGCCAGATGCACGCGGCGAGCAACAGCCAGATGCCCCACTTGCGCAGGATCTGCCGCACGAAGGTCAACGGGCCACTGACCGCTAGCAAGGTTGCCAATGCGCCGAAAAACAGCGTCCACAACACCGGGTTCGACCACAACGAACCTTCGCTGAACGCCCGGGTGCCGAGCAGGCTGGCGGCGTCGCGCATGACGATGATTTCGAACGAACCCCAACCGATCAGTTGCAGCAAATTGAGCAGCGCCGGCAGGCTCGCGCCTTTGCTGCCGAGGCTGAGCTTCAGCGCGGCCATCGACGACAGGCCGGTGTCACTGCCGATCACGCCAACGGCGGCCAGCAACAGCACGCCGACCAGCGTGCCAAGGAAAATCGCCAGCAACGAACCGGACAGGCCCAAACCTGGCGCGAGCAATGCGCCGGTCTGCAAAACCATCAGGCCGATGCCGAGGGAGAACCACAGGGAAAAAAGATCGCGACCACCGAATACACGCTTGTCGGCGGGTACGGCGAGGTCGGGGGAGTAAGTGCTGGGTTGAATGCTCAAGGGTGTTATCTCAGAGGGACATTTGTTGTTGTGTGATCGTTCCCACGCTCTGCGTGGGAATGCCTCTAGGGACGCTCCGCGTCCAGTGACGCGGAGCGTCACGGGCTGCATTCCCACGCGGAGCGTGGGAACGATCAGTACGGGGTCAAACTTTCTTGTACAGCTGACTGCCTTCCTTCTTGAACCGCTCGGCCTGTTCCGCCAGGCCTTGGGCGACGTCCACGTCGACCGCTTCGATCCGCTGGTTGGCCGCGTATTCGCGGACTTCCTGGGTGATCTTCATCGAGCAGAATTTCGGCCCGCACATCGAACAGAAGTGCGCGACCTTCGCCGAATCCTTCGGCAGGGTTTCATCGTGATACGAACGCGCGGTGTCCGGATCCAGACCGAGGTTGAACTGGTCTTCCCAACGGAATTCGAAACGCGCCTTGCTCAAGGCGTTGTCGCGAATCTGTGCGCCCGGATGCCCTTTGGCCAAGTCCGCCGCATGCGCCGCGATCTTGTAAGTGATGATCCCGGTCTTCACGTCATCCTTGTTCGGCAGGCCCAAGTGTTCCTTCGGCGTCACGTAGCAAAGCATCGCGCAACCGAACCAGCCGATCATCGCCGCACCGATGCCGGAGGTGATGTGGTCATAGCCCGGCGCGATGTCGGTGGTCAGCGGGCCGAGGGTGTAGAACGGCGCCTCGTCGCAGCACTCCAGCTGCTTGTCCATGTTCTCTTTGATCAACTGCATCGGCACGTGGCCCGGGCCTTCGATCATGCATTGCACATCATGCTTCCAGGCGATCTTGGTCAGCTCGCCGAGGGTCTCCAGTTCGCCGAACTGCGCTTCGTCGTTGGCGTCGGCAATCGAGCCCGGACGCAGGCCATCGCCCAGCGAGAAGCTGACGTCGTAAGCCTTCATGATTTCGCAGATTTCGTCGAAGTGGGTGTAGAGGAAGTTCTCTTTATGGTGCGCCAGGCACCACTTGGCCATGATCGAACCGCCACGGGAGACGATGCCGGTCACGCGCTTGGCGGTCAGCGGCACGTAACGCAGCAGCACGCCGGCGTGGATGGTGAAATAGTCGACGCCCTGCTCGGCCTGCTCGATCAGCGTGTCGCGAAACAGCTCCCAGGTCAGGTCTTCGGCGACGCCATTGACTTTTTCCAGCGCCTGATAAATCGGCACGGTGCCGATCGGCACTGGCGAGTTGCGGATGATCCACTCGCGGGTTTCGTGAATGTGTTTACCGGTGGACAAGTCCATCACGGTGTCCGAACCCCAGCGAATGCCCCAGGTCAGTTTCGCCACTTCTTCTTCGATCGAAGAACCCAGCGCGCTGTTGCCGATGTTGCCGTTGATCTTCACCAGGAAGTTACGGCCGATGATCATCGGTTCCAGTTCGACGTGGTTGATGTTGGCCGGAATGATTGCGCGGCCACGGGCGATTTCTTCGCGGACGAATTCGGCAGTGATTTCTTTCGGGATGCTCGCGCCGAAGCTGTGCCCGGCGTGTTGCTGCGTCAACAGGCCGGCAGCGCGGGCTTCTTGCAGCTTCATGTTTTCGCGGATGGCGACGTATTCCATCTCGGCGGTGATGATGCCTTTACGGGCGTAATGCATCTGGCTGACGTTGGCCCCGGCCTTGGCGCGGCGCGGGTTGTTGACGTGGGCGAAACGCAGTTTGGTCAGCTCGGCATCGGCGAGACGTTGTTGGCCGAAGTTCGAACTCAGGCCTGGCAGGCGCTCGGTGTCGCCACGGTCGTCGATCCACGCCGAACGCACATCGCCCAGACCTTTGCGCACATCGATCACCACGTTCGGATCGGTGTACGGGCCTGAGGTGTCGTAAACGGTGACCGGCGCGTTGATTTCGCCGCCGAAATCGGTCGGCGTCACGTCGAGGCTGATTTCGCGCATCGGCACGCGGATGTCCGGGCGGGAGCCCTGAACGTAGACTTTTTGCGAACGGGTGAACGGCTTGACCGATTGCTCGTCGACCTTGGCCGAGTCACTCAGGTTGATCGCGTTTTTTGATTTTGTAGTCATCACGGGCTCTCCAGACAGCATCCAGGCAGTGGATTGTCGGAGCAGAACCTGAAAGGCACGGACGCACCAGGACTGGTGCTGTGCATCGTCGCCGAGCGTTCGATTGTCGAACAATTTCCCGGACGAAGCACAAGAGGACTCGCCGGGTGACGAGAAATCTTGTTCCCTACGCAGGCGCTAACCTGATCAGGTTCAACGGGATCCGAAATTATTCGATCTCAGCCTCATAGCAAGGCACCCCGACAAGAACCCGGCCAGTCTAGACACAACTGGCAAAGAACGCCAACACCGCGGCAAACACCATGATGAATGGCGCAAATACAGGGGCTTGGCCGATTGTTGTGAACCGATTGCGCAACTACACTCGCTTTGCCCTGCCGCGCCTTGACGCTACAGGGGCCGCGCCGTAGCCTTGGCGCGCACATTATTTCCATAATATTAATGCTAGGGATCGCCTCATGCTGCGCAAACTCTCACTGGCTATTGCCGTGTCTTGTGCGTCCAACGCAATGGCCTGGGCAGCAGAAGCGCCCTTGTCGACCAAAACCGATCTGGTCAGCGTTTACCAGGAAGCGGTCGACAACAACGCCGATCTGGCCGCCGCCCGCGCCCAGTACGGCGCACAGAAAGAAGTGGTGCCACAGGCCCGCGCAGGTTTGCTGCCGAACCTGTCCGGCGGTGCCGAAACGGCCAACGTGCGCACCTCGATTGATCAGCCTTCAGCCATCGCCAACCGCAGCGCGCATTCGTATCAGGCGACCCTCGCCCAACCGTTGTTCCGCGCCGATCGCTGGTTCCAGTATCAGGCCGCGAAGGACGTCAACGAGCAGGCCGCACTGCAACTGTCGGCAACCGAGCAGAACCTGATCCTGCAATCGGCCGAAAGCTATTTCAACGTGCTGCGCAGTCAGGACAACCTGGCCTCGACCAAGGCCGAAGAAGCCGCGTTCAAGCGCCAGCTCGACCAGTCCAACGAGCGTTTCGATGTCGGCCTGTCGGACAAGACCGACGTCCTGCAATCGCAAGCCAGTTACGACACCGCACGGGCCAACCGCATCGTTGCGCAGCGTCAGGTCGATGATGCGTTTGAAGCGCTGATCACCCTGACCAACCGTCAGTACAACTCGATTCAGGGCATCGTTCACTCGCTGCCGATTCTGCCGCCAGCGCCGAACGATGCTAAATCGTGGGTCGATACGGCGGCACGCCAGAACTTGAATCTGCTGGCCAGTAACTACGCCGTTAGTTCCGCCGAAGAGACGTTGAAGCAGCGCAAGGCCGGTCACTTGCCGACCCTCGATGCTGTGGCCAAATACGAAAAAGGTGACAACGACGCCCTCGGTTTCGCCAACCCGAACTCGTTCGGTGCGCCTTACGGTGGCAACGTTGAACAGACCACCGTCGGCCTGCAACTGAGCGTGCCGATTTACAGCGGCGGGCTGACCAGTTCGCAAGTGCGTCAGTCGTATGCGCAGCTGGATCAGAGCGAACAACAGCGCGAATCGCTGCGTCGGCAGATCGTCGAAAACACCCGCAACCTGCACCGCGCGGTGAACACCGACGTCGAGCAGGTACAGGCGCGCAAGCAATCGATCATTTCCAACCAGAGCGCGGTGGAAGCCACGGAAATCGGTTATCAGGTCGGTACGCGCAACATCGTTGACGTGCTCGATGCGCAGCGTCAGCTGTACACCTCGGTGCGCAACTACAACAACACGCGGTATGACTACATCCTCGACAACCTGCGTTTGAAGCAGGCGGCGGGGACGTTGAATCCCGGCGACCTGGAAGATCTGCGCCGTTATCTGAAAGCCGACTACAACCCGGACAAGGATTTCCTGCCGCCGGACCTGGCCAAGGCTGCGGAAGAGCAACTCAAGGCCCGCCCATAAACAATCTGGAATGAATCCCCTGTGGCGAGGGGATTTATCCCCGATGGGTTGCGTAGCAGCCCCAAAACCATTCACCGCGGTGATTCAGTCAGATTTGGCAAACAGGATTTACGACTGCTGCGCAGCCGATCGGGGATAAATCCCCTCGCCACAGTAATATTCCAAGCGACTATTTGATCAGCCGCGCCAAGCCATCCAGCAACCGCTGCAACGCGCCCTGATTGCGGCGCATTACCGCCAGCCCGGCGTCGGCCATGCGTTGCGCATCACGCGGCAACTCGAACAAGCGCTGCACTTCCACCGCCAGCCCTTCGGCATCCTCCACTTCTGCCAACGCCCCGGCCTCACGCAATTGCGCGGCGATGTCGAGGAAGTTGAACAAATGCGGGCCGCTGAGCACCGGTTTCGCCAGCGCGGCCGGTTCCAGCAGATTGTGCCCGCCGTTCGCCACCAGACTGCCGCCTACAAACGCGCTGTCGGCCAAGGCATACAGAAACAGCAACTCGCCCATGGTGTCGCCAAGCAGCACTGAAGTCTGCGCATCGACATTGGCCCCGGTCGAACGTCGCACCGTGGAGAAACCTTCACGCTGACATAGCTCAAACACCGAGTTGAAACGCTCAGGATGGCGCGGCACCAGAATCAGCAACGCGTCCGGGTGATTGGCCAGCAAACGACGATGGGCATCAAGCACCACTTCGTCCTCGCCTTCGTGAGTGCTGGCGGCGATCCACACCGGACGCTCCAGCGCCTGCCATTGCCCACGCAATTCGGCGGCGCGTTGCAGCAGTGCGGGGTCAATGGTCAGGTCGAATTTGATCGAGCCCGTCACCTCGACCGTTTCCGGACGCGCGCCCAGATCACGGAAGCGCTGCGCTTCTGCCTCAGTCTGAATGGCAAAAAAACTCATCTCGGCGAGCATCGGCGCGGTCAGTTTGCGGAACCGCCCATAACCGCGCGCCGAACGCTCGGACAAGCGTCCGTTGGCCAACGCCACCGGAATCCCGCGTTTGGCGCACTGATGAATGTGGTTGGGCCACAACTCGGTTTCCATGATCACCGCGAGTTTCGGTTGCACGCGATCAAGAAACCGCGCCGCCGCACACGGCAAGTCATACGGCAGGTAGCAATGCTGGATGCGCGGCTCGTTGGCGAACAGCGCTTGAATCCGTTCCGAACCGGTCGGGGTCATGCAGGTTACGGTGATCGGCAGCTGTGGATAACGTTGCAGCAGCGCGCGGATCATCGGCGCAGCGGCAATGCTTTCGCCCACCGACACCGCGTGCACCCAGATGCCACCGGGTTGCAGCGTCGGCATGCCGTAGGAGAAACGTTCGCCAATCCGCTTGGCATATGCCGGCGCCTTGCGCGCTCGCAGCCACAGCCGAATCGCCACCAATGGCAGCCCCAGGTAAAACAGCGCGGTGTAGAGAGTTCTATTCATGGCGGCGGAGTTTATCGACTTTTGTCGCCGATCGCCCGCAAGTGCACGGCAAAACGCTCCGCCAGCCAACGCGCCGCCGGGCCGAGCGGCTCGTCACGGCGCCAGACCAGTTCCACCACCAGCGCCGGCGGTGTCCATTCGCTGTCGAGTTCGACCATCAAACCTTGATAGGCCGAGTACTGCACGACGTGGCGTGGCAGCCACGCCCAGCCGAGATCGCGCACCAGCCATTCGGCCATCACGTAGTAGCTGTCGGCGCGCCACACCTGCGGGCTGGCCGGTTCGTTGCCGGGGTAGACGCTGGTTTGGGTCGACATCAACAGTTGCCGATGCTGCGCCATTTGCTGACATGTGACGTAGCTCTGCGTCGCCAACGGATGATTGATCCCGCAGACAGTGACCATTTCCACGCTGCCAAGGACTCGACGCTCCAGCGCTTCGGGGATTTCGTCGTGATAGAACAGCAGGCCGAGGTCAGCGCGACGCTCCTCCAGTTTGCGCGCGACTTCACCTTGCGCGGCGCTGGTCAGTTGCACTTCGAGGCTGGGGAATTGCTCGGCCAGTGCGCCGAAACTTTCCACCAATGCCTGATAAGGCATCGCTTCATCCTGCGCCACGCGCAACTGCGCTTCCTGACCGCGCATCATCGCCATCGCCCGACCGTTGAGGCGCTCGCACTGGCGCAGCACTTCCCGCGCCTCTTCGAGCAACGCCTCGCCCGCTTCGGTGAGGGTCGGCTGGCGACCGCTGCTACGCTCGAACAGGCTGACACCGAGGTCGTCTTCGAGCATGGCGATGGCGCTGCTGATCGCCGACTGCGCCTTGCGCTGCTGCCGCGCCACGGCGGAAAACGAGCGCTGCTCGGCGACGCTGACAAACACCCGAAGTTGATCCAGATTCCACTGCATATCGACTCGCCAACCCATCTTCAGAACAGATAGGTAATGACTTTACCCCATCTGTGGAATCTCTAGAATGCCGGCTCAGCAAAGCAACGTTTCACCTTGAGGATTTGAACCATGAACGCCTACGCCTACCTGGCCATTGCCATTTGCGCCGAAGTGATCGCCACCGTGTCGATGAAAGCCGTCAAAGGCTTCAGCACGCCGTTGCCGCTGGTGTTGGTCATCGTCGGTTACGGCATCGCGTTCTGGATGCTGACGCTGGTGGTGCGCACGGTGCCAGTCGGCGTGGCTTACGCGGTGTGGGCGGGGATGGGGATTGTGATGGTCAGCGTCGCGGCGCTGTTTATTTATGGGCAGAAACTGGATGTGCCGGCGATGCTCGGAATGGCGCTGATCGTACTGGGCGTCGTCGTCATTCAGCTGTTCTCGAAAACTGCCGGCCACTAATCGGCAAACACCTATCCCTGTAGGAGCAGAGCTTGCTCGCGAAGGCGTCGTGTCAGGCAAAAAATTCATCCCAGACACACCGCTTTCGCGAGCAAGCTTGGCTCCTACAGGTTTTGCATTCGTCGCATTGATCATCGACAAATCCCGCGCTTTGCCGAGTCTGTATACTGCGCCCTCGTCTTGAACACCTGAGGTCGTTGCATGCCATCCGTTATTTCCACCGACGTTCTGATTGTCGGCGCTGGTGTCGCCGGCCTCTGGCTGAACGCGCGTCTGCGCCGTCAGGGTTTTTCGACCGTGCTGGTGGAAAGCGCCAGCCTCGGTGGCGGGCAGACCGTGAAGTCCCAGGGCATCATCCATGGCGGCGCCAAATACGCGCTGCACGGTGCGCTGACCGGCGCTTCGGAAGCCATCGCCGACATGCCGCGCCGCTGGCGTGAAGCGCTGGCCGGCGACGGCGAGCTGGATCTGTCCGGCGTGCGCCTGCTCTCAGAAGCTCACTATCTGTGGTCGCCCGGCACCCTCGCCGGCAACCTCACCAGTTTCTTCGCCAGTAAAGCCGTGCGTGGCCGCGTTGATCAGGTCAAGGGCGAGCAACTGCCGCCGGCCCTGCAAGACAAACGCTTCAAGGGCAAGGTCTACCGCCTCGCCGAACTGGTGGTGGACGTGCCGAGTCTGGTTCAGCGTCTCGCCGATCTGGCCGGCGACGGTCTGCTCGCCGGGCAAACTATCGAACCGCTGCTGGAAGCGGGCGTGCTGGTCGGCCTGAAAGTCGACGGCCGCGAAATCCGTGCGCAACGTATTGTGCTCAGCGCCGGCGCCGGTACTGCGCAGTTGCTTGAAGACCTCGGCCTGAGCCAACCGGCCATGCAACGTCGACCGCTGCACATGATCATCGCCAAAGGCCCGGGCCTGAAGCCGCTGTACGCGCACTGCCTGGGCGGCGGCACCAAACCGCGCATCACCGTGACCACCCATCCTGCCGCTGACGGTCAGTGGGTCTGGTACATGGGCGGCGACATCGCCGAAAGCGAAGGCGTACACCGCGAGCCCGCCGAGCAGATCGCCACAGCACAAAAAGAGATTGCACAGTTGCTACCGTGGATCGACCTCAGCACCACGCAATGGGCGACCTTGCGCGTTGACCGTGCCGAACCATTGCAAACCGGGCTGACCCGCCCGGACAACGCCTTCCTCGCCGAGCAAGGTCGTCTGCTGGTCGGCTGGCCGACCAAACTGGCGCTGGCGCCGGACTTCGCTGATCGCGTGATCGCTGCACTTGAGCGCGACGGCATTCAGCCCCACGCCAGCGAACCGTTACCGGCCCTGCCGAAACCACCGATGGGCGTTCCTGCCTGGGAGCAACTGCTGCCATGAGCCTTCCGAGCCTGCACGACTTCCACCGCCCGCTGGGCAGCACCGGCCTGACGGTTTCGCCGCTGGGTCTGGGCACGGTCAAACTCGGCCGCGACCAAGGCGTGAAATACCCCAACGGTTTTCAGATCCCCGGCGATGACGAAGCGCGGATGTTGCTGCGCCAGGCACGCGAACTCGGCATCAACCTGATCGACACTGCCCCCGCTTATGGTCGCAGCGAAGAACGCCTCGGCCCGCTGCTGCGTGATCAGCGTCAGGACTGGGTAATCGTCAGCAAGGTCGGTGAAGAGTTTGCCGATGGCCTGTCGCACCACGACTTCAGCGCTGCGCATACACGCATGTCGGTTGAACGCAGTCTGCAACGTCTTGAAACCGATTTTATCGATCTGGTTCTGGTGCATTCCGACGGCAACGACATGGCGATTCTTCAGCACGAAGAAGTTTACGCAACCCTCGCCGCGCTCAAGGCCGAAGGCAAGATTCGCGGCTTCGGCTTCTCCGGCAAAACTGTCGAGGGCGGCTTGAAAGCGTTGGAGCAAGGGGACTGCGCGATGGTCACCTACAATCTGAACGAACAGAGCGAGAAAGCAGTCATTGACTATGCTGCTGCCCACGGCAAAGCCATTCTGGTGAAAAAGGCCTTGGCCAGCGGTCACGTTTGCCTGAGCCCGGGAGTCGATCCGGTGCGCGCCAGCTTCGAGTTGTTGTTTGCCCAGCCAGGCGTAGCCAGTGCTATTGTCGGAACGATCAATCCGCTGCACCTCGCCCACAACGTTGCGACCGTAGCCCAAGTCCTTCGTGGTCACTGACGCCGCCCCGCGGCATTAAGCAGGAGCCGACATGCCGCGCACGCTCATCAGAAAGAACCCGAGCAACTTCAAAACCCTGCCACTGTTCGTCGAAGCCACGCCTGAAGGCCTGACCTATCAGAGCGTCGGCATGCCGCTGAATTTTTCCCAGACCCTGCAACGGCGCAAACCGGTGAGCGTGGCGGACGCCGAGCGGTTTTCGCTGGAGCTGGCCAACCTCGGTGTGTCGGTGCGCCTGACCCTGCATTGGCAGAATCGCGATTACTGGGTGCTGGTGCGTCAACGACGGCAGGATCGCGGCGACGTGGTGCTGAAACTGATTTCCGGTTATGTGCCGGCGCACGAACTGAACATTCCGCTGCACACGGCGATTCAGGAAATTGCTGAAGAGTGTTTGCTGGAAACCCCGGAAGGCTGGCTCGGCGGCCGATTCAACGATACGTGGCTGCCGGCGCCCTACTCGTCTGCCCTGCATTATCGTGAAGCGCTGCCGTTTCGCCTGTCGCCGCTGTCGGGTTCAGCGCGACCGGTGCGCTGCGCCAATCTGCAATTGCAGGAACGGCCACGGGCTTATGTGCATTTGCCGACGGCGTCGCTGCAATTGATTTACGACCTGCGCCTGGACGTGCCCAAGGAAGCGAAATCCTTGAGCCTGTTTCATGTCGACGAGCGGCTGGAAGGCGATCAACTGGTGGCGCGGCTGGATCGCAAGCGGCCCGATTTGTACCTGATGCCGTTGCAGGACGGTCAGCCGTTGCCGGAGTTGTACACCCTGAAAAAGGATCAACTGTACCCGGCGAGTACTCGCGGTTTATATCTGGCGGAAAGCTTCGCCCGCCAGGAGGGCTGGCTGGTGCGCGATGAGCGGATTCGTTGGAAGGACTGGTTGCGTCAACAAGGTCTGACGCCACCGGAGAAGACGACTGGCCTCGCGCGATTACGCGGCAAGGCCAAGCAATTGCTGAAGAAAATCGTACCGCGCAAGAAAGTGAATTCCTGAAAGCAAAAGATCGCAGCCTGCGGCAGCTCCTACAGGGGAATACATTCCAATGTAGGAGCTGCCGCAGGCTGCGATCTTTTGACCTTAATGACCGCGGATTTTTTCCACAATCGCCGTGGTCGAGCTGTTTGCCACCAGCCCCAGCACTTTCACCGTACCGCCATACGCAGTCACGATATCCGCGCCGACCACTTGGTCGATGCCGTAATCCCCGCCCTTGACCAACACATCCGGCTTGACCTCGCGCAGCAGGTTTTCCGGCGTGCCTTCAGGGAAGCTGATCACCCAGTCCACCGCGCCCAGACCGGCAAGAACCGCCATACGACGGTCGACGCTATTGATCGGACGGCCCGGGCCTTTCAGACGGCTGACAGAGGCGTCATCGTTGATCGCCACGATCAGGCGATCACCTTGGGCGCGCGCCTGTTCCAGATAGGTCACGTGGCCGGCATGCAGAATGTCGAAGCAGCCATTAGTGAAGACGATGCGCTCGTTGTGCGCGCGAGCATCGTCAACCGCCAGCAGCAGTTGCTCCAGCCCCAGCACGCCACGCTCCGAACCTTCTTCGCGCTGGATTGCGCGACGCAGTTCCGGGGCGCTGATCGCCGCCGTACCCAATTTGCCAACGACGATGCCGGCGGCCAGGTTGGCCAGGGCCACCGCGTGAGGCAGTTCTTCGCCCGCTGCAATTGCTGCCGCCAACGTGGAAATAACGGTATCGCCGGCACCGGTGACGTCGAACACTTCACGGGCACGTGCCGGCAAGTGCAGCGCCGGATGATCCGGGCGCAACAGGGTCATGCCGTGTTCGCCACGGGTCACCAGCAGCGCGCCGAGCTCGAGGTCGTGCATCAGGGTCGCGCCCTTGCTCACCAGCTCGTGCTCATCGGCGCAACCGCCGACGATGGTTTCGAATTCGCTGAGGTTCGGCGTGATCAGGCTGGCGCCACGGTAGATCGAGAAATCCTTGCCCTTCGGATCGGCCAGCACCGGAATGCCTTTGGCACGCGCGGCCTGGATCAGCACCTGATGGTTTTTCAACGCGCCTTTGCCGTAGTCCGACAGCACCAGCACCTTGATGCCTTCGAGCAAGTCTTCGACCTGCGAGGCCAAGGCCAATGCATCAGTGGCAAACGGTTCTTCAAAGTCGATACGCAGCAATTGCTGGTGCCGGCTCATGACCCGCAGTTTGACGATGGTCGGCTGATGCGCGATGCGCTGGAACAGAGCACGAACGCCCGCACCTTTGAGACTGTTGCTCAGGCTGTCGGCAGCTTCGTCATCGCCGGTCACACCGACCAGCGACGCCGGCGCACCCAGCGCGGCAATGTTCAAGGCAACGTTGGCAGCGCCGCCCGGACGGTCTTCGATTTGCTCGACTTTAACGACCGGCACCGGCGCCTCAGGGGAAATCCGTGAGGTACCACCATGCCAATAACGGTCGAGCATGACATCGCCGACCACCAAGACAGGGGCTTGATCGAATCGCGGCATGGACAACTTCATGGAGCAACCCACATACAAAATGAACAGGGGCGCGATATTAACACAGGGTTGGCGCCGGCTTGCGCGCAGGCTGCAACAGGATGAAACAGGTGGGTTTTCTGCTCATTTTTTGAGCAGCAACCCCGCCAACTGCTGACAGGCTTCGGGCAGTTCAAGGGCTTCAGTGTCGATTCGGCATTCCGCACTCAGCGGGGGCTCGTAGGGACTGTCGACGCCGGTGAAGTTGCTGATCCGGCCCTCGCGAACCGCTTGATACAACCCTTTCGGATCGCGCCGCGCACAGACCTGCAACGAGGTGCTGACATGCACCTCGATAAAGTCCTCCGGGGCAAACAGTCGGCGTGCCGCCTCACGCTCGGCGCGGAACGGCGAGATGGCCGCGACGATCACGATCAGCCCGGCATCGACCATCAGCCGCGCCACCTCCGCCATGCGCCGAATGTTCTCGCGACGACAGCCATCGCCCATGCCCAGATCGCGACACAGGCCACTGCGCACATTGTCGCCATCGAGCAAAAACGTGTGCAGGCCAAACTGATGCAGATACAGCTCCAGCGCATTGGCCAGCGTCGACTTGCCTGCACCGGAAAACCCGGTCAGCCACAGGCAACGCGGACGCTGCCCCTTGATCATGGCGCGGGCCTGATGCGACAGCGCCAGACTATAAGGGCGAATGGCCGGCGCTGGCGCTGGCAGCGACAGCGATTCATTCATAACCGAGCAACTCGTAGTCACGCTGATAAACCCGTCTCACCAGTCGCCGGGTGCGCGCGGTGCAAAATTCACGTGCGGGCATTGGCTGACGTTGCCGGGAGCTGTTGACGTGGGGCAACTGACTGGCCAGACCCAACTGCTCGCAGACCAACTGAAAGTCGCGCTGCAGATGTTCCTGATAGCCGATGAAATCCAGCGCCAGATGGCCCAGCGAGTCGGTGAGAAAATCGGTTTGCGCCGCAAAGTGCAATTGCCGGGGAATGTTCTCGGGATGCAGCCAGCGCAAGACAAAATCGTCAAAATCCCGGTACTGCCTGACCAGTTGCTGCGCGGCCTGATCGCGGCCACTCAGTTCATTACCGCGCAGAAACGCGAAAGCCGAATAGGCACGCTCCAGCGGGTCGCGCACGAAGGCAAACTTCCAGGCCGTGGCGAATTGTTGCGGAAACTGCTCCTGATACCAGTACAACGGCAGATGCCCCGGGCGCCAGCCGTCGAACATCGCTTCGCAGACACTGCTGCCGGCGCACTTGGGCACATGAATGAATAAACAGGAGTGCTGCTGAAAAGCCTTTGGAAACGCCACGCTGGCCGACATCGACTTGTTCACGACCTGCCGATCAACCACCGACAAGCGCCCCAGCAGGAAGGCCCGCTGCGGTTTGGGCAGCAGTTTCCACAGATAGCGTTGCAACATGAGAGTACCCGCGCGACGGGGATGTCCCCCTCGATAGATGTAAGAGTTCGTTGAGGAACCTTAACAAGCGCGGTGCCCGGTTTTATGCCGGTTTGGTCAAGAAGGGTAAAGGTCTGGATACAAACAACGTCCCACAGCTGAAACGCATTTTCCCTGTAGGAGCTGCCGCAGGCTGCGATCTTTTGATCTTGCTTCTATAAAAACAGATCAAAAGATCGCAGCCTGCGGCAGCGCCTACCGGGCCGCGTGAACATTATCAGGCGATGTCTTCAGCCGGAGCATCCAGGCCCATGGCGTTCAAACGGGCGTAGTAACCGTTCTGCGCCAGCAATTCATCGTGGGTGCCGCGCTCAACGATTCGGCCTTGATCCATGACCAGAATCAGGTCAGCCTTCTCGATGGTCGACAGACGGTGCGCGATCACCAGCGTGGTGCGGCCCTTCATCACTTGATCCAGAGCCGCCTGAATGTGCCGTTCCGATTCAGTGTCGAGGGCCGAGGTAGCCTCGTCGAGAATCAACAGCGGCGCGTTCTTGAGCAACGCACGGGCAATCGCCAGACGCTGACGCTGACCACCGGAAAGCAGCACGCCGTTCTCGCCAACCTGAGTGTCGAGGCCTTCAGGCAACTGCGCGATGAAGTCCATCGCGTAGGCATCACGCGCGGCTTTCTCGATGTCTTCACGCGGCGCGCCGGCCAGATCGCCATAGGCGATGTTGTTGGCCACGGTGTCGCTGAACAGGGTTACGTGCTGAGTCACCTGGGCGATATGACGACGCAGATTCAGCAATTTGTAGTTTTCAACTTCCACACCGTCGATGAGGATTTCGCCCTTGTCGTGGTGATAGAAGCGCGGAATCAGGTTGGCCAGCGTCGACTTGCCGCTGCCGGAGCGACCAACCAGTGCAACCATCTGCCCCGGTTCAACGCTGAAGCTGATGTTGTCGAGCACCTGACGCTCGGTGCCCGGGTAGGTGAAGCTCAGGTTACGCACGTCCAGACGACCGGTGACCGCATCGCGCTCGACCGTGCCGGTGTCGACTTCAGGCGTCACGTCCAGCTGTTCGAAGATGCTTTCCGCGCCGGCCACACCTTTCTGGATGGTCGAACTGACTTCGGACAATTGGCGAATCGGTTTCGGCAGCAGGCCGGCCAGAGTGATGTAGGCGACCATGTCACCGGCCGAAGCGTCACCGCGCAGGTACAGCACGAGGAACATCAGCACGGCCATGGCGCTGTAGATCACCAGTTGCAGCATCGGCGTGTAGATCGCACCGGTGCGGGTCATGCGCAGCTGTTTGTCGGTGTTGCTCTGGCTGGCCTTGAGGAAGCGCTTCTCTTCGTAGACTTCGCCGCCGAAGCTGCGCACCACGCGATAACCCTGAATGGTTTCCGACGCCACGTGAGTGACGTCGCCCATGGCCAGCTGGATTTTCTTGCTCTGTTTGCGGAATTTCTTGCTCGCGGTGCGCACCATCACTGCGATCAGCGGCAGGATCGCGACCATCACCAGCGTCAGCTTCCAGTTCATGAACAGCAGGGAGGCGAACAGGAAGATCACCGTCATGCCTTCACGGATTACGACCTTGATCGCATCCGTTGCCGCCCCCGTGACCATGGTCACGTTAAAGGTGATGCGGGAAATCAGATGACCGGAGTTATGCTTGTCGAAGTAGCGGTTCGGCAGCACCAGCAGGTTGTTGAACAACTGCACGCGCAAGTCATGCACCAGGCCTAAGGAAACCTTGGCCAGAAAATAGTTGCCCAGATAAGATCCCAGACCCTGCCACGCAGCGATCAGGATGATCAGCAACGGTACGGCCTGCAGCAGTTGCAGGTCACGCAGGTAAGGCACGGTCGGGAACAGCACGGCTTCCGGGTTCGACAGGCCGTCGACGAAATACTTGAGAATGTAACCAAGCATCGGCTGGGTCGAAGCGAAAATCAGAAAACCGACGATGCTGATCAGAAACAGACTGATGTACGGCCGAACATAGCCGAGCAGGCGGAAGTAGATTTTCAAGCTCGAGGGGCTTGCGGCAGGACTGGAGTCGGTCATATCACGCGAAGAGTCGATAAATAAGGACGCCGACTTTAACACAGCTTCTTCGGGGTTCTGGCAATCGGCGAAAGGCTGTTATTGTTAGACACCGTTTTAAGCATCAAATAGCCATCATCCGAATGGTCGATCAACTTCTTCAGGATTGAATCTCACAGCATGCAACTTCGCGGCTTCAGCAGTACGTCCAATCGAGTCTTCGACTTCATTAGCCTGTGGATACTTCCCGTCGGCTATTTTCTGCTCCTGTGCGCGCTGTTCTTTTTGCCGGGCCGAAGTCTGCATCACAAGCTGTTTTACGGCTTGTTCAGCATTCCGACCTTGATCGCTTTGTGCCTGCGCCCGCGCGAACTCAAAGAGTTGCTGCGCGAACCGATTTTTGTCGCACTGCTGGTGTTTGTCGCCTGGGCATTGCTCAGCCTCAGTTGGGGGCCGCGCGAAGAAGGCCTCGCCGGGATGTTCAAACCGTCATTGCACACCTTGCTGCTGTTTGCCGGCACCTATCTGCTGGTGCGTTATCGCAGTGAGATCCTGCAACCTCTGCTGTTCGGCGCCGCGTTAGTGGCGTTGGTCGCAACGACGTGGTTCCTGTTCAGATTCGCCAATATTTACGAGCCGGGCATGCGTCTGATCGGCGGTGGCGCTTTTGACAACCCACTGCTCAGCTCGCACCTGTTCGGTTTCTTCAGCGCCTATTGGCTGAGCGTAACCATGACCTGCAAACGCCGCCAGATGATGTGGCTGAGTGTGCCGGCAATGGCAATCATGTTCATGGCGGTCATTGGCACCGGCTCCAGAACGCCGCTCGTGGCGCTGACCATGGCCGCGTTGTGGCTGTGCTTCATTTGCTGGAACCGCCGCTCGGTGGGCTTGTTGATCGGCCTGGCCCTTAGCGGCGTGACGGTCGCCGTCCTGTTTGCACAAATGATCATCGAACGTGGCGATTCGTATCGACTGGAAATCTGGAAGCAAGTACTGCACATGATTGCCGACCATCCCTGGATCGGACATGGTTACAGCGCCACGTTGTCCGTCGACCCCGGCGTCGGCATCAATTTCCAGGAGCCACACAGCTTTGTCCTGGGTGTGCTGTATTACGTCGGCATTGTCGGTCTGGTGCCGTGGCTGTTCTTTATTTTCCGCGGCCTGCTGAGCAGTTGGCGTCAGCGCGTACAACCGCTGTTGATCGTCGCCTCGACACTGCTGATCTTTGGCATCGGTGCCGGACTTACCGAAGGCGGCGGGATCATTTCGCGCCCCAAGGAACACTGGTTTCTGCTGTGGATCCCGTTGGCACTGATTGCGGCGGTGAGCATCAACCAACGCGCGCGCCGTCTATTGACCCTACCGGTACAAAAACTCAACGCGAGCGACCTGCAGCAGATGAGCCTTGACGCTCAGGTCATCGAAGAAGACGGCCTCGGCCCGAAAGTCCTGCGCCTGACCGATGGCAGCTTCCTCAAACTGTTCCGCCGTCGCCGCTGGTACACCTCGGGCAGCTTCAATCCCTATTCAGAGCGCTTTGCCGTCAACAGCGAACAGTTGCGCCTTATGGGCATTCCCACCCCGCAAGTGCTCAATCTTTATCGCCTCGACGATGGCAGCAGCGCCGTGCACTACGCCCCCCTGCCCGGCCATACGCTGCGTCAGGTATTGCAGAGCATTACCGCTCCTGCCGTTCGTCAGGCGCTGGTGGAACGCTTTGGCAAGTTCATGGCGCAATTGCACGAGAAAGGCGTCTATTTCCGCTCTCTGCACTTGGGCAACGTGCTGGTGCTGGAGGATGGCGAGTTCGGCTTGATTGATCTGGCCGACCTGCGCGTTTACCCTAGCCCGCTCAGTCTGGCCCTGCGCCAGCGAAATTTGCGCCATATGCAGCGCTATACCGTCGACAAACGCTGGTTGTTCGAAGACCACTTCGAAGCATTACTCCAGGGCTACGCCGTCATGGCGTCGCAATCTGCGGTGGATAATCTGCACAGGCAAGTGCTGGCCGGCAACACTGCGGCTCGAGTTCATTGATGATCGAAACCAACCCCCTCATTGCGCTGGCAGCCTATCTGCTGGCCATCGTGTCCGCCGCGCTTTTACTGCGCGTCGTGCCGAAAATCGCCCGTCACCTGCAGCATTCCGGTGAAAGCCGCTATGCCAGCATCGATGGCCTGCGCGGCTACCTGGCGTTTGGTGTGTTCGTGCACCACGCCGTCATTACCTGGATCTTTCTGCGCACCGGAGAGTTCGGATTTCCGCCGAGCAACTTCTACTCGATGATCGGCCAAGGCAGCGTTGCGCTGTTTTTCATGATCACCGGCTTCCTGTTCTGGAACCGTCTGCTGACCCAAGGGCGTCAGCACGACTGGCTGGCCTTCGGCATTTCACGGGTGTTTCGCCTGTATCCGCTGTACCTGCCGCTGATGTTGATCGTCTTCGTCACCGTGTTCCATTTGCAGAACTGGGAACTGAAAGAGCCTGGCAGCGCCCTGTTCAAACAGATTCTGGCGTGGCTGACCTTCGACCGTCCGGACATCAACCAATACCCGCAAACCGGCATGCTGATTTCCAACGTCACCTGGACGCTGGCCTATGAAGTGTTCTTCTATCTGGCGCTGCCACTGGCCGGGATGGTGTTCATCTATCGCGGCAGCTGGATACAAGTGGTGCTGTGCCTGATCGGCATTTACGCGCTGTATCAAGTGGTCGGCTGGGAGCACTCGCTGAAGAAACACTTCCTCGCCAGTTTTCTCGGTGGCATCGCCGCGGCGTACTGGATTCGCAAGCCTGCGCTGGTGGCCTGGAGCCGCACACGTCTGGCGGGCGTGATTGCCGTGTTGGCGCTGGTGATTGCCTTCACCGCGTTCAATCGTGCGTTCAAGACCGGGCCGCTGTTCCTGCTGTCATTGTTTTTCGTGATCGTGGCGTCGGGCAACAGCCTGTTCGGTGCGCTCAAGCCACGCAGCATCCGCTGGCTCGGCGAGATCAGCTACAGCACCTATCTGCTGCACGGTTTTGTGTTGTGGCTGATGGTGCAGCGTCTGCCGCTGCTGCTGAATCTGGATGCGCGGGATGCGGATGTCTATCTGCCGCTGATCGCGATCTGCACCTGCCTGCTGATTCTGATCAGCAGCCTGAGCTTTCTGTACATCGAGTTGCCGGGCATGGCCGCCGGCAAGAAGGTGCTGCAGTGGATTCGCTCGCGGCAGAAAGGCGATAAGCAGCTCTCGGAGAAAGTCGCCCGCTAAGCGCGGGCGACCGCTGTTTCAGCCCTTTTCCTGCGGCGAAAACAGCAACCGCCCAAGACCGCGCCAAGTCTTCTTGTTCCAGGCCTTGAACGGGATCTGCTTCAGCAGCTCCCACGCCAGCTTGCGATTGCGGTTGGCGGTTTTCAGGAACATCGAATTCAGCGACTTGTAGCGCACTTCGTCGTACAGCGGATGATCGCTGAACAACGCATAGATGCGCAGAATGCTTTCGATCATGAAGCGATGGTTCTTGTACGAGTTGGTCGCGTGCTTGCGATAGCGTGCCATGACCACGTTCAAGCCATCGATAAAGTAACCGGCGCGGGTCACCTTCAGTTCGATGTAGAGGTCTTCGAGGCGAATCGTCGGGTCGAAGCCACCGACCTTGTCCAGCGCTTCGCGGCGAATCATCAGGGTCGGGGCTGGCGGATAAGGTTTGCGCTCAAGAAACATGTCGTCGAAATCCAGACGACGGAACGGCACATCGCGACGCTGACGCTTTTCCGGATAGAGGTTGCCGTCGGCGTCCATCAATTCGATGTTGCCGGCACAAATCCCCACTTCCGGCTTGCCGTCCATGTACGCCACCTGAATCGCGATGCGCTCCGGGTACATGATGTCGTCGGAGCCGAATGGCACGATCAAGCTACCCTTGGCCCGCGCGATGGCGCCATTGAGCGTATTGGTCAGGCCCTGATTCTGCTGCACACGGAAATCGAAACCGTAATGCGCCTGCAAGGCATTGATGCGCTCGACGCTGTCGTCCTTCGAGCCATCATCGACCACCAGCAGTTCGATGTTCTGGTAGGTCTGATTGATGACACTGAGGATGCTCTCCTCGATGTACGGGCCGTGGTTGTACGAGGCGATGATCACGGTGACGAGGGCATTGGCTTCTTGTTCGCTCATGGCTGCACCTTGCGCGCTTGTTCCAGGCCTGAGTCGATCAGATCCAGGTATTCCTGACGGAACACCTCGATGTCATGTTGTTCCTGCAGATAGCGGTAGGCTTGCTCGCCCTTGGCCTTGAGTTCGTCATCGGACAGCGCGAGGTACTGATCCAGCGCCGCGACAATACTCGGCACATCCTTGGGCGTAATCGCCAGACCGCCAGCGCCTTCAATCAGCGGCACCATCGCTGGCACGTTCGAGGCGATCACCGGCAAATGTCCGCTCATGCCTTCCAGCAAGGCCAGACCCAAACCTTCGGCCAGCGACGGCATCGTCCAGATATCAAATGCTCGCACGTATTGCAGCGCGTTTTCCTTGAAACCCAGCAAGTGCGCGCGACCCTTCAAACCCAGTTGTTCGATCTCGGCAGCCAGCGGTGCTTGCAAGCGCCCGGCACCGATGATTGCCAACTGCGTGTTCGGGTATTTGTCTTTCAGCGCGGCAAAAGCCTGCAACAGATAAGTGTGACCCTTGACCGAAACCAGCCGTCCCAGCGCGCCGATCAGGCGCACATTCGGGTCGATGCCGAGCAGCTCACGCGCCTTTTCGCGGCTGTGCTGCAAACCTTCGGCCTGTTCGATGTCGATGGCGTTGGTGATGGCGTAAGTATTCTGATCGGTGAAGCCGCAATTGCAGTCCAGCAGGTACTGCTTAACCGCAGGCGAGACACCGACGAAACGCCAGTGGCGGTCGATCAGTCGTTGAGTCTGACGACGACGATAGAAGCGGTCGTACTCGCCGAAACCATGGGAGATGCCAATGCACAGCGGCACCTTCAACCAGCGGTTCAGGGTGAGCATCATGTTCACCGGTTTGAAGCGGTTGCAGATGACGACGTCGAACTTCTCGCGGCGGCAGAACTTGTACAGTTCCCACATCGCACGCAGGCGCATGCCTTTCAGGGATTTGTCGGAAAACTCGAAATACACCGAGCGATCGGCGCGGCTGACCGGCTCACCGGGCGCGGGTTTGCCACGCAGGAACGCTGCGGTGATTTGATAGCGATCCGACGGCAACGCCTTGACGATCTGCTCGGCAAGGTCAGCGAAATCATGGGCTTTGACGTTGTAGTCAGGCTGCAACTGCAGCACCTTCGACCGTTGACTCATAACTCTCCCCGATTAACGCCTGATTCACCCGGTTTCAGCAGCCACAGCAATTCCTGGCGTCTGACCGCTTTTCGAAAAAATTCGTTTTCGCCGTACACCGACGGCGCGCGACCGGCCAGCAAACGCTGGATCACGCGGCGCAAACGGCGTTTGAACGGCGCTGGCGGCTGCAAGTCATGCATCATGCCCAGCGCCATGGCTTTGTCGCGTTGCTGTTCGATGGTCAGTGGCAGGCACAGCGGCTGCATCGGCACGGCGCCATCGAACGCTGGCGGCAGCGCGATGCCTGCACCGGCATTGCCCATCGGCCAGCGATCGTTGTCGTGCAAATGGTTGGCGTAGCCGAGCAGGGTTGGCTGCCAGTCCAGAGTGTTCAGCACTTGCAGCACGGCTTGCTGGCTGCACAGATGATCAGGATGCGGATCCAGCGTCGGATGCGGCAGGACGATCACGTCCGGACGTGCGCGCAGCAGCACTTCGCGCAGGTCGGCCAGCAGATTGTTCCAGGTCGGCGCGCCATCGACATCGCTCGGCAAGCTGAACGGGTTCAACTGGCGGAACAGACGGGTATCGCTCAGATCGGCTTCGCGTGAAGCCATCGCTTGATTCGGCGCCGCCTGCATCGCTGCCAGTTGCAGACAGAAGTAACCGAGTTGCACGCAGTTCTCCGCCGGCACACCGGCCCAGCGCGGCACGGCGAGGCTGTCCCAGGCGCGCAACCGGCCCTTGAGCCGCGCGGCTTCGACCTTGTTCAGGCCCATCTGCTGATAATGCTCGGCTTCGATTTCGCCGGCGGTCAGGGTGACGATCCAGGCTTCATCGGCCTGGCTGTACAAACCGTAGGCAGCCAGCTCGGCGTCGTCGGCGTGCGGTGCGATGACCATCACTCGTGAACGGCGATAATCGGTTTGCTCCAACGCCCACAAAACCGGTTCACCGGAGACGCGACAGAAGCGCCCGCGCAAGCGCAGCACACCTTGCGACAAGGCTTGCGCCTGACCGCTGAGGTTCAGATAACGCAGGCCTTTGACGCCACGCTCGAAGGTTTGCGCGTCAGGATTTGTACCGCCCACCAATTCGATACGCGGATCGAAGAAGCGGCCCAGCCACGTGCTTTTGACCTGCACCGCGAGAATCAGCGTGGCGTCATCCATCACCATCACGCCGTCATCCAGACGCAATTGCTCGCCGTTCAGATGCACTTTCGGCTGTGGCGTAAACGGTGGAAAGCTGTACTGGTAATCGTCTTTTGGCGAATAGAACAGGTGATCGGCAAACCACGCCTCATGGGCGACCCAGCCGATCACCGCGAGCAGCAGCGGCAACCACCAGGCGACCAAAACGCCGATCGCGATCAACACGATCAACGCAATCAGCAGGCCGATACGTTTGTTGCGCCGGTGGCGCTTGAGCAGTTGCTGTTTGCGGCTCATGGGCGGGCTCATACGGTGAACACCGGCACAGGATTGCACCAGCGATCCTTGTATTCACGGTCGGCGCGACCGAAGGAAAAGCGCAACGGCTTGTTCAGCGCGCGCGCATGTTCCCAGGCACTTTGCGTATTGAGGAAACTCAACACGCTGCCGGGACTGAATTCACGGGTTTCGGGGTCGACGCCGCCGTTGATGTATTCAACGCTAATCCACTCCGGCGCTTCGACGCGGTACACCAATTGAATGGCAATCGGCGCCTCGTTGAGGAAGATCACCGAACCGATCAGCAACTCACGCAACAGCTCGATCACATCGGCCATGCGCGCCGCGCCGGTAGCGGGGAAACCCCAGCGGCGCTGAAACAGATCGCAGTAGATCGCCGCCAGCTCAACGCTGGAAAAGTCGCTGACCGGACGCACCACGCCGCCCGCCTCTTCCAGCAGACGCAATTCGCGGCGCTGGTTGTAGCGAAACTTCTTCGACAGTTCTTCCGGGGTGCGGGCCATGGCCAGTTGCTCGGTCTGCAACTTCATGCCGCTGAAGCGACTTTCGTTGAGCGCCGACAGGTAGCGCGCGCGATGGCGCAGGGGGGCTTGGACATCGACGGCGGCCGGCAGGATCAACTCGGCGTTACCGAGGTCGAACAGGCCTTTTTTGCCGTTGCGCTTGAGCACGTCCTTGGACAGCGCGAGATCACGGCCCCAGGTCGGGATCGCCGCTTTGATTTCGCCTTGCTGCTCCCAGGCCAGATAGCGCACCGGGATGCCAGCCAGATCGGCCAGACGCTCAACCACCAGCGGATGCGTGGCGACACTGCCGCCGAAACGCTGCCAAGTGGTTGCATAGGTCGAGGCGTCAACGGGCGACCAGCCACGTTCGCGCCAGCCTTGGAATCGGTTGAGCATCAGCCCCTCGGTGCCAGATCGATAACTTGCGGCAGACGCCAGAAGGTGTCGCGCACCGCACGGTCGGAGAATTGCTCACGCAGACGTTCGAGCATCATCTCGGCGCACTGATGGCGCTGTTGATCATCCATACCAGCCAAATGTTGCAAGCCTTGGGCAAGGCGCTCGGCATCACCCAGCGGGAACAGAATACCCACGCCTTCGACCACTTCCTTCGCCCCGCCACATGCGGTGGCCAGCAACGGTACGCCGGCGGCCATGGCCTCCAGCAGCACCATGCCGAACGGTTCGTGATCGGAGCTCAGCGCGAAAACATTGAAGGCGCGGAAGTAATTGCGTGCGTCCGGCACCTGACCGAGGAACAGCACGCGATCGCCGATACCCAGCTCTAGCGCCAGCTCTTTGAGATCCTGTTCCAGACGGCCCTTGCCGAGAATCACCAGTTGGCTGTTCTCGGGCAACCCCGGCAACGCGGCGGCGAAACCTCGCAGCAATGTCGCCTGATCCTTGTCCGGGTGCAGTCGACCAACGTTGCCGACAATCCACGCATCCGCCGCCAGCCCCAGGGTCTCGCGGGCTTCGCGGGCGGACACCTGGGCAAATTGCAGCGCAGGCAGATCGATACGGTTGTACAGCGTCTGAATCCGCGTTTGCGGCCACTTCGGCAGGCAACGACGCATGTCGTCACGTACCGCGTCGGACACACCGAGCAGGCTCAGACGTTTACGGAAAATGTGCGCGAACAGTTTGCGCGTACGACGTTGGTAATCACCAAACGCGTGGTGCACGCCAATCACCGGCAGCGACGTGCCGAGCAAGGCGATGTAGATCGGCTTGAAACGATGGGCGATGCAGAAACTGAAATTGCGTGAAGCGGCGATCTTGCGCAGATCGCCGATGGCGCCCAGCTTCAGGCCACGAATGGCCTTGGAGCTGTATTCCATGAACAACACTTCATCGGAGGCACACGCTGCGGCCACCTCGCTATCGGCGGCCCCGGTCAGAAAGACCGTGGTCACCCGATAACCGGTGCCCGCGAACAGGCTGGCGTACTGCCGTGCGCAGTCGAGGAACGGCCCGTCATAGCCGTGACAGAACTGCAACACATGGCGTTCAGCCGAGCGAGTCATAAGCGTTTGCGCCCTCTTTGACCACCAGAATGTCTTCCATGATCAGGTACTGCAGATCGGAGCCGAAGAACATGTTCAGCGCGTCGGTCGGCGAGCAGATCATCGGTTCGCCACGACGGTTGAGCGAGGTGTTCAGCGACACACCGTTGCCGGTGAGGACTTCGAGCGCTTTCATCATGTCGTAGTAGCGCGGGTTGTATTCGCGCTTGAGCACCTGGGCACGGGACGTACCGTCTTCATGGACGACTTCCGGCACACGGGTTTTCCACTCATCCGCGACTTCGAAAGTGAAGGTCATGAACGGCGCCGGGTGATCGATCTTGATCATCTGTGGCGCGACGGTGTCGAGCATCGACGGGCAGAAAGGCCTCCAGCGCTCGCGGAACTTGATCTGGTGGTTGATGCGGTCTGCCACGCCGGGAATGCTCGGGCAACCGATGATCGAACGACCACCGAGTGCGCGCGGACCGAACTCCATGCGGCCCTGGAACCAGGCCACCGGGTTGCCATCGACCATGATCTTGGCGATCTGCTCAGGCATGTTGTCGAGCTTGCGCCAGGTCGGCTTGTTCTCGTGACGGGCGCACGCGGCGATCACGTCTTCGTTGCTGTACGACGGCCCGAGGTAGACGTGTTCCATCTTCTCGACCGGTACGCCACGGGCGTGCGACACGTAAGCGGCGGCGCCAACAGCGGTGCCGGCATCGCCGGACGCAGGTTGTACGAACAACTCTTTAACGTCATCGCGGGCGATGATTTTCTGGTTGAGCTTGACGTTCAACGCACAGCCACCGGCGAACGCGAGTTTGCCGGTTTCCTTGAGGATGTCGCCCAGGTAGTGGTCGATCATCTGCAGCGAGATCTTTTCGAACAGCGCTTGCATGCTCGCGGCGTAGTGAATGTACGGCTCGTCAGCGATGTCGCCTTCGCGTTTCGGGCCCAGCCATTCGATCAGCTTCGGCGAGAAGTAGAAGCCTTTGCCCTTCTCTTTGTAGCGACGCAGGCCGATCACGTTGGCGTAGTCGGTGTTGATCACCAGCTCGCCGTTCTCGAACGAGGCCAGACGCGAGAAATCATATTTGCTGGCGTCGCCGTACGGCGCCATGCCCATGACCTTGAACTCACCGTCGAGCATCTCGAAACCGAGGAACTCGGTGATCGCGCCGTACAGGCCGCCGAGGGAGTCCGGATCGAAGAATTCCTTGATCTTGTGGATCTTGCCGTTTTCGCCGTAACCGAAGAAGGTCGTGGCGTACTCACCCTTGCCGTCGATGCCGAGGATCGCGGTTTTCTCTTGGAAACCCGAGCAGTGGTAGGCGCTGGAGGCGTGAGCCAGGTGGTGCTCGACCGGCTCGATCTTGATCTTTTTCGGATCAAAACCCAGTTGCTCCAGGCACCAGACGATCTTGTTGCGATAGCGCTTGTAGCGGCGGTTGCCCATCAGAATCGCGTCAAGAGCGCGATCCGGTGCGTACCAGTAGCGCTTGGCGTAGTGCCAGCGCGCCTCGCCGAACAGGCTGATCGGTGCGAACGGAATCGCTACCACGTCAACGTCGGACGGCTTGATGCCAGCCTGCTCAAGGCAGAACTTCGCCGATTCGTAGGGCATGCGGTTCTTTGCATGCTTATCGCGTACGAAGCGCTCTTCCTCAGCCGCCGCCACCAACTTGCCGTCGATGTACAAGGCTGCTGAAGGATCATGGCTAAGGGCGCCGGACAGGCCAAGAATCGTCAATGCCACAGGGGTCTAGCCTCTTTAGTCTGCATGCAGGCGCAAGGCGCCTTGAAAATTGAAGTGCCCTCGCACCGGGCGAGTGACAGCTAAAGGGCGGGATTATAGCGTAAACGTGGCGGGAATGACCCAGAGCTATTTGCCGAACAGCGGTGAGGATCAAAAGATCGCAGCCTTCGGCAGCTCCTTGTATGTTGCCCTCACACCAGTCAATTGAGATCTAGGCTCACTGGTGCGGACATACGAAGATGTTTTTCTGGGGGAGACCGATCGCTCCTAAAGGCAGGACTTGCTCCTGACCTTGTCTGTAGAGAGGTCCCCCCGCCTCATTGCCCACCACGAAGAGTATCGAGAAGCCGACGAGTCGGACTTCGCATTACAAGGTTGCAGTGGCATGAAGTTCGAGGTCAGGGGAACCAGGAAGCATTTTTAACCCAGTTCACTCGGAGTTGAAAGCATGAGCATGCATGTCGGTTTGGATGTGGGGTCTCGCACGACCGCCATGGGTTGGCGTAACGACGGTCGTTTTGCAGGCGCCTGCAACATCGACCAAACACCCGCAGGGCGTAAGGCGGCGGTCAACAAGTTGCTCGAACTCAAGCCTTTATCCGTGGTGATGGAAGCCACCGGCATCTATTACCTGGATTTGGCCATGGAGCTCGCTGCGGCGGGTTTGCCCGTTTCGGTTATCAATCCGAAGAGCTTTCATAACTTCGCCAAGCTGATGCTGAAAAACAGCAAAACCGATGCAATCGATGCCCAATTGCTAGCTGAATACGGCGAGCGCATGAGCCCAAGATTGTGGACTCCACCTACAGCCATACAGCTGGAGTTGCGGGCTATCGGAAGGCATATCAATCGTCTGACATGTCATCGCACCCGAGCCAAGAACGAGCTGCATGCGCTGAAGGCTACTCAAACAACCCTGACGATGTTGATTGAAGACGAAGAAGAAGCCATTGAGGCCTTCGACAAGCGAATCGAGCGTTTCAGGCTCGCAGGCCGGGCACTGATCGACAATTGCCCGACGTTAAGCGCCCAGTTCGGGCACATGATCGCAGCGCCGGGGATGGGCGAAATTTCAGTATTTGCGGCACTGGCTGAATTGACGACTTTGCCGGTGACGCTTAAATCCGCGCAGGTCAGCCGACATGCAGGACTCGATGTGCGGCTTACGCAATCAGGTACCAGCATCGATAAACCTGGACGGATAAGTAAGGGCGGAAACGCCTACCTACGCTCAGCGATGTACATGCCAGCGCTGACCGCCATTCGTTGCGACAGCAACGTGAAAGCCTATTACGAAGCGCTGATCGGGCGAGGAAAGAGAAAGATGCAGGCCATCGTCGCCGTGATGCGCAAATACCTGACCGGCCTGTGGGCTTGCATGCAAGCCGGAGAAGATTTCGATACGGCCAAGCTTTTTAGCGCAAAAGACCTCGCAAAAGCTTGACCGTAAACAGAGTATCTACAGGAAATCGCATTCCAAATGTAGGAGCTGCCGAAGGCTGCGATCTTTTAAGTCTTCAGACTCGATCAATACTTTTCGGCAAGCGCTGATCAATCACTTGATACAGCGCGCTGCTCTCGGGCCAGTTGCGCATGAAGCGTGCGCGGTCGCGGGCGTAGGCCGGGGCGAAGCTGCCGAGGGAGCGGTGTTGGCACATTGAGTCGAGATCGATCAGCGCCCAGCGATCGTCCTGCCAGAACAGGTTGTGGCCCTTGAAGTCGCCATGGCTGATGCGTTCGGCGATCAGGCGCGCGAACAACTGATCCAGCGCCTGCAGCTCGGATTCCGGCGCGTTGCCGTTTTCAACATACGGCGCAAAGCGCTCGATGATGTCCGGGCCCGGCAGGTATTCGGTGATCAGATACGCGCGGCTGCGCAGCCACAGGAAACGTTTTTCCAGCACGGCCAGCGGCTTCGGCGTGGCGATGCCGAGGAACGCCAGACGATTGCCTTCACGCCATGAATGCCAGGCGCGGCTCGGACGCCAAAAGCGTTTGAGCCAATGAGCAAAATTCTTGATGTTGTAGCGTTTGATCACCAGTGTGCGCCCGGCCACGTCGACCTTGCCGACACTCGCGGCGCCACCGGTTTTGTACAAATGGCCCTGATCGAGCAACGCATCGGCCTGTTCCAGCACCGGCGCCATCGCCGCTTCTTCCTCACGACGAATAGCACGTAGCGCGAATGCTCCGCGCTGCACGGCAAACAGCGTGCACTCGCGACCGACCTTGATCAGGTAATCGCGCAAACGCCAGGCGCGCACTTTGTCGATCTGCTTCTGCAACGCTTCCAGCGGCAACGCGTGTTCGCCGTTACTTAGCAGGTAATACACCAGCAATTCTTCAGTGAACGGCTCCAGCGCCTTGGGCAACTGGGCGAAAAACACCCCGAGATTTTCCAGCACTTTCTGCCGCGACAACGGCTGACCTGCGGTTTCCGCGCAGATGCCAGCACCGTCGATCAAGTACAACTGGCCGCCATGGCGCAGCAGATTGTCGAGGTGCAGGTCTTCCTGCCACAGGCCTTTGCTGTGCAACTGCGCAATCGCGCCGAGTGCGTCGCCCAGCACCGCCGATTGTTCATCCGCCAGCACCGGCAACGACTCAACCTGTTGCCAGGCATCACCAAGGCTTTCCGCATCTTCAAGGAATTCGAACAGCAGCCAGCCGCCCTCGCCTTCCTTCAAGCCATCGGCCAACAGCAGCGGCGTGGTCAAGCCTTGCGCCGCCAGCAGCTTCACGCCATTGAGTTCACGCTGAAAATGCCGCGCCGCTTTGCTGCCGACCAGCAATTTCGCCAGCACTGGCCGACCGCGCCACACACCGGCACCGACATAACGCTGCCCCGGCAGCACCCGCAGCAGACTTAGCAGCTGCAAATCGGCAGGCCCGGCGGCATCAGCCAGGGAAATCGTCAACGGCAGACTTGGCGTGCGCCCGGCGTTTTTCAGGTCGGACAACTGCATCAGCGAGTCTCCTTGCGACTGCGCCGCGCGGTCAGACGCGTCACCCAGGCGTCGACCAACGAACTGTCGGTCGCCTGATCGACATAAGCCGCAAGCAGCTCGCGCAGTTGCGCCTCGTTCCATTGCGGCGCGCGGCGCACCAGCGGTTCCAGATCCTTGACCCGATCGCGCATGCCCCACAGCAGTGGCCGGGTTTTCTCCAGGTCGATCAACTGCGCGCGATACTCAGCGCCGTCGGCCTGCAAAAAAATATGTTTCGGGTAAAAACAGCCGTGCACCTGACGCAGACCGTGCAGCAGCCGCGCCAGTTGCCCGCAGGCCTTGAGGATCGCCGATTGCTGCGTGGCGGTCAGTTCCGGCCAGCGCTGCAACAACGAATCAAGATCATCCCAGCCATCGAGGGCGCGGGTCAGCAGGATCGCGCGGACTTCGCCATCGACCTTGCGCTGGCCGAAAAAAGCCGCTTGCAGCGCCGGAATCCCCAGCGTGTTGTAACGGCTGATATTGCGAAACTCACGGGCAAAACTCGGCTCGCCGAATGGCGCGTGCAAGGTGCGCGTCAGGTAGTTGCTCTGGCGCTTGAGGTAGTAGGCGTGCCCTTCCAGCTCCAGACGAAACACGCTGCTCCAGCCGCCACCGTCGGTGTTCGGCTCGTCCACCGCTTCGAGCTGTTTGGCCCAGAGCGCGTCGAAGGTGCCGAGGCCATGGCGCTCAAGCAGCGCACGGTCTTCAGCGGCCAGAAAATCAGTCATTCGCGTCCCTCGAAAAATCTCACCACGTGGCGAATGCGCTTCTTGTCAGCGGCATTCAGGCGATCACGCCCACGGTATTGCAGATAAAAGCGCAGGCGCTGGGTGTTCGACAGGTGATATTTGGCGACCTTGTCGAGGCAGGCCAGATCCTTGGTGATGCGGTACTTGAGCCAGAAACCGCGCCAGAAATCGCCGTTCGGGCAGTCGATCAGGAACAGTCGATCCTGATCGTCGATCAGCAGGTTGCGCCACTTCAGATCGTTATGGGTGAAGCGGTGATCGTGCATCGTCCGCGTGTAAGCGGCCAACTGCCGGCTGACGCCATCGACCCAGGCGCGATCCTTGAGCTTGGGATCGTTGCGCTCGGCCAGCGCCGAGAGATCCTCGGTGCGCGGCAATTCGCGAGTGATCATCGCGCCACGGTCGTACGCCGCGCCGCGTCGCTCCAGACCCCAGGCCACCACTTCGGCGGTGGGAATGCCCCACTTGGCGAAGCGCTTGAGGTTCTGCCACTCCATCTTCACCCGCGGCTTGCCGAGGTAACGGCGCAAGCCTTTACCGGCGCCGACATAGCGTTTGACGTAATAGTTGACGCCGTTGCGCTCGACCCGGACGACTTCCGACAGCGGATCGCGAGTCAGCCGTTCGCCTTGCAGGGCGAACACCGCTTCGAGGCTGCCAAAATCTTCGGCGAGTTCACTGTATTGCGGCTCCAGAATCCAACCCGCCATCAGAGCGCATCCCCGTAGCGCTGTTTACGCGCATAGAGCTTGTTGGCCTTGCCTTCGAGCCAGCTCAGCAACGGCGCTTCTTCGGCGAGAATCTGCCGCAGCGGTTGCTGGAAATAACCCTTGAGGAAACGCAGCTTGTCGCGTCGGGTCAGGCCGATATCCAGCGCGGAAAAGTACAGCGCGGCCAGATCCTTGTTGCGCCAGCGCTGGGTAATTTTCGCGCGGGTCTGGGCACGGTGCAGATCAATCACCGAGAGCTTGAAATCGTCTGCAGTCACCGGTTTATCGGTGTGCAGCAGGAAGTGACAGATGTAGCAGTCGCGATGATTGACGCCGGCGCGGTGCATCATGCCGGTCATGCGCGCGACTTCGGCGATCAGCGCGCGCTTGAGTTTCGGCTCGGGCGGCTGCTTGATCCAGTCGATGCTGAAGTCTTCGAGGCTGACGGTCGGCGCCAGCTCTTCGGTGACGATGAACGAATGCTGATCCGCCGGGTTGCTGCCCTTCTCGCCGTACGCAACGGCGGTCATGGTCGGCACGCCGACTTCCTGCAAACGCTGGATAGCCTTCCACTCCTGACCCGCGCCGAGTACCGGCAGCTTGGCGGTCAGCAGGTTCTTGAAGATTTCGCCCCAGCCGATGCCACGGTGGATCTTCACAAAAAATCCGTTGCCGTCGACTTCCGTGCGCAGTGTCCGGCGTGCTTCCAGCTCGCGGTATACCTCGCCCTGCAAGCCTTCGACTTCGGCGAACGGGTCGCGTCCGGCCCAAAGGCTTTTGAACGGTTCAGCCAGCATCAACTTCATTAAGCGTGCTCCGCCAGAATCACATCGGCCGCGTGCTGCGGCATGCTGTAGAGGTCGGCCGTCTCGGCGAAGGCCAGACCATTGCGGCTCCAGGCCGCGCGTGCAGCGTCGTCTTTCAACATGTCAGTCAGGTATTGCGTCAACTGCGCCTGATCGAACGGCTCGTCCAGCACTCGCCCGGCGTCGGCCTCGGCGATGTAATGGGCGTAACCGCAGACCGCGCTGACCAGCACCGGCAAGCCGGCGACCAGCGCTTCAAGCAACACTGTACCGGTGTTTTCGTTGTACGCCGGGTGGATCAACAGGTCGGCGCCGAGCAGGAAACGCGGGATATCGCTGCGCCCTTTGAGGAACGTCACGTTATCGCCCAGACCCAACGTCGCGCTCTGCATCTGGAATAATTTGGGGTCATCCTGGCCGATTACAAACAGCCGCGTGCGCTTCTTCAGTTCGGCGGGCAATGCGGCCAGTGCTTTCAGGCTGCGATCAACGCCCTTGGTCTTGAAGCCGGAACCGATTTGCACCAGCAGCAGTTCGTCATCCTTCAGATTGAATTCGGCGCGGAAACCGGCACGGATTTCGTCAGCGTCTGCCGGACGGCGACGATCCTGAGCGATGCCCGGCGGCAGCAAATGGAAGCGCTCAAGCGGCGTGTCGTAATGCTTGATGAACAACGGCTGCTGCACTTCGGAAATCATCAGCACTTCAGTCTTCGCATCTTTGGCGAACACCGCGCGCTCGTATTCGGCGAAGTGGCGATAGCGGCCCCAGCGGCGGTACAGCGAGTTGCGCAGATTCTGCGCCTTGTCTTCGAAGCAACCGTCGGCGGCGTAATAGACGTCCAGCCCCGGCATCTTGTTGAAGCCGATCAGGCGATCAACCGGGCGCTTGGCCAGATCCGCTTCCATCCATGCGCTGAGTTTTTCGTTGCGACGATGATTGAAGAACGCTTTCACCGGTGCCACCAGCACCTCGAAACCGGGCGGCACGTCGCCTTCCCAGATCAGCGTGTAGACGCGGATCTGATGCCCGCGTTTCTGGCATTCGAGGGCGATGCGCATGAAGTCGCGCTGCAAGCCACCGAACGGGAAATATTTGTACAGGACGAATGCCAATTGCATCAGCGCAGCTCCTCAGCCATTAACAACGTGCTCAGTCGGCTGGCGACACGCTCGGGGTTCAGACGCGTGAAGCACAGCGGCTGTTCACGCTTCAGGTCAAACTGACGGGCATCCTGCGCGGTCGGTTGATAGGTACATTTCTTTTGCAGGCACGGCGCGCACGGGAAGTCGCTGGCCAGGTGAATCTGCAGTTTGCCGTAAGCGCCGGTCAGGCCCGGGTTGGTCGGGCCGAACAGCGAGATGGTCGGCACGTCCAGTGCCGCCGCCAAATGGCCGAGGCCGGTGTCCACCGCCACGCAGGCTTGCGCCCCGGCGAGGACTTTGCCGACGCCGGCCAGATTGAGTTTCGGCAGCACTTCGGCGTGTTTGAAACCGGCGGCGATGCGTTCGGCGCGAGCTTTTTCCTGCGGATTGCCCCACGGCAGCTTGACGCCGACGCCGAGGTAACCGACGCGTTCGGTCAGTTCACGCCAGTAGGCTTCCGGCCAGTGTTTGGTGTCCCACGTGGTGCCGTGCAGGAACACCACAAAGGCGTTTTTCCGTGGCAGTTCGACCAGACGCTCGACGTTGAGGCCGTAGTCGCCCAATCCTTTTGGCAGGTCGTAACCGAGGGCGATGGCGAACAGTTGGCGCACGCGTTCGACGGCGTGTTGCCCACGGGCCACGGCCAGTTTGCGATCGTAAAAACGCGCGGCCATCGGCTCACGCGCCGAACCTTTATCGAGTCCGGCCACCGGCGCTTTGACGTAACGGGTCAGCCAGGCACTTTTCAGCAGGCCTTGGGCGTCGATCACCAAGTCGTATTTGTTGGCGCGCACGCTTTGTTTGAAGCGTTTCCACTCGCCGCTGGTGATGGTTTTCCAGATATTTTTGCGCCAGCGGCGGATCGCCACCGGAATCACTTTGTCGACGGCCGGGTGCCAGGTCGGGATCTCGGCGAAGCCTTCTTCCACGACCCAGTCGAATTTGATCCCGGGGATCGCCCTGGCGGCGTCGGTCAGCGCCGGCAACGCATGAATCACGTCGCCCAGCGATGAAGTCTTGATCAACAGTACCCGCAACTTAATGAACCTCGACCACGGAGCCCTGCAATTTCTGCAAGGCATCGTTGACCGCGTCCGGCATCAACTGGCGCAGGCAGTTGTAATGGCCGAAGCGGCAGGTACGGTCGAAGCATGGGCTGCAATCGAGCCCCAGACGCACCACTTCGACGTGCTCGGCCAACGGCGGGGTGAAGCCCGGCGAGGTCGAGCCGTAGACCGCGACCAGTGGACGATTCAGGGCGGCGGCGACGTGCATCAGGCCGGAGTCATTGGAGACCACCGAGTCGGCGCAGGACATCAGGTCGATGGCCTCGGCCAGCGAGGTGCCGCCGCTGAGGTTGACCGATTCTTCGCGCAAGCCCGGGATCAATCGGGCGCGAATGTCTTCGCCGACCGCGTGATCGTTTTTCGAGCCGAACAGCCACACCTGCCAGCCTTCGCGGATTCGCGCTTCGGCGACTTTCGCGTAGTGCTCGGACGGCCAGCGCTTGGATTCGCCGAATTCGGCGCCGGGGCACAGGGCCAATACCGGGCGATCGAGGCTCAGGCCGAACTTGGCCAGCGCGGCTTCGCGGGTGACCGGGTCGATTTGCAGGCTTGGGCGTGGATAGGGTTTCGGCAGCTCGGCGTTCGGCTCATAGGCCAACGCCATGAAGCGCTCGATCATCAGCGGATAGCGTTCTTTATCGAGGGTGCGCACGTCGTTGAGCAAGCCGTAACGGAATTCGCCACGCCAGCCGGTGCGTTTCGGGATGCCGGCGAAGAACGGCACCAGCGCCGATTTCAGCGAGTTGGGCAGCAGGATCGCCTGATCGTACTGACCGCGCAGGGATTTGCCGATGCGCCGACGCGTCGCCAATTCCAGCGCGCCATGGCCGAGCGGGAAGCTCAAGGCTTGGCGCACTTCGGGCATGCGCTCAAGGATCGGCCGGCTCCACTCGGGGGCCAGCACGTCGATTTCGCATTGCGGGTGGCGCTGTTTGAGACACTGAAACAGTGTCTGCGCCATCACCATGTCACCGACCCAACTGGGCCCAACGATCAGAATATTCATGTGGTTTCCAAAAACGAACCGGGGAGGCAATTACGCCTCCCCGCCTCGAGAATTCTACAAACACTGTAGATCTACTGTGGGAGCGAGCCTGCTCGCAATGGGGTCTTCACATTCAACATTATTGTCGTCTGATACTCCGCTATCGCTGGCAAGCCAGCTCCCACAGGGTTTTGCATCCGTTCCAACATCTGCATTTCAGCGCAGATCTATTGTAGGAGTGAGCCTGCTCGCGAAGGGGCCAGCACATCCAACATCGATGTTGCCTGATACTCCGCTTTCGCGAGCAGGCTCACTCCTACAGGGTTTTGCATCCGTTCCAACATCTGCGATTCACCGCAGATCTATTGTAGGAGTGAGCCTGCTCGCGAAGAGGCCGGCACATCCAACATCGATGCTGCCTGACACTCCGCCTTCGCGAGCAGGCTCGCTCCCACAGGGTTTTGCATTCGTTCCAACATCTGCGATTCACCGCAGATCTATTGTGGGAGTGAGCCTGCTCGCGAAGGGGCCGGCACATTCAACATCGATGTTGCCTGACACTCCGCTTTCGCGAGCAGGCTCGCTCCCACCTTTTGAATTTCGTTGCCTTCATTGGCGTGTTCAGCTTAGCCCCATCTCTTTCCAGATCCGCAACACCTGTCGCCGTTCTTCAACAAACTGGTCGCCTGCAATCACCCCCGGGTCCTTCTGCAAGGCCTGCCGGTGGGCGGCGGAGCGGTAGGCTTTGTAGGCCTCGCGCAACAGGCTGGCGTCTTCGGCAGGCATCAGCCCTTCGTGTTCCAGCTCTTCCGTGATGCGGATGTTATCGGTCCAGCGCAGCAATGGCGGGTGGTTGTGCGACCACGCCAGGGCCGCGTATTGCACCATAAATTCAATATCGACGATACCTCCGGCGTCCTGCTTGAGGTCAAAGGGCGCCGTGGCGTCGAAGGCATTTGCCGCCGTACCGGCCGAGGTGCTCTTGGTGCCGAGGTTGTCGCGCATCTTCGCGCGCATCTCGCTTACTTCCTGTTGCAACTTCGCCAGATCACGGGATTTGCCCAACACCTGCGCGCGAACTTTCTCGAACGCCTGACCGACATCCTGACTGCCGACCAGCACCCGCGCCCGCACCAACGCCTGATGCTCCCACGTCCACGCTTCATTTTCTTGATAACGAGCAAACGCGCCGAGCGAACTCACCAACAGCCCGGACGCACCGGACGGCCGCAGACGCATATCCACTTCATAGAGCTGCCCCGAGTTGGTCTGCGCCGTCAGCAAGTGAATGATCCGCTGCCCCAGCCGGGTAAAGAACTGCGCGCCATCAATCGGTTTCGCCCCGTCGGTTTCCGCCTGCGGATCACCGTCATGGATAAACACCAGATCCAGATCGGAACCATGCCCCAGTTCCAGCCCGCCGACTTTCCCGTAACCGACAATGATGAAGCCGGGATCGCACAAGGTGCCGTCGGTGCGCAGCGGCGTGCCGTGTTTGGCCACGGTCTGGCGCCAGGCCAGGGCCAGCACTTGCTCAAGAATCGCCTCAGCGAGCCAGGTCAGGTAATCGCTGACTTTCATCAACGGCAGGCTGCCGGCGATTTCCGAAGCGGCGACGCGCAAACGGTGCGCCAATTTGAAATGACGCAGCGCTTCCATTTGTTGTTCGAGGTCGTCTTCGGGGATTCGCGTCAGCCGCTCGCGCAATTCGGCGGCCAATTCCGGCGCCAGGGGCGGCTTGAACAAACGCCCTTCGTTGAGCAATTCATCCATCAGCAGCGGGAAGCGAGTGATCTGCTCAGCAATCCACGGGCTCGCCGCGCACAACGTCAGCAAGCGGCGCAGCGCACCGGGGTTTTCCGTGAGCAAGACTAAATAAGCCGAACGCCGAGCGACCGCTTCCACCAGCGGCAACACCCGCTCAAGCACCAGATCCGGATTGGCATGCTCAACCGCTTGCGCCAACAGGCGCGGAATAAACGCATCAAGACGCTCGCGCCCTAGCCGCTGCATCGCGCGCAATTGCGGGCTTCCACGCAAACCGGCCAGTGCCTTCAGGGCTTTGCTGGCATCAGCGAAACCGCCCTCTTCCAACTGTCGGCAAGCCGCCTCTTCGTCCTGCTCTTCTTCCCACAATGGCAACCATTCACCGCCGACCACCACTTCGCTTTCGGTGCCTTCTTCCTCGTCGGGATCGGCAATCACCTGCGCAAAGTGCCAAGCGACGCGGCCGCGCCAGAACATCAGCTTCTCGTGGAAAGCGTCCCAATCGGCAAACCCGAGCATGAAAGCAATGCGCGCCTGATCCTGCGCGCCGTCCGGCAGCATCTGCGTCTGACGGTCGGCAATCGCCTGAATCGCATGCTCGGTGTAACGCAGAAATTCGTAACCCTCGCGCAACTCGCTGATCACTGCCGGCGGCAGATAACCCTGCCCTTCCAGCGTGCTCAACACCTTTAATAGAGGACGCTGTTGCAGGCTCAGGTCGCGGCCACCGTGGATCAACTGAAAGGCCTGAGCAATAAACTCGACCTCACGAATTCCGCCCGAGCCGAGCTTGATGTTGTCGGCCATGCCTTTGCGCCGCACTTCCTGCTGGATGAGCTGCTTCATGGTGCGCAGCGCTTCGATCGCCGAAAAATCCAGATAACGCCGATAAACAAATGGCCGCAGCATGTCGAGCAACTGCGCGCCCGCGACCTGATCGCCGGCCACCACCCGCGCCTTGATCATCGCGTAGCGTTCCCAGTCGCGGCCCTGGTCCTGGTAATACTGTTCCAGCGCATTGAAGCTCAGCACCAGCGCGCCGGACGAACCGTACGGGCGCAGGCGCATGTCGACGCGGAACACAAAGCCGTCGACGGTCATCGGATCCAGCGCCTTGATCAGGCGCTGGCCGAGACGAATGAAAAATTCCTGATTATCCAGCGAGCGCTTCACGCCCACCGTTTCGCCGCCCTCGGGGTAGGCGAAAATCAAATCGATGTCGGAAGACAAATTCAGCTCGACCGCGCCGAGCTTGCCCATGCCAAGGATGACCATGGGCTGCGGCTCACCGCTGCGGCGACCGGTCGGCGTGCCGAATTGTTCGCAATGGCGGCTGTACAACCATTGATAAGCCTGGTCGATGGTGGCGTCGGCCATGTCCGAGAGGTCGCGGCAGGTCTGCACCAGATCGGCCTGTCGGGTGAGGTCACGCCAGATGATCCGTACTTGATGGCGCGCCCGTTGGCGACGCAGGGCGCGACCGAGTTCGTCTTCGGTCTGTGCCGCGTTCACCGCAGCGGAAATCTGCGCACACAATTCACCCGGTGCGAACGGCCGGTCGAGTTCGCCGGACTGCACCAGCGCGAGCAACATCAAAGGGTCACGAACGCTCTGTTCAATGACGAACTCGCTGGCAGCGGTGACGCGGGCGAACTGCGCCCAGCGTTCTGGCGTCCAGGTCGAGAAGCCGTGATCGTCTTCCAGTTCGGCGACGGCCGTACGGAACGACTGTTCGGATCGAGTGACCAACGGCAGGAGGATGGCAGGCAGTTCGGCAAGCACGGGCAGGGTCATGGTCTATCCTTGATCGGCGTGTAATCAGCCGCTTGTAGTGAATGGTGAAAACCCGCTACCTGAAGGACTGTCGAACAAAAGTTAGAAATAGCTGAAATTTCTTCTTCTTTAGCATCCAGCATCAAAGTTTCACCTTTTACGGATGGTAATCGACCAACCTTAACGATTATTCTCACAACGCAGTCAGAGGCCACAAGCCTTTCATCTGTAGTTTTACTACTCGTCTATACATCCGAAAGGCTGAAATGCTCAAAGATTTGTAGTAAAACTACACGCCGCCGGAACAACCTGTCGGCAATCCAAGAATTTTAAATCGTCTGCCCACAAGGCCAGTCGCAAACTCAGGCAACCGATTCTGGAAGCCTTTCCGCCCTGGAGCAAGCCATGCAAGACCTCGATCCCGTCGAAACCCAGGAATGGCTGGACGCCCTGGAATCGGTTCTCGACAAAGAAGGCGAAGACCGTGCTCACTATCTGATGACCCGTATGGGTGAACTGGCAACCCGCAGCGGTTCGCAGCTCCCTTACGCCATCACCACGCCTTACCGCAACACCATCCCGGTAACCCACGAAGCACGCATGCCTGGCGACCTGTTCATGGAACGCCGCATTCGCTCGTTGGTACGCTGGAACGCGATGGCCATGGTAATGCGTACGAACCTGAAAGATTCCGACCTCGGTGGTCACATCTCCAGCTTCGCTTCCAGTGCGACCCTGTATGACATCGGCTTCAACTACTTCTTCCAGGCCCCGACCGACGAACACGGCGGCGACCTGATCTACTTCCAGGGCCACACCTCGCCAGGCGTTTACGCCCGTGCGTTCATGGAAGGCCGCATCACCGAAGACCAGATGAACAACTTCCGCCAGGAAGTCGACGGTCAGGGCCTGTCGTCCTACCCGCACCCTTGGCTGATGCCTGACTTCTGGCAGTTCCCGACCGTATCGATGGGTCTGGGTCCAATCCAGGCGATCTACCAGGCACGTTTCATGAAGTACCTGGAACACCGCGGTTTCATCCAGCCGGGCAAACAGAAAGTCTGGTGCTTCCTGGGCGACGGCGAGTGCGACGAGCCGGAATCTCTGGGCGCCATCTCCCTGGCCGGCCGCGAGAAGCTGGACAACCTGATCTTCGTCATCAACTGCAACCTGCAGCGCCTCGACGGCCCGGTTCGCGGCAACGGCAAGATCATCCAGGAACTCGAAGGCGTGTTCCGCGGTGCTCAGTGGAACGTGACCAAAGTCATCTGGGGCCGTTTCTGGGACCCGCTGCTGGCCAAAGACGTCGACGGCATCCTGCAACGTCGCATGGACGAAGTCATCGACGGCGAGTACCAGAACTACAAAGCCAAAGACGGCGCGTTCGTTCGCGAGCACTTCTTCAACACGCCAGAACTCAAGGCGATGGTTGCTGATCTGTCCGACGACGAGATCTGGAAACTCAACCGTGGCGGCCACGACCCGTACAAGGTCTATGCGGCGTACCACGAAGCGGTCAACCACAAAGAACAACCAACCGTCATCCTCGCCAAGACCATCAAAGGTTATGGCACTGGTGCCGGCGAAGCGAAAAACACTGCGCACAACACCAAGAAAGTCGACGTCGACAGCCTGAAGTTGTTCCGCGATCGTTTCGACATCCCGGTCAAGGACGAAGAGCTGGAGAACCTGCCGTTCTTCAAGCCAGAGCCAAACAGCGCCGAAGCCCGCTACCTCAGCGAGCGTCGCACTGCACTGGGCGGTTTCGTGCCACAGCGCCGCGCACAAAGCTTCAGCGTGCCGACGCCGGATCTGGACACCCTCAAGGCCATCCTTGACGGTTCCGGCGACCGTGAAATTTCCACCACCATGGCCTTCGTGCGGATCCTCGCGCAACTGGTCAAGGACAAGGAAATCGGCCCGCGCATCGTTCCGATCATCCCGGACGAAGCCCGTACTTTCGGTATGGAAGGCATGTTCCGTCAGCTCGGCATCTACTCGTCCGTCGGCCAGCTTTACGAGCCAGTCGATAAAGACCAGGTGATGTTCTACAAGGAAGACCAGAAAGGTCAGATCCTTGAAGAAGGCATCAACGAAGCAGGCGCCATGAGCTCGTTCATCGCCGCCGGTACTTCGTACTCCAGCCACAACCAGCCGATGCTGCCGTTCTACATCTTCTACTCGATGTTCGGCTTCCAGCGTATCGGTGACCTGGCCTGGGCCGCTGGCGACAGCCGTACCCGTGGCTTCCTGATCGGCGGCACCGCCGGCCGTACCACCCTGAACGGTGAAGGTCTGCAACACGAAGACGGTCACAGCCACCTGCTGGCTGCAACCATCCCGAACTGCCGCACCTACGATCCAACCTACGGCTACGAGCTGGCGGTGATCATTCAGGACGGCATGAAGAAGATGACCGAAGAGCAACAGGACATCTTCTATTACATCACCGTGATGAACGAGTCGTACCAGCAGCCAGCCATGCCGGCCGGTGCCGAAGAAGGCATCAAGAAAGGCATGTACCTGCTCGAAGAAGACACCCGCGATGCGGCGCACCACGTACAGCTGATGGGCTCCGGCACCATCCTGCGTGAAGTCCGTGAAGCGGCGAAGATCCTGCGTGAAGAGTTCAACGTTGGCGCTGACGTGTGGAGCGTTACCAGCTTCAACGAACTGCGTCGCGACGGCCTCGCTGTCGAGCGCAGCAACCGTCTGAAGCCGGGCCAGAAGCCTAAGCTGAGCTACGTCGAAGAGTGCCTGAACGGCCGTAAAGGTCCGGTCATCGCCTCTACCGACTACATGAAGCTGTTCGCCGAGCAGATCCGTCAGTGGGTACCGTCGAAGGAATTCAAAGTCCTCGGCACCGATGGTTTCGGCCGCAGCGACAGCCGCAAGAAACTGCGTCATTTCTTCGAAGTTGACCGTCATTTCGTGGTGTTGGCAGCCCTGGAAGCACTGGCTGACCGTGGTGATATCGAACCTAAGGTTGTGGCTGAAGCCATCACCAAGTTCGGCATCGACCCGGAAAAACGCAACCCACTGGACTGCTGAGGAGACATTTTGTGAGCGAACTCATTCGCGTACCTGACATCGGCAGCGGTGAAGGTGAAGTAATTGAACTGTTTGTGAAGGTCGGCGACCGTATCGAAGCCGACCAGAGCATCCTGACCCTGGAATCGGACAAGGCCAGCATGGAAGTGCCGGCCCCGAAAGCCGGCGTCATCAAAAGCCTGAAAGTGAAGCTGGGCGACCGTCTGAAAGAAGGCGACGAACTGCTTGAGCTGGAAGTCGAGGGCGCCGCTGAAGCGGCCCCTGCTCCGGCTGCTGCACCGGCTAAAAAGGCTGAAGAAAAACCGGCCGCCGCTCCTGCTGCTGCCGCGCCAGCCGCTGCCCCTGCTGCCGCTTCGGTTCAGCAAGTGCACGTGCCGGACATCGGTTCTTCGGGCAAGGCGCAGATCATCGAGATCCAGGTCAAGGTCGGCGACACCGTCGAAGCTGATCAATCGCTGATCACGCTGGAATCCGACAAGGCGAGCATGGAAATCCCGTCGCCTGCCGCTGGCGTGGTCAAGGCCATCAGCGTCAAGCTCAACGACGAAGTCGGCACTGGCGACCTGATTCTGGATCTGGAAGTGGCGGGTGCTGCGGCCCCTGCTGCGGCCGCTCCGGCTCAGGCTGCTGCTCCGGCCGCTGCCGCAGCGCCTGCTCCGGCAGCCGCGCCAGCCGCTCCGGTTGCTGACAGCGTTCAGGACATCCACGTTCCGGACATCGGCTCGGCTGGCAAAGCCAAGATCATCGAAGTGTTGGTCAAGGCTGGCGACAGCGTTGAAGCCGACCAGTCGCTGATCACCCTGGAATCCGACAAGGCGAGCATGGAAATTCCATCGCCTGCCGCCGGCGTGGTGGAAAGCGTTTCCATCAAGCTGGATGACGAAGTCGGTACCGGCGACCTGATTCTGAAGCTGAAAGTCAAAGGCGCGGCCCCTGCTGCTGCCCCGGCGCCAGCTGCCGCCGCTGCTGCTCCGAGCGCTCCGGCACCTGCCACTGCTGCTCCGGCTGCCGCTGCACCTGCTGCCGCTCCAGCCGCCGCACCGGCCAAGCCGGGCGCGAAAGTTCACGCCGGCCCAGCCGTGCGTCAACTGGCTCGTGAGTTCGGCGTCGAGCTGAACGCTGTCGGCGCCAGCGGCCCGCACGGTCGTATCCTGAAAGAAGACGTGCAGGTTTACGTCAAAGCGATGATGCAGAAGGCCAAGGAAGCACCGGCCGCTGCTGCTGGCGCAACCGGTGGCGCGGGCATCCCGCCGATTCCGGTCGTCGACTTCAGCCGTTTCGGCGAAATCGAAGAAGTGCCGATGACTCGCCTGATGCAAATCGGCGCGTCGAGCCTGCACCGCAGCTGGCTGAACATCCCGCACGTGACTCAGTTCGATTCGGCTGATATCACCGAGCTGGAAGCGTTCCGCGTGGCACAGAAAGCCGTTGCAGAGAAGGCCGGCGTCAAGCTGACCATCCTGCCGTTGCTGCTCAAGTCGTGCGCGCACATGCTCAAGGAGCTGCCGGACTTCAACAGTTCGCTGGCGCCAAGCGGCAAAGCGATCATCCGCAAGAAGTACATCAACATCGGCTTCGCCGTCGACACTCCGGATGGCCTGCTGGTACCGGTCATCAAGAACGTCGACCAGAAGAGCCTGTTGCAACTGGCAGCCGAAGCCGCTGCGCTGGCCGCCAAGGCCCGCGACAAGAAGCTGACTGCTGACGACATGCAAGGCGCCTGCTTCACCATTTCCAGCCTCGGCCACATTGGCGGCACCGGCTTCACGCCGATCGTCAACGCGCCGGAAGTGGCGATCCTCGGTGTTTCCAAGGCAACCATCCAGCCAGTCTGGGACGGCAAAGCCTTCCAGCCGAAACTGATGCTGCCGCTGTCGTTGTCCTACGATCACCGTGTGATCAACGGCGCCGCTGCCGCACGCTTCACCCAGCGTCTGGGCAGCCTGCTGGCGGACATCCGTACCATCCTGCTGTAATCCCAGGCGGCCCTTCAGCAATGGAGGGCCGCTTGTGTTTCACGTTTTCGAGCGCCACACGCTCGTACCTCAACCCCGTCAGTTTGACGGGGCTTTTTTTTGCCTGAAATTCGCTTCTTATACTTTTCCCACACATTGCGCTGACATCGGCTACAGCCCGAGTCAGCTTAGTGCCGATCTTTTTATCCAAACGCCAACTAGTCTTGGCACAGCACAGTCAAAATACCTTTTAGTTTTATCTGACACTCATTCGAATGGATTCGAACATGTTAAAACCGACTATCGGCCCGATTATTGGCCACGTTACAACTAACCAGGCGCGGATATTTATTCGCGGCGAGTTTCAAAAAGATCTTCAGGTGTTCGCCGGCATTCGTTATCGGGCCAGCGACACGCAACAATGGACTAAAGGCATTTTTGCCAAACTCGACGAATCTCGCGACATGTCCAATGTGATCGCACTTCACAACTTACTTGAAAACACCGAGTACGAATATCAAACCGGCTGGTTCAGCCCGATGAGTCCGGTACACACCGTCGACAGTGTCGCCGAACTGCCGCTGCAGTGGCCACGCGAGACTCACCGTTTTCGCACCCGCTCCGGCGAACCATTGCAGCCGCGCGCCTACATCGTTGGTTCGTGCCGTTACCTGCGCATGACGGCAGGGGTTGCGGTATTACCGCAGTTCGGTGACCGGATCTTTGCTTCAATCCGTCAATTGATTGAGGGGATACAACCACCCATCAGTGCAATGTTGATGACCGGCGATCAGATCTATGTCGACGATCTCAACTTGATTGCGCCTGATCACGAATACAAAGATATTCTCGCAAAGTACCGCGCAGCGTTTTCGCAACCCAACATAAAGCGCTTAATGTCGGAAACTTCGACGTATATGATTCTCGATGACCATGAAATCGAGGACAACTGGCCGGCGAATGCCGAAGCAGGTGACGACGCGTTATATAACAACGCCACCAAAGCCTATGAACTGTATCAAGCCAGCCATAGCCCGGCCTGTTCTTTGGCAACTAACGGCCAAGTTGATCATTCATCTGTCCAGCATTACTGGTATCAATTCAGCGACGGCGATCTCGAATGGTTTGTCACCGATAGCCGCACCCGCCGCAACTTGTCGGCCGATGATCGACGCATCCTCGACGACGAACAGGAGCAAGCGCTGCTGGACTGGCTGATCAACAGCACGGCGCGGGTCAAATTCGTGGTCACCAGCGTGATGTTCTACCCGGACGGCAAAGGCCTTGGCGAAGATGCGTGGAAAGCTTTTCCGGAGCAGCGTCTGCGCTTGCTGGAAACCATTCGTACCCGGCGGATCAGCAATGTGATCTTCATTTCCGGCGACGTGCATGGCTCGATGACTGCGCGTCTGACGCACAGTGAAGATCCTGATTTCGAAGTGCACACCGTGGTGTCATCGCCGCTGTGCAACAGCAAACTGCTGCCGTATGCCAAGGCGTCCACGTTCATCCTCGATCAGCCGTTGGTGCGCACGGTGGCGGGGGATTATGTGCATGAGTTGACCAGCGAGGTGATTAGTCAGGATAACTTCGCGCACATGGTGGTCGAGGCTGAGCGGATTGTGGTGAATTACCATGATCGCGATGGGAAGCCGTTGCAGTCGATTGCGATAGATCTGCGCTAAACCTTAAAAGATCGCAGCCTTCGGCAGCTCCTACAGGGATCGCATTTCTCTTCAAACGTGGGCGCTGGCTGCGATCTTTTGCTGTTTTCAAATAGACGCTGGAGAAATGTTCACTCCAGCCGACATATTCTTATAGCACTTGGCCTTCATCACTCTTGTCAGTCAGTGCTGCAATGATGCAACCTTGCCGCAGGCAACGTTTAAGAGGGCGAGAGCCCGGCGCGTTCAGCATATTTCCAAGCGAGTTCCCTTCATGAAGAGCCAACCCGATGCCGCCAGCCGTATGGTGGCCGAGGTAGTGACGCAGTTGCCTGTGCCCTCGCGGCTCGGCATGCTGCGTTTCGAGCGCTTGAATGAAGCCAGTTGGGCGATGCTCTTTCTCGATCCGAATTGCGAACGCCAGTTCGGCCAGCCCGCTGTCGAGCTGTGCGCTCTGGTCGGCTCGCCTTACGCCAGCCTGATGGAGCCGGAAGCGCGCTATCAACTGCACGACGCGATCCAGCAACAACTCGGCGCCAGCCCGCATTATCTGGTGCGTTACACCCTGCACACCCCGGCCGGCGCGCTGAATATTCTTGAACTGGGCGAAGCCTACAAACAACACAATCGTCACCTGCTGCGCGGCTATTTGCTGGCGGTCGATGACGTCTTCGACGATGCGCCGCTGCAACCCTCGGTCGATCTCGAAACCCAAAATTCGCGCCTGCAAATCGCCCTCGAACTGAATCAGCGTGCGCAGCAGGAACAACTGCTGCATCTGGAGCGTGTCCGCGCCCAGCAGGATTTGATTTTATTGCTCGCCCGTCAGCGCTACAGCACGCACAACTCGTTGCAGGAAGCCGCCGAACTGATCACCCGCTGCGCCTGCGATATCTATGAAATCGACTGCGCCAGCCTGTGGAACCTCGAAGGCCAGCAACTGGTGCCGATCTCGGCGTACCACCGTACGACGCAGGAATACATCCTGCCGGACGTGATCGACGTCAGCACCTTCCCCGATTACATGGAAGCGTTGCAAAGCAGCCGCGCCATCGACGCGCACAACGCGATGCGTGACCCGCGTACCCGCGAAATGGCCGAAGCCCTGCGCCCGCGCGACGTCAATGCGATGCTCGATGCCAGCATTCGTGTCGATGGTCAGGTCGTCGGCGTGTTGTGCCTGGAGCAGACCGGCGTGACCCGCGCCTGGCAGTCCGACGAAATCGCCTTTGCCGGTGAGCTGGCCGACCAGTTCGCGCAAGTCATCAACAACCACAACCGCCGCACCGCCACCAGCGCCCTGCACCTGTTCCAGCGTGCGGTCGAGCAAAGCGCCAACGCGTTTTTGCTGGTCAATTGCGACGGCGTGGTCGAGTACGTCAACCCGAGCTTCACCGCGATCACCCAGTACACCACCGAGGAAGTCCACGGCCAGCGACTGTCCGAGTTGCCGGCGCTGGAAAACCTTAGCGAGCTGCTGTTCGACGCGCCTTCGGCGCTAGCCAAGAGCAACAGTTGGCAGGGCGAATTCAAAAGCCGCCGGAAAAACCTCGAACCGTACTGGGGCCAGTTGTCAATCTCCAAGGTCTACGGCGACAACCGTGAGCTGACGCATTACATCGGCATTTACGAAGACATCACCCAGACCAAACTCGCGCAGCAACGCATTGAGCGTCTGGCCTACACCGACAACCTGACCAACCTCGGTAACCGCCCGGCGTTTATCCGCAATCTGGACGAACGCTTCGCCCGGGATAGCGATACCCCGATCAGCCTGTTGCTGGTCGACATCGACAACTTCAAGCGCATCAACGACAGCCTCGGCCACCAGACCGGCGACAAACTGCTGATCAGCCTGGCCCGACGTCTGCGCAACAGCCTCAGCCCAAGTGGCAGCCTCGCGCGATTCGCCAGTAACGAATTTGCCGTACTGCTCGACGACACCGATCTGGCGACCGGTCAGCAGATCGCCAACCAATTGTTGGCGACGCTGGATAAACCGATGTTCGTCGACAACCAGTTGATCAGCGTCACCGGCTCGGTCGGTCTGGCTTGCGCGCCGTTGCACGGCCGCGACCCGCAAACCCTGATGCGTAACGCCGGTCTTGCTCTGCATAAGGCCAAGGCCAATGGCAAACACCAAGTGCAAGTCTTCACCGAAGCGCTGAACGCCGAGGCCAGTTACAAACTGTTCGTCGAGAACAACCTGCGCCGCGCCCTCACCCAGAATGAGCTGGACGTGTTCTACCAGCCCAAGCTGTGCCTGCGCAGCGGTCGCTTGCTGGGCATGGAAGCGCTGTTGCGCTGGAACCACCCGGAACGCGGGATGATTCGCCCGGATCAGTTCATCAGCGTTGCCGAAGAAACCGGGTTGATCATTCCGATCGGCAAGTGGATTGCGCGCCAGGCCTGCCGCATGAGCAAAGCGCTGACCGCTGCTGGCATGGGCAATCTGCAAGTGGCGATCAACCTCTCGCCGAAACAGTTTTCCGACCCGGATCTGGTCGCCTCCATCGCCAACATCCTCAAGGAAGAAGCGCTGCCGGCCCATCTGCTCGAACTGGAACTGACCGAAGGTTTGCTGCTGGAAGCCACTGAGGACACGCACTTGCAGCTTGATCAGCTCAAGCGTCTGGGCCTGACCTTGGCCATGGACGACTTCGGTACCGGTTATTCGTCGCTGAGTTATTTGAAGAAATTCCCGATCGACATCATCAAGATCGATCGCAGCTTTATCCACGAAATCCCCGACAACCAGGACGACATGGAAATCACCTCAGCGGTGATTGCCATGGCGCACAACCTGAAACTCAAGGTTGTGGCGGAAGGCATCGAGACCGCCGAACAACTGGCATTCCTCCGTCGCCATCGCTGCGACGTCGGCCAGGGTTACCTGTTCGACCGCCCGATCCCCGGCGGCGAACTGATCCAGGCGCTCAAGCGCTACCCGCGCGGCCCGCTCGCCCTCTAACCCCCCGCCGCCCTCTCATGTAGGAGCTGCCGAAGGCTGCGATCTTTTGATCCTGTTTTTTTAAAGACAAGATCAAAAGATCGCAGCCTTCGGCAGCTCCTACATTGGCTAGTGCGAAGTCGGGCATCATTGGGCACACTGGCGGTCTGACTTTTTACATCCAACCTGACTGAGAGGACTGATCATGGTTCTGCGCTCGGAAATTCTGGTGAACAAAAACGTGCTTCCAACCAAAGAACAAGCTCTGCCCGGCCGCGAAACCGCGATGACCCTGCCTGAAAAACACTTCGTGTTTGAAGACACCCCGCTGCTCGGCCCGTTTTTCCAGGACGTCGATTTTGCGATCTTTGGTCTCGGTTGCTTCTGGGGCGCCGAGCGCCGCTTCTGGCAGCGCGAAGGCGTGGTCAGCACGGTCGTCGGTTACGCTGGCGGCTTCACCCCGAACCCAACCTACGAAGAAGTCTGCTCGGGCCTGACCGGCCACTCCGAAGTAGTGCTGGTGGTGTTCGACAAGGATAAAGTCAGCTACGAAGAGCTGCTGGCGATGTTCTGGGAACTGCACAACCCGACGCAAGGCATGCGTCAGGGCAATGACATCGGCACGCAGTACCGCTCGGTAATCTACGCGACTTCGCCTGAGCATCTGGACGCGGCGCTGAAGAGCAAAGCGGTGTATCAGGCTGAATTGTCGAAGGCTGGCCTGGGTGAAATTAGCACCGAGATCGAACAGGCGCCGACCGTGTACTTCGCCGAGACGTATCACCAGCAGTATCTGGCGAAGAATCCTGAGGGTTACTGCGGGATTGGCGGCACCGGCGTGTGCATGCCACCAAGTTTGGCGGGTAACTAAAGCCTGAAAGCAAAAGATCGCAGCCTTCGGCAGCTCCTACAGGAGATCAGTGATCGTCCACACATTTGTGGATGACCCCGCCCCCTGTAGGAGCTGCCGCAGGCTGCGATCTTTTGATCTTGCCGTTAATCAGCTCTCAGCAATCAACCAATCCATCTGCCAGCCACCCTGAGTCTGCCCCAGTTTCTTCGACAACCACGGCAGCAGCTCACGCAATTCTTCCTCCAGCCCCCACGGCGGATTGGCAATCGCCATCCCCGAACCGTTCAGACTGTTCGGCGTATCCAGCGGATGCACCAGCAACTCCACGCGCAGCAACTTAGGCGCGCCGCTCCCGGCCAGATCCTGATAGAAACGACGCAGCGCACGCTGGTCTTTCACCGGATACCAGATCGCCGCCACCGTTTGGCGCATGCGGCCAATGGCCTCTTTCAACGACGCCGCGCAGCGCTGCATCTCATCAAGCTGTTCGAACGGCGGATCGATCAGCATCACCGCGCGCTTCTCCTGCACCGGCAACATCGCCCGCGCCACATGCCAGCCCTCGCCGAGGTGTACTTTCACCCGACGATCACCGGCCATGTTGTCCTTGAGCAGCACGCCGTCTTCCGGGTGCTTCTCGTTGAGCATCACCCGATCCTGCGGCCGCGTCAGACGCCGCGCCAGCTCCGGCGAACCCGGGTAGTAGCGCAACTGGCCATCCGGATTCATCTCGTGCAGCACTTTCATGTAATCGGCGGTCAGCGCCGGCAGATCCGGCTGATCCCACAAGCGCGCGATGCCTTCCAGGTACTCGCCGGTGCGATTCGCCTGATCGCCCTGCAAGTCATACAGACCAATGCCGGCGTGGCTGTCGAGATAGGCAAACGGCTGCTCCTTGCGCGACATCAAGGCGATGAGGCGGGTCAAGGTCAGGTGTTTGAACACATCGGCGTGATTGCCGGCATGGAAGGCGTGACGATAATTCATGGCTGCTCCTGCGAAGGGCGCAAAGTTTACCTTTTACCGCGCGGCAAGTCAGGGGTTGGCGGCTGAGCGGGCCTCAACATCAAAAGATCGCAGCCTTCGCTAGCTCTACAGGGTGACCCCAAGTTCCCGTGTAGGAGCTGCCGAAGGCTGCGATCTTTTGATCTTTTTCAGGCGGGCATGCTGCTCAACCGCTTACCGATGACATCCAGCACATCACAGCCATCACGTAGCGGAATCGCACACAGCATGGCGAAATCGCTGAGGATGACGGAGTCGCACTCGATCGAGCCGCGCATGCACATGTTTTCCAGCACTTGAGCGACGGCGCGGAGGCGGTAGTTGGCGGCGTCCATGAGGATGTCGAGCGGCGCATGAGTGTCGACGAACAGCGTGGGCATGTCGCTGCAGTTGCTGGTCAGGGCCATGAAGCGGTTGTCGGGATGGGGAGTGATTTTTTTGTAGGGTGGATCGGGTTTTAAATTTTTCAATGGACTGACTCCTAACGTATGAACTGGAGCCGCCACTTTTACTTCCACGCAATAGGTGGCGGCTGTACGCAGGTGTGGAAGACCGGGACGTTAGGCACCCGGCGCACTCGAAAGCGCCCCGCGCACAGCCACCATAAAAACAGAGAGCAAAGAATGCCTGCCTGGTGGTGCTTCATGCGCCTAACGATAAAAGGGCTTCCACGCCCTGCCACCGAATTTGCGGTGACAGCCAAAAGACTATCCCTGCAACCCACCGCCCACCAGTTCATGGAAACCGCCGCAACTCGAAGGAAACGTCCGACGCCTTCGCCCGGAAATTTTACTTATCTTCGTCCCGCAAATAGGCCAACAACGCTAATTGCGACGAATCTTCCGACACCGAAACCTGAAAAAACTGCCTGACCTTGCAACGTAAAACCGGCTCGGGAAACGCTTCGAAAATTGGTGGATGTTCCTCGCTCAGCCACTGCAGAGTATTGCTGACCCTAACTTCGTCACCCGTCGAAACCAACACCGAATCCGGCACCTTCCACCAAGGAAAAACCCGTCCAGAAACCTGCGCCACGCCACCGATATCAATTGCCTGACCATTGATCAAACCGCGTGAGATAACCGGCAACAGTTGTGCCGAATCCACTGCATCAGACTGCAGAATCGGCAACAGAAAACGTCCATCCCAGAATCGAAAAAACACTGTCTTCCCGTCCGGCATCAGCACCTGCGTCAGACTGCGAAAATGCTCAACCACCACTTCAGGACTCGCCGAAGAAACCGCCAGCCAGCCCCAATTAAGAGACTCAGTAGTCGCCACCCAATCCAGAAACTCACTGTCCACAGCGACAATTCCCACGAAGGGCATCACCGTATCCCACTCAGCGTAAATAGTGTCCGCCCAAATCGGACTTGGCGCTTGTGCGGTAGTTGACCCGCTCCAGACCTTGAACGGCTCGCCATCGCTGGTGCTGCTGAGAACTGCAAACAGTTGTTCATCGGCCATTAGCGGCTGACGTTGTAACCAATGCTGGGGAATCAGTTTATTCATTCAAGGGCCTATGCAGCTCTCGACAATATCAAGAATGCTGTTATCTACAAAAACAAATGGCTGAGTTACAAACCAGCGTAAAGAAACAACCTGAATGGCAAAAACAGATTGATCATCGAAAAATGGTTAACTCAGCCAACCATTAACCTTTCCCAACACCGCACCGATTATTGCAATGGTGCTTAACACCAACATCATCCAATTGGAAAATAAAATTATCCGCCGCAAGCCTACCGGCAAGGCTTCGTAATCCTTGGCGTCCAGCTCACCATTTCGTATGGATTTACGCGAGAAGATCATGAGCGTGCCCACACTATTAATAAATAGAAATCGGCCAATCGGCTCCCATCCCAAGGTGCGCCTTCTAGAAATAACAGCCGGCGAATTGCTCAAATACTCAAAGATATCCCGCGCAAAAAAATAAGCGACAAACAGCAAAATCAAGGACGACAGAAAAATAAGTGCAATCAATACCAAACCACTCAACAGGAAGAGTATTTCAATATCAGATCTCATTTCTGGATTTCATAGACAACATCTGCCCCTTGCTCGCCCCACTCCCCGAATGGATAGCACCCGAATATGGCACCAACCTCTCCACCCACCAGTTATGGGGAAGATTTACTTTAACCACCCACTGAATTTTCCAACTATGAAAAGAATAATCATCAGCACACCCATTACAAACCCAAAAAGGTGCATGCCCTGAGAATAGACTCTTAGCGCTGATGGAACATTCTCGTAATCTTGCGGATCCAGTTCCCCATTCCTGATAGACACTTTGTGTCTAAAAAGCATCCAGCTAAGGTTCATCGTTAAAAACATCCTGCCACCGAAACCCATCTTCATAAAAGGATGACGAATCTTTACACCATAAGAATTACTCAACAACCCAACAAGCATGTCCAGCTTAAAGTGCGAAAAATACAATTGAGCAAACAGTAAGGCCAACCCAAGCAATAGATCAAAAATCACAAATACAAAATAAACATCCTTTGCGCTCATCTTCCCTCAACCCATTCATACACAACTTCTCCAGCGCCCTCTCCCAAGGCCTCCCCCAGCAATCCGCCACCCAATGTTCCTACGCCTGAAAGTACAAGAGCGCAGGCAATGGCTCCGTACCCTGTCACACTGATTGCAGCGCAAATTGGAGTAGCTATCGCCGGACCGTAAGTACCACCCACCACAACCCCGATAAACTTTCCACTTTCAGTCATCCTAACTTTCTTACACGCCTCTTCACGTCCAGTTCGACATACTTCACTTACTTTCAGCGTCGAAGCTGCGCCCCTAGACCGACCCCAATCCAACCACCCAATTTCATCACTTTGGCAGCCTTGCTAACCCCCTCAATATGCGTCGCATACCCCGGAATTCCGGCTGAACTGCCCACCTTGCTCCAGTGATGGACAAGGCTGCGACTGGAAATGCCCAGCGCTTTCCTAAGGTTGGGGTGATCGGGAAAACCAGCCATTTTTCGCATCAAGGGACTGAGGCTGTTATCCAGTTGCGTCATCAACTGTGTTCGCTTGGCAAAGAAATCAGCACCTTTAAGCTTGCCGTGTTTATCGAAGGTTTCCTTATGCAGTGACTCCAACTCACTCAACGTGCTGGCGAGACTTTTCAGGTGATTACTGAACATCGCTGCCCCAATCCCCACGCTTGTCGAACCCTGCGATAAAAACGACTCAATCTCCCCATGATGCCGAGCCATAAACTCGGCCTCCGAGTCACTCATTGGCGCCAACGCTGCATCAACTTTCTGCGCCACCTCCATCAATAACGCCTCTTCCCGAGTGCATTGCGTATTACGCGGATCGCTCAGGACGATCAGTTGCCCAGGTTTGGCGTATTGACTGAGCTGCGGATTCAGGCTGCGAAATTTCTCCAGCACGGCCGGATCCGGCTGCGGGAACAGTGTCGATTCCAGTGCAGACCGAGACATTCCCTGTTCAACAATATGAAAGCCCGGCTCAACGCTGGAAGGCGCCGGCCGGGCTGAGGACTTTGGGGATTGGGTCAACCCACTTGGTGTCGGGCAGATGCCATCCTTGCACCGCTCACACTCTTCGCAGAATGGCGCATCACCTTTCAGGCTCATGATTTGCGCCGCCGTGAGCATCGCCGCCGACGCTGCGGCCAGTTTCTCCGGCAGTCCCGGCACGACCGGTGCTGCACTCATCGCCGCCATCGGCGCGCCACCCACGACAATCGGCACGCTGCTGAAAATCCCGCCGGGGCCGATGTTGATCCACTGCCCGCCCGCCTGAATCGTTGCACTCGCGCCGCCATCAATGACCACTTGCTGGCCAGCGCTGATATGGATTTGCGCACTGGCGTTAAGCGCCTGACTGCTCACGCGAACATGCTGATCACCGATCACGGTCAGGTGATCATCCTGCTTCACCTCGATCTGGCGCTGTCCGTGGGTGATGCGCTGCTCATCGGCTTTCAACTCATGGCGAGCAAGGCCGGTGACGACGATGTTGCGCTGGTTATCCACTTGCACTTGTTGATCGTGCAGCACGTGCTGCGTCCAGTTGCGCTGGGCGCGCAGGTAGATTTCCTCGGCGCCTTTGCGATCCTCGATGCGCAGTTCGTTGTAGCCGCCACCGCCGGGACTGCTCTGGCTGCGGAAGATGCTGCGGGTTTTGTCGGCGGGCAGATCCAGCGGCACGGGCGTCGCGGCATTTGGCAGGCAGCCCATGACCAGCGGTTTGTCGGCATCGGCGTCGATGAAACCGACCAGCACTTCCATGCCGACTCGCGGAATCAGCACGCTGCCATAAGCGTCGTGGGCCCAGCCGCTGGCGACACGCAGCCAGCAACTGGAATGCTCGTTCAACTCACCATCACGATCCCAGGCCAGTTGCACCTTGACCCGGCCGTACTCGTCGCAATGGATTTCCATGTCTTTAGGGCCCGTGACGACGGCCGGTTGATAACCGGGCATGCGCGGTTTTTCCGGGCCCAGCGCCGGACGAAAGAACACGTCCCACGGCGTGGCGAGAAAGGTATTACGGTAACCCTGGAAACCTTCCCCATCGCTGGTCGCCGTTTCTTCCAGCACTTGCGGCTGTCGGCCATGGTGCTCGACGGCAGTCAGCAACCACAGGTCATTCCAGTCTTGGCGCGGATGGTCGGCCAGTTGCAGGAAATGTCCGCAAACCAAGGAGGATTCGTCGCTAAGGCCCTCAGCCTGACGGTAATCGGCGACATGCCGTTCAAGTGCGCGCTGGGCGAGGTGCTTGCCGGTTTCACGATCTTTGAATTGGCCGGGAAAGTGATAGTCCTCCAGCACCGGGCGCTGCTCACTGTCGATACGGCTTTCCAGTTGCAGACGCGGTTTTACGAAGTTGTAGTCGCGCCGGGTGACCACGCTGGTACGGGTTTCCACTCGAACGTTGAAGCGCTTGATCGCCGGCGCCGCACCGAGCATGCCGCTGCCGGGCAGATACAAGGTCGGCTCGACAAGTTTCGGAAACACGGTCTGATCGTCACCGAACACCAGCAAGTGCTCTTCAATACTGTGCTGAAAGTGGTAATGGATGCCGACTTCCGCGCACAGACGCTGGATGAACGCCAGATCACTCTCACCGTACTGCACGCAATACTCACGCACCGGGTAATCGCTGCCGAGGCGGAATTCGAAGGCATCGCGCAGGATCGAGTGATCCTTGAGGATTTGCTCAACGATTTGCGGAACGCTGAGATGCTGAAAAATACGCTGATTGATGCGGTGCCCGAGGTAGGTCAGTCGCGGGACAAGGCTGAGGTGATAGCGCGTCAGACGTTTCCCGGAATCGCCCTGCCCGACCTGATAAATCTGACCGTGAACGCCGGAACCGTCAGCGTCAAAGCTGAGAAACGCCTGACAGTGCAACAGGCTTTCGAGATCCAGATCGGGTCGTTCACTGACCAGTTCCAGCTCGAAACGAAAGGGTTGGCTGATGGCTTCCTTGCCCGTGAACTCAAGGACTTTGAGGTCAATTTGGGCGCCTTCGAGGGTCAACGTGAAACGCGGTTGATTGGCAGGCGCGAACATCCGATGTGTCTCTGCAGAGTGAGGGCGGGCGATTCTGCATGAGGGGCAAGGGGTGTTGAGTGGGGGACGGAAAAATCAGATTTGCCCTACTTCTGTTGTCGAAAAACCCACAGAAAATTGGCGCAAACGACTACAGACAAATCCCTCAAACCCATCGACGAACCAAATGTGGGAGCGGGCTTGCTCGCGAAAGCGGTATGTCAGCTTGAATCATTGCTGAATGAGAAACCGCCTTCGCGAGCAAGCCCGCTCCCACAATGGATCTCCACAATGTCCGAGAAATCACAGGCAATAAAAAACGGCCCGTCTCCTGTAGGAAACGGGCCGTTTTCATGTGAGCCGTAGCTCAGCGTTTTACTTGTTCAGAATGAAATCTTTTTCCGCTGCCTCGAAACGCTCAACCATGCCGCGAGTCGGTTCGCCCGCCTTGCTGACAAAGTAGATCGCCAGGCTGGCGAAGATGAAGCCCGGGATGATTTCGTACAGACCCAGCAGTTCGAAATGCTTCCAGACCACCACGGTGACAGCGCCAACCACGATGCCGGCCAGTGCGCCGTTGCGGGTCATGTCTTTCCAGATCACCGAGATCAGCACAACCGGGCCGAATGCAGCACCGAAACCCGCCCAAGCGTAGGACACCAGGCCCAGTACGCGGTTATCCGGGTTGGCCGCCAGTGCGATGGCGATCAACGCAACCAGCAAAACCATGGCGCGACCGACCCAGACCAGCTCTAGTTGCGAGGCCGATTTACGCAGGAAGGTTTTGTAGAAGTCTTCGGTCAGGGCGCTCGAGCACACCAGCAACTGGCAGCTCAGGGTGCTCATCACCGCAGCCAGAATGGCCGACAGCAGTACACCGGCAATCCATGGGTTGAAGAGGATTTTCGCCAGTTCGATGAACACACGCTCGTGGTTCTCGGTGACAGGGCCGGCCAGTTCCGGGTGCGCCGAGAAGTACGCGATACCGAAGAAGCCGACGGCCACGGTGCCGCCCAGGCACAGGATCATCCAGGTCATGGAAATGCGACGCGCCTTGGCGATCGATTTCACCGAGTCCGCCGCCATGAAACGCGCGAGGATGTGCGGCTGACCGAAGTAACCCAGACCCCAGCCCATCAGCGAGATGATGCCGATGAAAGTGGTTCCTTTGAGCATGTCGAAGTTGCTTGGATCTTGCGCTTCGATGGCCAGGAACGTGGTGTCGACGCCGCCAGTGGCCAGCAGCACGATGATCGGCGTGAGGATCAGCGCGAAAATCATCAGGGTCGCCTGAACCGTGTCAGTCCAGCTTACCGCGAGGAAACCGCCGATAAAGGTGTAGGCAATTGTCGCCGCAGCACCGGCCCACAGCGCCGTCTCGTAGGACATGCCGAAGGTGCTTTCGAACAGACGGGCGCCGGCAACGATGCCGGAAGCGCAATAGATGGTGAAGAACACCAGAATCACGATCGCCGAGATAATCCGCAGCAGGCCGCTTTTGTCTTCGAAACGGCTGGCGAAGTAGTCCGGCAGGGTCAGGGCGTCGCCGTTGTGCTCGGTCTGCACACGCAGACGGCCGGCAACGAACAGCCAGTTCAGGTAAGCACCGACGATCAGGCCGATGGCGATCCAGCTTTCGGACAAACCGGACATGTAGATGGCGCCTGGCAGGCCCATCAACAACCAGCCACTCATGTCGGACGCACCGGCGGATAGCGCGGTGACGACGCTGCCCAGGCTGCGGCCGCCCAGAATATAGTCAGAAAGGTTGTTGGTGGAGCGATAGGCCATCAAGCCGATCAGCACCATTGCTGCGATGTAGATCACGAACGTGATCAAGGTTGGATTGCTAACGCTCATTAAGTTACGCCCTGGCTTTGTTTTTATGTAGCGGCGGCGATGAACCGCGCGCAAACGACGACGTTTGGCAGACGATTCGGGATCCCGCGCATTTAGGACTGATGTTTCCCCAGGAAAGCCATCAGCCGATACACCAGGTTATTTCCCCGGTTGCACCTTGGGCGCGAATCCTATGCAACAAAGCAAAAGAGGTGCAACCAGTTTCGTGAGAATAAGTTGCACCTAGTCGGTTTTATCGACAATCACCGCGTTTTTGCTCCCTTTTGTGGCAGTCATGGCTATTTGCTAGAAGCAAAAGCACCAAGCAGGAGCAGTACTTTCGTACCAGAAAATAATTCCTGACGAGCTGCTTATTATTCCGGCAAAAAAAGGGTTGCACCCGGTTGCACCTCTTTCGGCGCACGGCTAATCTTGCGGCCAGCTGATGCCACGCAACTGTGGCAACCATGAGGATAAAAATATGGCTACCACCACCCTTGGGGTCAAACTCGATGACCCGACCCGCGAGCGCCTGAAGGCTGCCGCGACCTCGATTGATCGCACACCGCACTGGCTGATCAAGCAGGCAATTTTCAATTACCTGGAGAAACTCGAGGGTGGTGCAACCCTGACCGAGCTGAACGGTTTGACCGCCAAGGACGCCGATGAGGCGGGCGAAGTCCATAACGATCACGCTCACCAGTGCTTCCTTGAATTCGCTGAAAGCATCCTGCCGCAATCGGTTCTGCGCGCCTCGATCACTGCCGCTTACCGTCGCCCTGAGCCGGAAGTCGTGCCGATGCTGATCGAACAGGCTCGCCTGCCGGTCGCCATGGCTGAAGCCACCAACAAACTCGCCGCCTCTATCGCGGAAAAACTGCGAAACCAGAAAAGTGCCGGCGGTCGTGCAGGCATTGTTCAGGGTCTGCTGCAAGAATTTTCCCTGTCGTCCCAGGAAGGCGTGGCGCTGATGTGCCTGGCCGAAGCGCTGCTGCGTATCCCGGACAAGGGCACTCGTGATGCGCTGATTCGCGACAAGATCAGCACCGGCAACTGGCACCCGCATTTGGGCAACAGCCCGTCGCTGTTCGTTAACGCCGCGACTTGGGGCCTGCTGCTGACCGGTAAACTGGTCTCGACGCACAACGAAGCCGGCCTGACCTCGTCGCTGAGCCGCATCATCGGCAAGAGCGGCGAGCCGATGATCCGCAAGGGCGTCGACATGGCCATGCGCCTGATGGGCGAGCAGTTCGTCACCGGCGAAACCATCGCCGAAGCGCTGGCCAATGCGAGCAAGTTCGAAGCCAAGGGCTTCCGTTATTCCTACGACATGCTCGGTGAAGCGGCGCTGACCGAACACGACGCGCAGAAGTACCTGGCGTCGTACGAACAAGCCATTCACTCGATCGGCAAAGCGTCCCACGGTCGTGGGATTTATGAAGGCCCGGGCATCTCCATCAAGCTGTCGGCACTGCACCCGCGTTACAGCCGTGCGCAGTACGAGCGTGTGATGGACGAGTTGTACCCGCGCCTGCTGTCGCTGACCCTGCTGGCCAAGCAATACGACATCGGCCTGAACATCGACGCCGAAGAAGCCGACCGCCTCGAACTGTCGCTGGATCTGCTTGAGCGCCTGTGCTTTGAGCCGCAACTGACTGGCTGGAACGGCATTGGTTTCGTCATTCAGGCTTATCAGAAGCGTTGCCCGTATGTGATCGACTACGTGATCGATCTGGCCCGCCGCAGCCGTCATCGCCTGATGATCCGCCTGGTGAAAGGCGCGTACTGGGACAGCGAAATCAAACGTGCTCAGGTCGAAGGCCTGGAAGGCTATCCGGTCTACACCCGCAAGGTGTACACCGACGTTTCTTACATCGCTTGCGCACGCAAACTGCTGTCGGTGCCGGAAGTCATCTACCCGCAGTTCGCCACGCACAACGCCCACACCCTGTCGGCGATTTACCACATTGCCGGTCAGAACTATTACCCCGGCCAGTACGAATTCCAGTGCCTGCACGGCATGGGCGAACCGCTCTACGAGCAAGTTGTAGGTAAAGTTTCCGACGGCAAGCTGAACCGTCCGTGCCGCGTGTACGCACCGGTCGGTACTCACGAAACATTGCTGGCGTACCTCGTACGTCGCTTGCTGGAAAACGGCGCGAACACTTCGTTCGTCAACCGCATCGCCGATCAGTCGATTTCGATTCAGGAGCTTGTGGCCGATCCAGTGGCGCAGATCGAGCAGATGGCGACCGTGGAAGGTGGTTTCGGCCTGCCGCACCCGCGCATTCCACTGCCGCGCGATCTGTACGGTGCCGAGCGCGCCAACTCCAGCGGCATCGACATGGCCAACGAACATCGTCTGGCTTCGCTGTCCTGCGCCCTGCTCGCCACTGCCCACACCGACTGGAAAGCTGCGCCGATGCTCGGTTGCGCTTCCAGCACTGAAACCCCGGCAGCCGTGCTGAACCCGGCGGATCACCGCGATGTGGTCGGTCACGTTCAGGAAGCCACCGTCGAAGACGTCGACAACGCCATTCAATGCGCGCTGAATGCCGCACCAATCTGGCAGGCCACTCCGCCGGCCGAACGTGCGGCGATTCTGGAGCGCGCCGCTGACTTGATGGAAGGCGAGATCCAGCCGCTGATGGGCCTGTTGGCGCGTGAAGCCGGCAAGACTTTCGCCAACGCCATCGCCGAAGTCCGCGAAGCCGTCGACTTCCTGCGTTATTACGCAGTGCAGGCGCGCAACGATTTCAGCAACGACGCCCACCGCCCATTGGGTCCAGTGGTGTGCATCAGCCCGTGGAACTTCCCGCTGGCGATCTTCAGCGGTCAAGTCGCTGCGGCATTGGCTGCCGGTAACCCGGTATTGGCCAAACCTGCCGAGCAAACTCCGCTGGTGGCGGCTCAAGCCGTGCGCTTGCTGCTCGAAGCTGGCATCCCGGAAGGCGTGCTGCAATTGCTGCCGGGTCGCGGTGAAACCGTCGGCGCCGGTCTGGTTGGCGATGAGCGCGTCAAAGGCGTGATGTTCACCGGTTCCACCGAAGTCGCACGTCTGCTGCAACGCAACATCGCTGGCCGTCTCGACAGCCAGGGCCGCCCGATTCCGCTGATCGCCGAAACCGGTGGCCAGAACGCGATGATCGTCGACTCCTCGGCACTGACCGAACAGGTCGTGATCGACGTGGTGTCCTCGGCGTTCGACAGCGCTGGCCAGCGTTGCTCGGCGCTGCGGGTACTGTGCTTGCAGGAAGATTCCGCTGATCGCGTCATCGAAATGCTCAAAGGTGCCATGGCCGAAAGCCGCCTCGGCAACCCGGAGCGCCTGTCCGTGGACATCGGCCCGGTGATCGACGCCGAAGCCAAGGCTGGCATCGACAAGCACATCCAGGGCATGCGCGACAAAGGTCGCAATGTTTACCAGGTGGCGATCGCCGACACCGAAGAGGTCAAACGCGGCACCTTCGTCATGCCGACCCTGATCGAACTGGAAAGCTTCGACGAGCTGCAACGCGAGATCTTCGGCCCGGTGCTGCACGTGGTGCGCTACAAGCGTAAAGAGATCGATCAACTGATCGGCCAGATCAACGCTTCCGGTTATGGCCTGACGCTGGGCGTGCACACGCGGATCGACGAGACCATCGCCAAGGTGATCGACAACGTCAACGCCGGTAACGTCTACGTCAACCGCAACATCGTTGGCGCTGTGGTCGGCGTACAGCCATTCGGCGGCGAAGGCCTGTCGGGTACTGGCCCGAAAGCCGGCGGCCCGTTGTACCTGTACCGCTTGCTGGCGACACGTCCTACCGATGCCATCGAACAATCCTTCGCTCGTGGTGATGCGGTTATCGCCCCGGACGTTCGTTTGCGCGACGCCATGAGCAAACCGCTGAACGCCCTGAAAGCCTGGGCTGAAAGCAACAAGTACGCCGACCTGAGCACCCTGTGCGTGCAGTATGCGGCGCAATCACAGAGCGGCATCACCCGCGTGCTGGCCGGCCCGACCGGCGAGAAAAACAGCTACGCCATTCTGCCGCGCGAACACGTGCTGTGCCTGGCCGAGGTTGAAGGTGATCTGCTGACGCAACTGGCGGCGGTGCTGGCGGTAGGTGGTTCGGCGGTATGGCCGGAGTCCGACATCAGCAAGGCATTGTTCGCACGTTTGCCGAAGGAGATTCAGGCGCGTATCAAGCTGGTAGCTGACTGGAATAAAGACGAAGTGGTGTTTGATGCGGTTCTGCATCACGGCCATTCCGACCAGTTGCGCGGCGTTTGCCAGCAGATTGCCAAGCGTGCCGGCGCGATTGTTGGGGTTCAGGGCTTGTCCCAGGGCGAGACCAACATTGCCCTGGAGCGTCTGGTGATCGAGCGCGCGTTGAGCGTTAACACTGCGGCGGCGGGTGGTAATGCCAGCTTGATGACGATCGGCTAACACCGGAAACCGGGCACCTGCATTGGTGCCCGGCATAGCAACAATCCCTGTGGGAGCGAGCTTGCTCGCGAAAGCGGTTTGCCAGTCAACTCATCTGTTGAATGTGCCGCCCTCTTCGCGAGCAAGCTCGCTCCCACAGTGTTTTGGGGTGTTTGTTAAGCCGGTGCTCGGCTCTAACATCACCGCGATCAATCTTCCTATCCAGCCTCTATTCCCCCGCCTTAGACTCGGCCCAACCCCAATTTCAGGTAGGCCGCCATGTCCGAGACGCTGCTCAGTTCCCGCAATCTGGCTTTCGAGCTGTATGAAGTCCTCGATGCCGAGGGCCTGACCCGGCGTGAGCGCTTTGCCGAACACAACCGCGAGACCTTCGACGCTGCCATCGGCACCGCGCGCAATATCGCCGAGAAGTACTTCGCCCCGCACAACCGCAAAGGCGACGAAAACGAGCCGCGCTACGAGGACGGCAAGGCGATTTTGATTCCCGAGGTAAAACCGGCGGTGGATGCCTTCCTTGAAGCCGGATTCCTCAACGCCGCGAGAAGTTTCGACGCCGGCGGCATGCAACTTCCTACATTGCTGTCGCAAGCCTGCTTCGCGCATTTCCAGTCGGCCAACGCTGCTTCGACCTCTTACCCGTTCCTGACCATGGGCGCGGCGAACCTGATCGAAAGCTTCGGCACCGAAGAGCAAAAGCAGCGCTTCCTGCAACCGATGATCGACGGCCGCTTCTTCGGCACCATGGCTTTGACCGAACCGCATGCCGGCTCATCCCTGTCGGATATTCGTACACGCGCCGAGCCAGCGTCTGACGGCACCTATCGCCTCAAGGGCAACAAGATCTTTATATCCGGCGGCGATCACCCGCTCTCGGAAAACATCGTACACATGGTGCTGGCCAAACTGCCGGACGCGCCGCCGGGGGTGAAAGGCATTTCTCTGTTCATCGTGCCAAAGTTTCTGGTCAACGATGACGGCAGCCTCGGCCCACGCAACGACGTGCTGCTGGCCGGGTTGTTCCACAAGATGGGCTGGCGCGGCACCACCTCCACCGCACTGAACTTCGGCGATAACGGCCAGTGTGTCGGCTATCTGGTCGGCGAACCACATCGCGGTTTGAGCTACATGTTCCAGATGATGAACGAGGCGCGGATCGGCGTCGGCATGGGCGCAGTGATGCTCGGCTACGCCGGTTATCTGTACTCGCTGGAGTACGCCCGCGAACGTCCGCAAGGTCGAGTGCCGGACAGCAAGGATCCGACTACCGCGCCGGTGGCGATCATTCAGCACGCCGACGTAAGACGCATGCTGCTGACGCAAAAATCCTACGTCGAAGGGGCATTTGACCTCGGCTTGTACGCCGCTCGCCTGTTCGATGACACCACGACGCTTGAAAGCGAAACAGAGCGTAAACAAGCGCAGGAATTGCTGGATCTACTAACGCCAATCGTCAAATCCTGGCCATCGGAGTTCTGCCTGAAAGCCAACGAACTGGCGATCCAGATTCTTGGTGGCCACGGTTACACCCGTGAATACCCGGTTGAGCAGTATTACCGAGACAACCGCTTGAACCCGATTCACGAAGGCACCCACGGCATTCAGTCGCTGGACTTGCTTGGGCGTAAGTTGGCGCAGAACGGCGGCGCGGGGCTGAAGCAGCTGATTCGCCTGATTGCCAATACGGCCGAACGCTCGACTGCGCACGATTCGCTGACAGCACTGCGTGAGCCACTGGAAAAACTGGTGGCACGCCTGCAAACCGTGACCATTGGTTTGCTGACGGATCTGGCGCAGGGCAAGGTCAACAGCAGTCTGGCGAACTCGGCGTTGTACCTGAAAGTGTTCGGACATGCGGTGATTGGCTGGCGCTGGCTGGAACAGGCGATTCGTGCGGAGGAAGGCTTGGCCAAGGGCAATGCGGCCGATGCTGACTTCTATAAAGGCAAGTTGCAGGCGGCGCGGTATTTTCTAACGTGGGAAGTGCCGGGTTGCCACCATGAATTGGCGTTGCTGGAGGCGCGGGATGATACGTGCCTGGCGATGCAGGATGCGTGGTTCTGAAAAGCTACCCTCACCCCAGCCCTCTCCCGGAGGGAGAGGGGGCCGACCGGGGGATGGTTGATACTCCATCGACCTGAAAGAGGCTCACCGAATCCATAATCGACTGGCGTTTTCAGGTCGATGTATAGCAAAAGACACCTCGGTCAGTCCCCTCTCCCTCCGGGAGAGGGCTAGGGTGAGGGGCTTTTCTGGCTCAACACTCAACTCAACCTGAACCCACCCATCTGCCGCACCAGATCATCCGCCAGTTTCTGCAACATCTGACAATCCTCACGACAAGCGCGAACCTCCCCCGCCGTCGCCCGCGCCAGATCGGAAATCCCCTGCACGTTGCGGTTGATCTCCTCCGTCACCGCCGACTGCTCCTCGGTCGCCGTCGCCACCTGATGATTCATGTCGCTGATGCGCTCGACCTGCCCGGTAATCGCGGTCAAAGAAGCGCCCGTACGCTGACTCGACTCAACCCCGGTCCCCGTCGCCGCTTGCCCGGTACGCATTGACGACACCGCGTTCTCCGCGCCCTGCTTGAGGCTGCCGATCATTTGCTGAATCTCGTCAGTGGAGGCCTGAGTCCGCCGCGCCAACGTGCGCACTTCATCAGCAACAACGGCAAACCCACGCCCCATATCCCCGGCACGCGCCGCTTCAATCGCCGCATTGAGCGCCAGCAAATTCGTCTGCTCAGACACCCCGCGAATCACCGCCAACACCGAGTCAATCGACGCCACTTGATGCGCCAGTTCACCCACTGCGCCCGCCGCCAGGCCAATTTCGTCCGACATGCTTTCGATATGCCGGATCGACCCGCCAACATCTTCCCGCGCCTGCATCGCTTCATCCCGCGCAGTCTGCGATGCGAGCGCCGCGTTGCCGGCGTTTTGCGCAATCTCCTGAACCGTCAGGCCCATTTCGTGAACCGCGGTGGCAACCATGTCAGTCATTTCCTGCTGCCGGCCGGAGCGCTCGGCAGTGTTTTCGACCACTTTCGCCACTTGCCCCACTGCCGTACGCAGACGCTCGCTGGTGGTCAGCACTTCCGCGATCATGCCGCGCTGACTGTCGAGGAAGCGGTTGAAGCCGCGCGCCAGGTCACCTAGCTCATCGGCGCGACTGGAATCTAACCGATGGGTCAAATCTCCCCCGCCGCTACCGATTGCTACCAGCGCCGCTGTTACCTGACGAATCGGTCGCACCAGCCCGCGCGCCAGCCACACCACCAAGGCCAGGCACACCAGCGCTACAGCCAGACCGATGCCGCCACTCATCCACATCGCTTTGCGCGCTTCGGCGTAGATTTGCGATTGCGGCACTTCGGCCACCAGCGTCCAGCCCAGATCGCGCAACGGCAGGCTGAAGGCCAGATAGTCTTCGCCATCACGCTGGAAGCTACTGTTCGTGGCAATTTTTTGACCCATGACCGCTTGCGCTGCCGCAGCACCAATCTGCTCCGTAAGCGTGCGTTTGCCACTGAACTGCGCTTCAGGATGCACCTGAATCAAACCGTCGGAACGCACGAGATAGACCTTGCCGCGCTCGCCGAAGCTGAAGTTGTGAATAAGCTCCGACAGCTCTTTCATGCTCAGCCCGAGACCGGCGACACCGACCACTTTGCCGGCCTGCTCCACCTTCAAATCGATAAACAGCGCCAATTCTCCGGTGGCGCCATCGTTGTCGATATTCAGCGTGCGCGACTGGTTGCTGTCGAGGAAGGAATAAAACCAGGCATCGGCCGGTTTGGTTCGACTGAGGGTGCGATCCAGGCCTTTTTCGGTGATGTAATGATTGGATTCGGTGCCGATGATCAAAGCCGTAAAAGCCTTGTGTTCGGCGCGGATGCCTTCCAGATACTGCGCGAAGCCCGCCGTTTTGCTGCTGTCTTCGCCAGACGCCAACCAGTCACGCACCATGGTGTTGCTGGCGATGTCTTTGGCAGCGGTGAGGGGCTGGACGAGGATGCGTTCGATGTCGTTGCGCGTCGCTTCGATGCTCGACGGCAAGGCTTGTTCGACCAGATAGCTCTGGGCGAGACGGTTGACCACCAGGGTATAAATGCCAACCACGATCAGGATACTGACCAGCAGAGCGGTGCCCATGCTGAGGATCAGTTGCCATTGGATACTGCGTCGCCACAACTGCATGGAGCACCCCCAAAGAATAAGTGGCGGAAGCAATGCAACAGCCGTGCCGATTGTATACAACCCGATCGACAATCTATTCTTTGGTTGTGCGCAACGCCGTCAACCCTGATTGATGGTCTTGGCGATGGTGTCGACCGTGGCGCTGACTTGCTCTTGGTAACGGTCGAGTTCTTCCTGATGCTGCTTCTTCATGTCGATCTGCTGCGAGCACAGATTCATCGCGGCCAGCACCAGCAAGCGGTCACCGATCAGCGTCGGGTATTTGCGTTTGGTGTCGGCCAAAGCGGCTTTTAGCATCAATGCTGCGTCCAGCAGGGTCTGTTCTTCCCCGGCCGGTGCCTTGATCGAATAGTCCTCCCCGAGAATGGAGATGACTTTTACCCCTGCTGTGCCGTGGTTCATGCGCTGACGGGACCGGCGTTGACGCGATCAACCAGCGCCTGAATGCGGGCGGCGGTGTTGCCGTGCTTTTCTTCCTGTTCCATCAGGCTCAGTTGCAGGCTTTCGTTTTCATCCTTGACCTGAGCCAGTTCGGTGGACAGGTTCTGATTGGTTTGCGCGAGGGTCTGGTTCTGCTGCACCAGGTCGCTGACGAGCTGTTCCAATTGGCTGAGGGATGCTTCCAACATTTTGATCTTCCAGGCATTTTCAAAGGGCGCGTACGATAAAGAAAAGTCACCACGGATGCCAGGGTTAAACCGGCGCAAGGCCTTGATTTTCCTGGCGGGCGAGCGTTCCCGCGAGCTTTAAAGACTGTGATTTGCCAATCTTGTTCCTGCACTTCGTCGCCGAGCGCCCTCTGCGACAAATACGCGCAGCCCCTCAAGACTTTAGTCGCATGACCGATAAGTCATCCATTCAGCAGTTTTAGCCCGCATGGATGCGGCCCTTCTCGGTACCCTCCATGTCCCTTCGCAATATGAACATCGCCCCACGGGCGTTCACCGGTTTCGCCCTGATTGGCGCATTGATGTTGATCCTCGGCGTATTCGCGCTCAATCAGATGAGCAAAATTCGCGGCGCCACCGAAGACATCACCAACAGCAGCGTGCCGAGCATCAAGAGCCTCGACGAATTCACCCAACTGACCCTGCGCCTGCGGGTGCTGTCGTACCGTTTGCTGGTCAACCGCGAACCGGACGTGCAGCAGAAAACCATGGACTTGCTGGACATGCGCAACCAGCAGATCCGCAAGGCCCAGAGCGATTACGAGCCGTTTATCAGCAGCCCCGACGAACGTGCGGCGTACGATCAATACGTGCAGTTGCTGAGCCAGTACCGCCAGATCGAAGACCGGATGAGAACCCTGTCGCGCAACAATCAGGTGGATGAACTGCGCAACCTGCTCAACACCGACTTGCTGACCAACTCCGAAGCGGTCAACACCGTGCTCAACCGTTTGTTGGAGATCAACACCCGGCAAACCGTCGACACCAATCAGCAAGCGGCGGATCAATATTCTTCGGCGTTCGACCTGGTTGTCACCCTGCTGGTGATTGCCACTGCACTGACTTTGTTATTCGCATGGTTGCTGACCGCCAGCATTACCAAGCCAATCGCCAAGGCACTGGAAGCCGCAGAAACCATCGCTGAAGGCAACCTGACGCAGCCGATTCAGGTCGATGGCAGCGACGAAGCCGGGCGCTTGCTCGCGGCGATGGCGAAGATGCAATCGAAGCTGCGCGACACTTTGCAGCGGATTTCCGGGTCAGCCACGCAACTGGCGTCGGCAGCGGAAGAACTCAACAGCGTCACCGACGAAAGCGCACGCGGCCTGGTGCAGCAGAACAACGAAATCGAACAAGCGGCCACCGCGGTCAACGAAATGACCAGCGCCGTTGAAGAAGTTGCGCGCAACGCGGTGAGCACCTCGGAAGCCTCGAAGAACGCCACGACCTCGGCCGGTGATGGCCGTGATCTGGTGCAGGAAACCGTCAGCGCCATCGAACGCATGAGCGCCGATGTGCAGAGCACAGCATCGTTGATCGGTGATCTGGCCAATGAATCCCGAGACATCGGCAAGGTGCTGGACGTGATTCGTGGTTTGGCCGATCAGACCAACCTGCTGGCGCTGAACGCGGCGATTGAAGCGGCGCGCGCCGGTGAAGCCGGTCGTGGTTTTGCGGTGGTGGCGGATGAAGTGCGCGCCTTGGCGCATCGCACGCAGCAGTCGACGAGCGAAATCGAGCGGATGATCGGCAGCATTCAGAGCGGCACCGAACACGCGGTGGATTCGATGCGCAACAGCACCGAACGCGCGGAGTCGACGCTGAACATTGCTCGCGGCGCGGGGATGTCGCTGGATACGATCAACACTGCCATTGTTGAAATTAACGAGCGCAACCTGGTGATCGCCAGCGCGGCGGAAGAGCAGGCGCAGGTGGCGCGGGAAGTGGATCGTAACCTGGTGAATATTCGGGATTTGTCGGTGCAATCAGCGACCGGGGCCAATCAGACGAGCGCGGCGAGTAATGAGCTGTCGCGGCTGGCGCTGGATCTGAACAACATGGTTGGGCGGTTTAGCCTCTAATTGCTGAAGAAACTCCCTTGTGGCGAGGGGATTTATCCCCGATCGGCTGCGCAGCAGTCGTAAATCCCTCGCGCGAGGTGTATCTGATACACCTTGCACTCAGCGTTTGGGGCGGCTTCGCCACCCATCGGGGATAAATCCCCTCGCCACAGTCATCACTCGGCAAACGTTCAATGTGATGCCAACGCAAAAAGCTTTTTGACAGCATCACATTTCAACAGGTTAGAATCGCTGGCACGCAGACTGCATGGTCAGTTTGTGCCCGTCTTTACGCTTCTGGAGTACTGCCTTTGAATGCGACGACCATCAACAGCCTGTTCTTGATCGGCGCGTTGCTGGTAGGTGCAAGCATTCTCGTCAGCTCACTCTCCTCCCGTCTCGGCATCCCGATTCTGGTCATTATCCTCGCAGTCGGCATGGCCGCCGGGGTTGATGGCGGCGGGATTATTTTCGATAACTACCCAACGGCCTATCTGGTCGGCAACCTCGCACTGGCGGTGATCCTCCTCGACGGCGGCTTGCGCACACGGGTCTCGAGTTTCCGCGTGGCGTTGTGGCCGGCGTTATCGCTGGCGACGGTCGGGGTGTTGATCACCACCGGGCTGACCGGCATGGCCGCCGCATGGCTGTTCGACCTGAACCTGATCCAAGGCCTGCTCATCGGCGCCATCGTCGGCTCGACGGACGCCGCAGCGGTGTTCTCCTTGCTCGGCGGCAAAGGCCTGAACGAACGGGTTACGGCCAGCCTGGAAATCGAATCCGGCAGCAACGATCCGATGGCGGTGTTTCTCACCGTGACCCTGATCGACATGCTCGCCAGCGGCCAGACCGGCCTGCACTGGAGCCTGCTGACCCACCTGATCCGCGAGTTCGGCATCGGTGGCGTGATCGGTCTCGGTGGTGGCTGGCTGATGCTGCAACTGGTCAACCGCATCAACCTGGCTGCCGGTCTCTATCCGATTCTGGTGATCGCCGGTGGTCTGGTGGTGTTCGCCCTGACCAACGCCTTGCACGGCAGCGGCTTCCTTGCGGTATATCTGTGCGGTCTGGTGATCGGCAACCGCCCGGTGCGCAGCCGTCACGGTATTTTGCACATGCTCGACGGCATGGCGTGGCTGGCGCAGATCGGCATGTTCCTTGTGCTGGGGCTGCTGGTGACGCCGCATGATTTGCTGCCGATCGCCCTGCCCGCCCTCGGTCTGGCGCTATGGATGATTCTGTTCGCGCGGCCGCTGTCGGTGATGGTCGGTCTGCTGCCGTTCAAGGCCTTCCATGGCCGTGAAAAAGCCTTTATTTCCTGGGTCGGCCTGCGCGGCGCGGTACCGATCATTCTCGCGGTGTTCCCGCTGATGGCCGGGCTGCCGAATGCGCAGCTGTACTTCAACCTCGCCTTCTTTATCGTGCTGGTGTCGCTGTTGGTGCAGGGCACAAGCCTGCCGTGGGTCGCCAAATTGCTGAAGGTGACGGTACCGCCGGAGCCTGCGCCGATTTCCCGGGCGGCGCTGGAAGTCCATGTCACCAGCGAGTGGGAGCTGTTCGTTTATAAGCTCGGCGCGGAGAAATGGTGCATCGGTTCACCCCTGCGCGAGCTGAAAATGCCCGAAGGCACCCGCATCGCTGCCCTGTTTCGTGGCCAGCAACTGCTCCATCCGTCGGGTAGTACGGTGCTGGAAGTCGATGATTTGCTGTGTGTTATCGGCCATGAACACAACTTGCCGGCCCTCGGAAAACTGTTCAGCCAGGCGCCACAACGCGGCCTCGATCTGCGTTTCTTCGGCGACTTCGTGCTCGAAGGAGACGCCCAGCTTAAAGCGGTTGCAGCGCTGTATGGCCTGCCGGCCGAGGGCATCGATCCGGACATGACCCTGGGCGCCTTCATCGCGCAGAAAGTCGGCGGCGCACCGATCGTTGGCGACCAGGTCGAGTGGAACAACACCCACTGGACGGTTGCGGTCATGGACGGGAACAAGATCGGCAAAGTGGGCGTCAGATTCCCCGAAGGAAGTCGCCCGGGCCCCGGACTCTTCCTCTAAACTGCGTCCACTATCACTTGCTTGACCGGTCTCTATGCCTACCCTGCGCTCCTTTTTCGCCGCGGCCCTGCTGGGCCTGAGTCTTACTGTCGGCCCGCTGTATGCCGCCGAACCACCGTCCAGCGATGCCGTCCAGGCCAGCCTGGACAAACTTGCCGACAGCAAACTGCCGGATGCCGACAAAAAGACCCTGCAAACCGTCCTGCAGAACACGCTCAATCAGTTGAACAATCAGCGTGATTACGAGCAGAAACTGATCGACCTCAAGCAGCAACTGGCGACCGCGCCCAAGCAGACCATCGAAAACGCCCGCGAACTGACACGCCTTAAAGCCACAACCGTGGTGCCGGTGGCGCAGCGCTTCCCCCGCGAATCGATCACGCAACTGGAGCAGATCCTCACCGACCGCTCCACCCAGCAAAGTGATCTGCAAAAAGCCCTGGCCGACGCCAACAGCCTGATCATCACCGCGCAGACGCGCCCGGAGCGCGCTCAGGCGGAAATCTCCGCCAGCCAGACGCGCATTCAGCAGATCAACAACATCCTCAAGTCCGGCAAGGACGCGGGCAAATCCGTCAGCGCCGAGCAGCGTGATCAACTCAACGCTGAACTGGCGGCGCTGAACGCGCTGATCCCGTTGCGCCGTCAGGAGCTGGCCGGCAACAGCCAGTTGCAGGATCTCGGCAACGCCCAGCATGACTTGCTCTCGGAAAAATCCGAGCGCCTCGACCGCGAGATTCAGGAGCTGCAGACCCTGATAAACCAGAAGCGTCTGGCGCAGTCGCAGGAAACCGTCACCCAGCAATCGATCGAAGCGCAGAAGGCCGGCGGCAGCAGCCTGCTCGCCAGCGAAAGCACGGCCAACCTCAAGCTCTCCGACTACCTGCTGAAAAGCACCGACCGCCTCAACGAAGTCACCCAGCAGAACCTGCAGACCAAACAACAACTCGACAGCCTGACCCAAAGCGATTCTGCCCTCGACGAGCAGATCAACGTGCTCAAGGGCAGCCTGCTGCTGTCGAAGATTCTCTATAAACAAAAGCAAGCCCTGCCGCGCCTGAAGGTCGACCGCGACCTGGCCGATCAGATCGCTGACATTCGTCTGTATCAGTTTGAAGTCAGCCAGCAGCGCGAACTGCTCAGCAGTCCGACCACCTACGTCGACAACCTGCTCGCCACGCAGCCGCCGGAACAAGTCACCCCGCAACTGCGCAAAAGCCTGCTGGATCTGGCCAACACCCGCGCCGACCTGCTGGAGCGGCTGAACCGCGAACTGAGCGCGGTGCTCAACGAATCGATCACCCTGCAGCTCAATCAGAAACAACTGCTGAGCACCGCGCAAAGCCTGCGCGCGACCCTTGATGAGCAGATGTTCTGGATTCCGAGCAACAAGCCGCTGGATCTGGAGTGGATGCGCAGCGTGCCGGAGCGCCTCAAGCGTCAGGTCGACACGCTGCCGTGGGCTTCAAGCCTCAGCGAATTGACTGATGGTCTGACCCAGCGACCACTGCTGTTCCTGCCGTTGGCGCTGCTGATCGGTGCCTTGTTGTGGCGCCGCAAAAGTCTCTACGGGCGCCTGAACAAGGTTCATCAGGACATCGGTCACTTCAAGCGCGACAGTCAATGGCACACGCCGCAAGCGATCCTGATCAACATTCTGTTGGCGATGCCGGTCGCACTGGCGCTGGCCCTGTGCGGTCTGGCCTTGCAGATCGACGCACGCGGACAGAACGCCAACATGGGCGCGGCGCTGCTGCAGATGGCACAGGCGTGGCTGGTGTTTTACACCGCGTACCGGATTCTCGCGCCGGCCGGCGTGGCTGAACTGCATTTCCGTTGGGAGAAACCGCAGGTTGAATTCCTGCGCGGCTGGATCCGCCGGCTCGGTCTGGTGGTCATGGCATTGGTAACGATTGTCGCTGTTGCCGAATTGCAACCCGCGGCACTCGCCGATGACGTGCTCGGCATGCCGGTGGTACTGACCTGCTACGCCTTGATGGCCTGGCTGCTCAGCCGCCTGCTGATCAGCAGCCCGGCCCACGAAAATACTTCGCTGTTCCGCAAAGCCGTCGGCGTGATGTTCACGGTGCTGCCGATCGCCCTGTTCGTCGCGGTGTGCTTCGGCTACTACTACACCGCGCTGAAACTTAGCGACCGCTTGATCAACACCCTGTATTTGCTGATGTTCTGGCTGGTGATCGAAGCCACTTTCGTTCGCGGCCTGAGCGTTGCCGCACGGCGCCTGGCCTACCAGCGTGCGCTGGCCAAACGGCAGGCAGCGAAAGAGGCTGGCGACGGCGAAGCGGTGATCGAAGAGCCAACCCTAGACATCGAAAAGGTCAACGAACAGTCGCTGCGCCTGATCCGTCTGGCCCTGCTCGGCGGCTTTATCGCGGCGCTGTACTGGGTCTGGTCGGATCTGATTTCGGTGTTCTCGTACCTCGACAACATCACCCTCTACGAATACACCAGCGGCACCGGCGCCAACATGAGCATGGTGCCGATCAGCATCGGCGACATGCTCGGCGCGTTGATCATCATCGGCATTACCTTCGCCCTCGCGCGCAACTTGCCGGGCTTGCTCGAAGTGTTCGTGTTGTCCAAGCTCAATCTGGCGCAGGGCAGTGCTTACGCGACCACGACGCTGCTGTCGTACGTGATCGCCGGTGTCGGTTTTGTTTCGACTCTGTCGACCCTCGGCGTCAGTTGGGACAAGTTGCAATGGCTGGTGGCGGCGCTGTCGGTCGGCCTCGGTTTCGGTATGCAGGAGATCTTCGCCAACTTCATCTCCGGCATCATGATCCTCTTCGAACGCCCGGTGCGGATCGGTGACACCATCACCATCGGCAACCTGTCGGGCACGGTGAGCAAGATCCGCATCCGCGCCACGACCATCACCGACTTCGACCGCAAGGACATCATTGTCCCGAACAAGACGTTCATCACCGGGCAATTGATCAACTGGTCACTGACCGACACCATCACCCGCGTCACGCTGAAACTCGGCGTCGATTACGGCTCGGATCTGGATCTGGTCAAGGAATTGCTGCTCAAGGCTGCCCGCGAGAATCCGCGCGTGCTCAAGGAACCCGAGCCGCACGTGTACTTTCTCAACTTCGGCGAAAGCACCCTCGACCATGAGTTGCGTATGCATGTGCGCGACCTCGGCGACCGCAACCCGGTGCTCGATGAGGTCAACCGCTTCATCAACCGCGAGTTCAAGAAGCAGCACATCAACATCTCGTTCCGCCAGATGGAGGTGTACCTGAAGAATCTGCACGGTCAGGAATACAAGATGGTGCCGATCGAGCCGGAGACGAAAACCATCGTGCCGGTCGCCGACGATCAGAAACCGCTGCAAGAGCCGCCGCCGGCCAAACTCGACTAACCGGTCTATTCCCAGCAGAATGCTCGGACATTCTGCTGGAGCAGGCCCTTGAAAGCCCTCGACGAACTGACCTTCGACAATCGCTTCGCCCGCCTCGGTGACGCGTTTTCCGCCCACGTGCTGCCCGAGCCGATCGACAATCCGCGTCTGGTCGTTGCCAGCCCGGCGGCGCTGGCGTTGCTGGATCTCGATCCAGCCACCGCCGAAACCGAGGAATTTGCCGAACTGTTTGGCGGCCACAAGCTGTGGGCCGATGCCGAGCCGCGCGCGATGGTCTATTCCGGGCATCAGTTCGGCGGCTATACGCCGCAACTGGGTGATGGTCGCGGACTGCTGCTGGGCGAGGTCTACAATGCAGCGGGCGAGCATTGGGACTTGCACCTCAAGGGCGCTGGTCAGACGCCGTTTTCGCGTATGGGCGATGGTCGCGCAGTGCTGCGCTCGTCGATCCGCGAGTTCCTCGCCTCTGAAGCGCTGTTCGGGCTGAACATTCCTTCCTCGCGCGCAGCCTGCGTGATCGGCTCCGACACCCCGGTCTGGCGCGAAAAACAGGAACGCGCGGCGATGGTGCTGCGTCTGGCGCCGAGCCATATCCGCTTCGGCCACTTCGAATATTTCTATTACACCAAACGCCCCGAACAGCAGAAAGCACTCGGCGAGCACGTGCTGGCCATGCATTTCCCGGAATGCCTTGAGCAGCCGGAACCGTATCTGGCGATGTTCCGCGAGATCGTCGAGCGCAACGCCGAACTGATCGCCAAATGGCAGGCCTACGGCTTCTGCCACGGCGTAATGAACACCGACAACATGTCGATCCTCGGCATCACCTTCGACTTCGGCCCATTCGCCTTCCTCGACGACTTCGACGCCAACTTCATCTGCAACCACTCGGATGATCAGGGCCGCTACTCGTTCAGCAATCAAGTGCCGGTCGGCCAGTGGAACCTCAGCGCACTGGCCCAGGCATTGACGCCGTTCATCAGCGTCGAAGCCCTGCGCGAAACCCTCGGCTTGTACCTGCCACTGTTCCAGGCCCACTACCTCGACCTGATGCGCCGCCGCTTCGGCTTCACCAGCGCCGAAGACGACGACCAGAAACTGCTCGAAGATCTGCTGCAATTGATGCAAAACAGCGGCGTCGACTACACGCTGTTCTTCCGCCGACTCGGCGAAGACTCACCTCAGCAGGCTGTCGCTCAGTTGCGCGACGACTTCGTCGACATCAAAGGCTTCGACGCCTGGGGCGAACGCTACATCGCCCGGGTTGCTCGCGACGGCGCTGCCAATCAAGAACAGCGCCGCGCGCGGATGCATGCGATTAACCCGCTGTACATCCTGCGTAATTATTTGGCGCAAAAAGCTATCGACGCGGCGGAGCAAGGGGATTACTCAGAGGTACGCCGGCTGCACGCAGTGCTGAGCAAACCGTTTGAAGAGCAGCCGGGGATGGAAGGTTATGCCGAGCGGCCTCCGGAGTGGGGGAAGCATTTGGAGATTAGTTGTTCTTCGTGAGGCAAGCTAGATAAAGACGTCTACAGGCACCTTGAAGTGGTCCGCCAACCAGCGGACCTGCCGCAGGTTCAACTTGCGCTTACCGTTCAGAATTTCGGAAACGACAGATTGGGTACCGACACCCGGCAGGTCGCTCTGGGTCAGTCCATGTTCGCGCATCATGTAGCCGAGGACCTCTTCGCCACTTGCCTCGGCCATGGGGTGATGCGTGCGATCCCATTCCGCAATCCAGTCAGTGATGATATCCACCAGACTCGTGAGTGGATGCGACTCGTCATCGCCGGTTATTTCGAGGATCTCGTCGACTGCCAGCACCAACGCATCGTAATCCTCTTCGTTCTTCGGTTTGCGAAGCAATGGAGAGACAAACTCCCAGTGCTCAGCAACCGTCTTGATCAAACTACTCATGGTTTTCCCTCTTTCCATTTGCCCCGATCGTATTCTCGATGGTCCAACACATGCTTGATGTAGAGCCTCTGAGATCGATAACTGACAAAGGCGATAAGCCTCAGTTTGTTGCCTCCAATGTCGAACACATGGAGATCACCGACCTTGTCGGTCGCAGGAAATATCGACTTCATTGCCGCGAAGTCCTTTGGATAACTTCTGCTTGCCAAACGAAACCACTGCGCTAGCGCGCTTGCCGCCTGAGGCCATTTTTCCCTGGCCACTCGAATGGGTTTTTCACTAAACACATGCATGCAACATCCTTATCGCATTCTGCTATGGGGAGTTAATCACAAACCAAAAATATCGCAAGTTGCGATACAGCTGAGCAGACCAGCGGGCTCGCCTGGTCGCTTTCAGCCTAGGCACAACGCGAGAGTCTGCACGATTGAAAATATGAGCAAACGTCTCCAACTAGGTGTTATCAGCTCACTTGCGGAATTCACTCATGACCAGCCCACTCCTCATCCCCTGCCCCGCCTGCAACGGCCTCAACCGCATCCCTGCCGAGCGCCTCAACGACCACCCGAAGTGCGGGCGCTGCAAATCCGAGGTGCTGCTGAACAAGCCGTTCGAACTCAAGCAAGGCGATTACGCCAGTCAGATCAAGGGTGATCTGCCGCTACTGGTAGATGTCTGGGCGGAGTGGTGCGGGCCGTGCAAGTCGTTTGCGCCGGTGTTCGAGCAGGCGGCGGTGCAGTTGGCGGGCAAGTGTCGGTTGGCCAAGCTGGATAGCGAGGCGAATCAGCAGTTGTCGGCGCAGTTGGGGATTCGCTCGATTCCGAGTTTGATTCTGTTCAAGAACGGCAAAGAGCTGGCACGGCAGAGTGGCGCGTTGCCGCTGCCGCAGTTGCTGGCGTGGCTGCGTAGCCAGGGTATCTGACCCACCACAAATCCAACTGTAGGAGTGAGCCTGCTCGCGATAGCGTTCGTCCAGCCAATATCTATGTGACTGACACACCGCTATCGCGAGCAGGCTCACTCCCACAGGGGATTTGTGTGGTTCTGGGGATCAGTGCCCTTCGATCAGGTTGTGCAGTTCGACAAATTGCTGGGTCAGTTTGTGTCGCGGATCGAGGTGGATCAGCGGCGTGCTGGCCTGATGGGATTCGCGCATGCGCACCGAGCTGGTCAGGTACACCGGCAGCACCGGCAATCCCTCGGCAATCAACTCATCGAGAATCTGCTGCGGCAGGCTGGCCCGGGCCTGGAACTGGTTGACCACGATGCCTTCAACTTCCAGACCTTCGTTGTGATCCTCTTTCAACTCTTCGATTTCCGCGATCAGTCCATACAAGGCCTGACGCGAGAAGCTGTCGCAATCGAAGGGAATCAGCACACGATCAGCGGCAATCAGTGCTGATACCGCGTAAAAATTCAGCGCCGGCGGCGTATCGAGATAAATCCGGTCGTAATCCTCGGACAGTTCATCAAGCAACTTACGCAGCTTGTTGATCTTGTGCTTGGCTTCAAGTTTTGGCTGCAAATCGGCCAGTTCGGCGGTGGCGGTGATGATGTGCAGGTTGTCGAACGGGGTTTCGTAGATATCCGCCTGGTTTTTCTTCGAGAACGGCCCGGAAGACAGCGTCTGCTTGAAGAAATCGGCAATGCCCATCGGGATGTCGTCGCCGGTAAGCCCGGTCAGATACTGAGTGGAGTTGGCCTGGGCATCGAGATCCACCAACAACGTGCGATAACCCTCGCTGGCACTGACCGCCGCCAGATTGCAGGCAATGCTGGATTTGCCTACACCACCTTTCTGATTGAACACCACGCGCCGCATGACAAAACCTCCGTGTATCAAAGAATGACCGAGTGTAGATGCGCGCGGCCTCGCTTCGCTACCTCATCGGACATGGACTACACAGTCAGGTGCAAACTTCCGTCTGCAGTCTCAGTAAAAACTGCCGACGATTGACGAGATCCCCGACAGACAGGCCCGCGCCAATCTGGATAATGGCCAAATGACAGTTTTACCGCGAACCAGCCAGTACATTTCATTGCGCAAAATGTAACCAGCATTTGCTACACGCCCGTCGCACCGGGATAATGCGCGCCACCCGGCGCCAAGCGCCACGCCAAGTCCGCTGCGGCTTTGGTGGCTAAATGCGTCAACAAAAGCCCGCAGGGGCGGGATGAATGTCCGTGATCAACTTCAACATCGCCCAATGGCGCGCGTGGGCTCCCGGGCTCGACAGCGTGGACGCCTGGCAGGCCTGGAGCCGACAACCGGTCGTGCTCCAGAGCAGTGATGCCGCGCCCGATGTGTCGTTTTTACCGGCCATGCAGCGGCGCCGTCTCAGTCGACTGGCGCGGATGGCGTTCAGCGTTGGCTGGCCACTCGCCGACGGGCGGGAAAACCTGCCGTTGGTATTTGTCTCGCGCCACGGCGAAACCCCGCGAACGTACGAAATTCTCAGCGATCTGGCCACCGACCAGCCGCTATCCCCCACCCAGTTCAGCCTGTCAGTGCATAACGCGATCATCGGTCTGTGGTCGATCATGCGCGGCGAAACCAGCGAAATGACCGCCCTCGCCGCAGCGGGCGACGGCCTCGAACACGGCATGCTCGAAGCGGCGGCACTGCTGAATGAAGGCGCCCCGGCCGTGTTGCTGGTGATCACCGAGGAACAACCGCCGCAAGCCTATTCGCAGTGGATTGATGACGTGCCGTTCCCTTACGCGCTGGGTCTGCTGCTCACCCCCGGTACCGACTGGCGGCTGACCCTGAACAGCACCCCGCAAGCACTGTCCAAATCGGACTGGCCCCACGCGCTCAATCTGTTGCGTACCCTGCTCGGCCAGCAAACCCTTTGCCAACATGCCTGGAAAAATCGTGTATGGACCTGGCAACGCAACCCGTGACCGAGAAAAACCGCGACGCCTATTACTGGCGGTTGCTGGCCACCGCCGCAAGCTTCGCCCTGTTCGGGCTCGGCGGGCTGTGCCTGCGCCTGGTGGTATTCCCGATTCTCGGCTGTCTGCCCGGCGACGCGCTGGTTCATCGTCAACGCGCGCGGCAGATGGTCAGTCGGCTGTTCTGGTTTTTTGTGCAGTTCATGGCCCGCACCGGCGTGCTGACCTACGACATTCAAGGCGCAGAACGCCTCGGTCGACCGGGGCAAATGATCATCGCCAACCATCCGTCGCTGATCGACGTGGTGTTTCTGATCGGTCTGGTACGCCAGGCCAATTGCGTGGTGAAGAAAAGCCTGTGGGAAAACCCCTTCACCCGAGGCCCGCTGCGCCGTACCGAATACATCAGTAATGACGGCAGCATGGACATGCTCGACGCCGCCGCAGAATCATTGCAAAGCGGCCAGAGCCTGATCATTTTCCCCGAAGGCACCCGCACTCAGCCGGGACAGCCGCCAGCCTTTCATCGGGGCGCCGCAGCCATTGCCCTGCGCGGTGCGAAAATCCTCACACCCGTGATCATCAAGGTCAACCCGACCACCCTGACCAAAGCCGAGCCGTGGTATCGCATCCCGCGCCGTCGTGTGCACTTCAGTTTTCGGGTCGGGGCCGATATAGATCCACAGACCTTCGCCGCGCAGGGGCCCGCCCCGCAAGCCTCGCGCAAGCTCAACGATTATTTGCATTCTTACTTTATCAAGGAGCTCGCCGAAGATGAGCGAACTGAACACCCCTAGCCTGGTGCGTGACATCAAACTGCTGATCATCGATGCCCTCGGCCTCGAAGACATCAGCGCCGACGACATCGGTGACGAACAAACGCTGTTCGGTGAAGGCCTGGGCCTGGATTCCGTCGACGCGCTGGAATTGGGTCTGGCGATCCAGAAAAAGTACGGCATCAAAATCGACGCCGACGCCAAAGACACCCGCAACCATTTCACCAACGTGGCGAGCCTTGCGGCCTTCGTCACGGCAAAACAGGCAGCTTGAGACCGGACCATGCAAACTCGTGACGACATTTTCAACACCCTGCGCGATGCCTTGGTCGAGCTGTTCGAACTGGATCCGGCCCGCGTAAGCCTGGATTCCAACCTGTATCAGGATCTGGAAATCGACAGCATTGATGCGGTCGATCTGATCGATCACATCAAACGCCAGACCGGCAAGAAAATCGCCGCCGAAGAGTTCAAGACCGTGCGCACCGTCGGTGACGTGGTCGAGGCGGTTTACCGTCTGGTTCAACCGGCCGCATGAGCCGATTGATCGGCCTGGGCCTGCTGCTGGCCGGTCTGCTGTACCCCTTTGCGGTGTATTTCGGCATGGAGCACTTCGCCCCGTGGCAGTTCGGTCTGCTGCTGGGCGGCTTGTGGCTCGCGCGCGCCCTGACCGGCGAGCGCAAACCCGGCGGCCTGTGGATGGCTTACGTGGCGATCGTGTTCTGCCTGTTGCTGGCGCTGTTCGACAGTCCGCTGTTACTGCGTTGGTACCCGGTGCTGATCAGCGGTTTCATGCTGGTACTGTTCAGCCTGAGCCTGAAATACGGGCCGCCGATGGTCGAGCGGCTCGCCCGGTTGCGTGAGCCAGAGCTGCCGGACATCGCGATTCGCTACACACGCAAGGTCACCGTGGCCTGGAGCGTGTTCTTCTTTTGCAACGGTTTGTGCGCCGCCCTCCTGACCCTGTGGGCGCCGCTGAATTGGTGGATGTTGTACACCGGCCTGATCTCCTACGGATTGATCGGCCTGATGTTTGCCATTGAATGGCTGATACGACAACGGGTAAGAGGCCGTACATGAACTGGATAAAACTTGAGCAGTTGCTGCTCAAGGCCCTGCCGGGGCGGGCGATTTGCGCTGCGCCGGCACTCGATCACGCGCAACTGTGCGAACAGGCGCTGAGCGTTGCCGCCGGCCTGCAAGCGCAGGGCGTGAAGCGCCTCGCCGTGCACCTGGAAGACGCCGCCGATCTCGCCATCGCCCTGCTCGGAGCGTGGCGCGCCGGCGTCAGCGTGTTGTTGCCATCGGATCTGCAACCGCAAACTCGCCAGCGCTGGTCGAGCGAAGTCGATCTGTGGCTGACCGATCACGCCGAAGACGCGCACCTGACTGACTTTCAGCAGCGGGCATTGCCCGCTGGGGCGCTGGATCTCGATCAATGTCAGCTGAGCCTGTGCACCTCCGGCTCCAGCGGCGAACCCAAGCGCATCGACAAAACCCTGCGCCAACTGGCCAACGAGGTCGAAGCGCTGGAGCAACTGTGGGGCGCGGATCTTGCTGAAGCCTGCATCGTCGGCAGCGTCGCTACTCAACACATCTATGGTTTGCTGTTTCGCGTGTTGTGGCCGCTGTGCGCCGGGCGCCCGTTTGTGCGCAAGCAACTGGCCTTCCCGGAAGACATGCAGCGCGCCAGCCGCGAACATCCGACCTTCGCCTGGGTCGCGAGCCCGGCGCTGCTCAAACGCATGGGCGACAACCTTGATTGGCCTGCATTGAGCGCGGTGCGGCGGGTATTTTCCTCGGGTGGCGCGTTGCCGCTTGAGGCTGCGCAAAGTCTGCAACAACGCTTGCAGCAATGGCCGACGGAAATCCTCGGCAGCTCGGAAACCGGCGGCATTGCCTGGCGTCAGGGTGAACAACTGTGGCAACCGTTCGCCGGTGTCCAATTGAGCCAGGACAGCGAGGGCGCGCTGTTGATCGCTTCGCCTTATCTGCCAGGCGGCCATGTTGAACACACCGCCGACGCGGCGCGCATTGCTGCCGATGGTCGTTTCGAGTTGTTGGGACGGCTGGATCGCATCGTCAAACTCGAAGAAAAACGTATTTCTTTGCCGATGCTGGAACAGGCCTTGGTCGCTCACGACTGGGTTGCCGAAGCGCGGCTTGGCGTGGTGCAGGAAAACCGCGCGTCCCTTGGCGCCCTGCTGGTGCTCAGCGATTCGGGGTTGTTTGCGTTGCGTGAACATGGCCGCCGCAGTCTCACCGAAACTTTGCGCCAGCATTTGCGCCAACACTGTGAAGCTCTGGCCCTGCCACGACGCTGGCGGTTGGTGCGGCAATTGCCGCTGAACAGCCAGGGCAAACTGCCCCAGGCCGAGGTTGAAGCACTGTTGATGGCGCCGCGTCCGAAAGCGCCGGAAGTGCTGTCGCAGGTCGAGACTGAGGGTGAATGGAGTTTGCAACTGAGCGTGCCGGCGGATCTGGCTTATTTCAGTGGTCACTTCCCCAAGGCACCGGTGTTGCCGGGCGTGGTGCAGGTGGAATGGGCGCTGAATCTTGGGCGGCAGTTGCTGAGTCTGAGCGGGCCGTTTGCCGGGATGGAAGTGCTGAAGTTCCAGCAACTGGTGCGGCCGGGGGATGAAATTCAGCTGCACCTGCGTTTTGATCCGGAGCGCAGCAAGGTGTATTTCGCTTATCGCAATGACACGGCGACGTGCTCCAGTGGGCGCATCCTGCTAGGAACTGCCAATGCATAACCTGTGGCGAGGGAGCTTGCTCCCGCTGGGCTGCGAAGCAGCCCCAAAAATTGTTGGCAGCCAATCGAAGGCGAGCGCTGCGCACTCGAGCGGGAGCAAGCTCCCTCGCCACAAAGGGGATGTGATTCATGCATAACCCTTGCGCCGTGATCCCGGTTTATAACCACGAATCTGCGATAGGCACCGTGGTCGATGCTCTGCTTGCGCAAGATCTGCCATGCATTCTGGTCGACGACGCCAGCAAGCCCTCCTGCGCAAAAGTCCTCGATGCTCTGGCCGAACGCGACAACGTGCATCTGGTGCGCCTGACCGCCAACCAAGGCAAGGGCGGTGCGGTGATGACCGGTCTGCGTGAAGCCGCGCTGCTGGGTTTCACCCATGCCTTGCAGGTCGACGCCGACGGCCAGCACGACTTACACGACGTTGCCCGCTTCGTTGAAGAATCCCGCGCACATCCCAACGCCATGATCTGCGGCTATCCGCTGTTCGACGACAGCGTGCCCAAGGGCCGGTTGTACGCGCGCTACCTGACCCACGTCATGGTGTGGATCAATACGCTGTCGCTGCAAATCCGCGACTCGATGTGCGGCTTTCGCGTCTATCCGCTGACCCCGACGCTGGCGGTGATCGACTCAAGAAAAGTCGGCAAACGCATGGATTTCGACTCGGATATTCTCGTCCGCCTGGCGTGGCGGAATCAGCCGATGCGCTGGCTGCAAACCAGCGTGCATTACCCGCTCGACGGCGTGTCGCACTTCCGCCTGTTCCACGACAACGCGCTGATTTCGAGCATGCACACACGGCTGTTCTTCGGCATGTTGCTGCGTTTCCCGGTGATCCTCTGGCGACGGTGGCGCGCATGACCGGCGAAACCGACAAGAAGCACTGGGCCGACCGCGAAGAACGCGGCAGCTTCCTGCTGATGAAATTCACCGCGTTCGCCGCCAAAGTCCTCGGTCGACGCCTGCTCAGCCCGTTGCTCTACGGCATCGTTTTGTACTTTTTCCTGTTCGGTCGCACCGCGCGGCGCAGTGCCTGGCAATTCCAGCAACGTCTGGCCGAGTGGAGCCAGCGCGATGACTTGCGCCCAAGCCACTGGCGCGTGTTCAGTCAGTTCATGGCGTTCGCCGACTCCATGCTCGACAAACTCGACGTGTGGAACGGCAAGCTCAGCATTGAACAGATCGAAATCATCGACCCGGCCCTGCTGCGTAATCAGTTGCGCGGCACACGCGGGCAACTGCTGGTCGGCGCGCATCTGGGCAATCTCGAAGTCTGCCGCGCACTGGCGGAGATCGGCGAAAAGGTCACCATGAACGTGCTGGTGCACACCAAGCACGCCGAGCAATTCAACCGTTTGCTGGGCGAGGCTGGAGCGACCAATCTGCGCCTGATTCAGGTCAGCGAACTCGACCCGGTGATCATGCTGCAACTGCACGAACGTCTTGAGCGCGGCGAGTGGCTGGCGATTGCCGGCGACCGCGTGCCGCTGCACGGAGGGCGCAGTGTGACCGTGGATTTTCTCGGTCACCCGGCGCCGTTTCCGCAAGGCCCGTGGCTGCTGGCCGGCCTGCTGAAATGCCCGGTCAATCTGCTGATGTGCCTGAAACAAGCGGACGGTCACTATCGCCTGACCCTCGAACCGTTCGCCGACGCGGTAACCTGGAAGCGCAGCGAGCGCGAGCAGGTCATTCATCAGTGGGCCACCCGCTATGCCCAGCGCCTGAGTCACTATTGCCTCGAAGCACCGCGCCAATGGTTCAACTTTTACCCTTTCTGGAAGACCGATGACGACGCCAACCCATGAGCCGGTAACCTTCGGCGAACGCCCTTTGCGCATCGAAGACGTGCTGGCCCTGGCCAATCGTCAGGCGCCCGTGCAGTTGCAGAGCGACCCTGAGTATCGCGAGCGCATCGCCAAAGGCGCGCGATTCCTCGATTCGCTGCTGGACAAGGAAGGCGTGATCTACGGCGTGACCACCGGTTACGGCGATTCCTGCGTGGTCGCGGTGCCGCTGCATCACGTCGAAGCGTTGCCGCGTCATCTCTACACGTTCCACGGTTGCGGCCTCGGCAAACTGCTCGACGCGCAAGCAACCCGCGCGGTGTTGGCGGCGCGTTTGCAGTCGTTGTGTCACGGCGTTTCCGGGGTGCGCGTGGAACTGCTCGAGCGTCTGCACGCGTTTCTCGAATACGACATTTTGCCGCTGATTCCTGAAGAAGGTTCGGTCGGCGCCAGCGGCGATCTGACGCCGCTGTCCTACGTTGCCGCGACACTTTCCGGCGAGCGTGAAGTGATGTTCCGTGGCGAGCGCCGTCAGGCCGCCGATGTGCATCGCGAACTCGGCTGGACACCTTTGGTGCTGCGCCCGAAAGAAGCCTTGGCGCTGATGAACGGCACCGCCGTGATGACCGGCCTCGCCTGCCTCGCCTTCGCCCGCGCCGATTATCTGCTGCAACTGGCCACACGGATCACCGCGCTCAACGTCGTCGCGCTGCAAGGCAATCCGGAGCATTTCGACGAACGTCTGTTCGCCGCCAAACCGCATCCGGGACAAATGCAGGTTGCCGCGTGGCTGCGCAAGGATCTGGCGATCGACGCACCGACGGCGCCACTGCATCGCTTGCAGGATCGCTACTCGCTGCGCTGCGCCCCGCACGTGCTCGGCGTGTTGGCCGACAGCCTGAACTGGCTGCGTTCGTTCATTGAAATCGAACTGAACAGCGCTAACGACAACCCGATCATCGACGCCGAAGCCGAGCGCGTTTTGCACGGCGGGCACTTCTACGGCGGCCACATCGCGTTCGCCATGGACAGCCTGAAAAACCTCGTGGCCAACGTCGCCGATCTGCTCGACCGGCAACTCGCCTTGTTGGTCGACGAACGTTACAACCACGGTTTGCCGAGCAACCTGTCCGGCGCCCCGGCAGATCGGGCGATGATCAACCACGGCTTCAAAGCCGTGCAGATCGGCACCAGCGCCTGGACCGCCGAAGCGCTGAAAAACACCATGCCGGCCAGCGTGTTCTCACGTTCCACTGAGTGCCATAACCAAGACAAAGTGAGCATGGGCACCATCGCCGCCCGCGATGCGATTCGCGTGCTGGAGCTGACCGAACAAGTCGCCGCCGCGACTCTGCTCGCCGCCAATCAAGGTGTATGGCTGCGCGGTCAGGCCGAAGACGCACGACCGCTGCCACCGTCGTTGGCGGCAATGCACGAAGAGTTGGCCAAAGACTTCCCGCCGGTCATTGAAGACCGCGCACTGGAAGGCGAACTGCGCCTGTGCCTGCAACGCATCGCCGCTCAACACTGGAGGCTGCATGCGTAGCGCCGGAGTGCTTCACGCCGACACTGAAATCCTTGTGCCGTTTTTTGACGTCGACACCATGCACGTGGTTTGGCACGGGCATTACGTCAAGTATCTGGAAGTCGCGCGTTGTGCGCTGCTGGACAAAATCGGCCATAACTACACGCACATGGTCGAGTCCGGTTTCGCCTGGCCGATCATCGACCTGCAACTGCGCTACGTCCGTGGCGCGGTGTTTGGTCAGCGCCTGAATGTGCGCGCCAGTCTGGTCGAGTGGGAAAACCGTCTGAAGATCAATTACCTGATCACCGACCTGCACAGCGGCGAACGCCTGACCCGCGCCAGCTCGGTGCAGGTCGCCGTCGAAGTCAGCAGCCGCGAAATGCAGCTGGCTTCACCGAAAGTCTTCACCGACGCCGTGGAAAGGATGCTGCGATGAATGTTTTTGTGAAAAGCCTGAGCGTAGTGGCGCTGCTGACCATGTCAGCGCTGGCCAACGCCTTCGACCTGCAACAACTCAGCGAACAACTGGCGAAACCGGACGTGATCCACGGCCAGTTCATTCAGGAAAAACACCTGCGCGCCCTGCCGCAACCGCTGCTCAGCAAGGGCAGTTTTGTGCTGGCGAAGAATCACGGCCTGCTCTGGCTACTGAAAACCCCGCTGCAGCAGGACTACCGCATCACCGCCAACGGCATCGCCCGCCGCGACGATAATGGCTGGCAAATGCTGCCAAACAAGAGCGCCGGCGCCGATCAGAACCGGCTGTTTCTCGCGGTGCTGCAAGGTGACAGCAGCGGCCTGCAACGGGATTTCGAACTGGCCCTGAGCGGCGATGCGCAGCAGTGGAAACTGTCACTGACCCCGCGTTCGCTGCTGCTCAAGCAAGTGTTCAAACAAATCAATATCGACGGTGGCGCCTTGGTGCAAACCATCGAACTGCTGGAAACCCAGGGCGACAGCACCGTGCTGCGCATGCAGGACAGCAGCGCCGCCCAACCGCTGAGCGACACGGAGCAACATGACTTTGCCGAGTGAACGCAGGCTGCCCTGGCTGTTTCTGATGCTGCTGCTCGCTGTTGTTGCGCTGGCCGGTTGGCAGTGGCGCGACGGTGCGCCGCTGTCGGCGAACCTGATGGAGCTGGTGCCCGGCACTAACCCGGACGCCCTCGAACTGCGCGCCGAACAGCGTATGCAGGAACCGTTGAATCGCGAAATGCTGGTGCTGGTCGGCCACGCCGATCGCCAGCAAGCGGTCAACATGGCGCAGAAGCTCGGCGAGCAATGGCAGGCCAGCGGTCTGTTCGAGAAAGTGCAGTGGAACCTGCAAGCGGATCTGCCGGCGCTGCGCACGCAGTTGTTGCAAGGACGCCTGGCGATGCTCTCGGCGGACGATCAGCAACTGCTCACCGAACATCCCGATGTGTTTATTCATCAGCGAGTGCAGGCGCTGTTCGATCCGTTCAGCGGTTTCAGCCTGGTGCCGAGTCCGGACGATTGGCTGGGCCTGACCGGGCGTATCCAGAACAGCCAGCCGCAACACGGTTCGGTGCAACTCGACATCGGCAGCGGCGCGTTGATTGCCGATGCCGACGGCAAGAGCTGGGTGCTGCTGCGCGCGCGCACCACTGGCGATGCGTTTGACATGAACCTGCCGCTGAAAGTCGCGGATCTGCTGCAGCACAGCCGTGAACAAGCGGCGACAAATGACGTGCAATTGCTGGCCGCCAGCGGTCTGCTTTACGCGGCCAACGGTCAGCAGCAAGCGACGCGCGAAATGACCTGGGTAGGCGGCGGTGCAACGGTCGGCATTCTGCTGTTGCTGCTGCTGGCGTTTCGGCGCTGGCGTGTGCTGCTGGCATTTGTGCCGGTGTTGATCGGCATGCTTTTCGGTGCCGTCGCGTGCGTGGCGCTGTTCGGTCATATGCATGTGATGACGCTGGTGCTCGGCTCCAGTCTGATCGGCGTGGCGGTGGATTATCCGCTGCACTACCTGTCGAAGAGCTGGAGTCTGAAGCCGTGGCGCAGTTGGCCAGCCTTGCGCCTGACCTTGTCCGGGCTGACCTTGAGCCTGATCACCAGCGCCATCGGTTATCTGGCGCTGGCGTGGACACCGTTCCCGGCGCTGACGCAAATCGCCGTGTTCTCTGCGGCCGGGTTGCTCGGTGCTTATCTGTCAGCGGTGTGCCTGCTGCCGGCGCTGCTCAACAACCTCGAATTGCGTCCAGCGCAGTGGCCGCTGACGCTCGCTGAGCGCTTGATCACACTGCGTGAAAAACTCCTCGAACGCGTGCGCACGCCAGTGCTGTTGGCGCTGTTGATCGCCTTCTGTGTTGGCGGTCTGGTGCAGCTGCAAAGCAAGAACGACATACGCCAATGGGTTGGCGCGCCGCAGCGTCTGACCGATGAGGCGCAGACCATCGCGCGCATCACCGGTTATCAGCCGACCAGCCAGTTTTTCCTCGTACGCGCCGCCAATCAGCAGCAATTGCTCGAGCGTCAGGCAGCGCTGAGCGAGCGTCTCGAGCAACTGGTCAACCTCGACAAGCTGCAAGGCTATCTGGCCCTCGATCAACTGGTCAGCCCGCCGAGCGAGCAGGAAAAAGTCCGCCAGGCGCTGAACCAACTGCCGCAATACTGGCAGCCGCTGCTCGACCTCGGCGTGCCGCTCGCTGCGCTGCAAAGCGAGCTGCAACAGCTGCAAACCGTGCCAGCGGAAGATATCGACACCGCCCTTGCCGGCCCGCTCGGCGAACCTTATCGCACGCTCTGGCTCGGCCCGACCGAAGACGGCGTGGCGGCGATGACCAGCCTGCAAGGCCTGAACAATCCGGCGCTGTTGCGCGTGCAGGCGCTGGATCTGCCGGGGGTGCAACTGGTCGATCGCCTCGGTGAATTGAACGACGTTTTCGCCGCCACGCAGATCAGCGCCGCGGAGCTGAAACTCGCCTCCTGCGCATTGATCGTGCTGGTGCTAATGCTGCCGTTCGGCCTCGGCGGTGCGCTGCGCATCGTTGCCCTGCCCTTGCTCGCGGCGCTGTGCAGTCTGGCCAGTCTTGGCTGGCTTGGTCAGCCGCTGACCCTGTTCAGCCTGTTCGGCCTGCTGCTGGTGACGGCGATCAGCGTCGACTACGCGATCCTTATGCGTGAACAGGTTGGCGGCGCCGCGGTGAGCCTGCTCGGCACCTTGCTGGCGGCGCTGACGACGTGGCTGTCGTTCGGTTTGCTCGCGGTCTCCAGCACCCCGGCGGTGAGCAATTTCGGTTTGTCGGTCAGCCTTGGGCTGGCCTTCAGTTTCATGCTCGCACCGTGGGCCGGGCGTCACGCCCACACGGCAACGGTCGCGGAGTCGGCAGCGTGATGGTCGCCGGCTTTTGGCTGCTGGCCTTGGCGCTGTTCGCCGTCGCGACCCGTGTCGGTCGATATTTCGGCCTGATCCCGATTGTCAGCCAGTTGCTGCTGGCGAGCTTCGGCCTGCCGCTGCTGATGTACTTCTGGATCGAACCGGGCTGGCAATTGAGCGGTGCGGAACTGATCGCGCCGGAGTGGCTGAAAAACCTCTACAGCCTGAGTTTTGCCTTGCTGCTCGGGCATATCCTCAGCGATGTGATCGATCTGAAACTCGATCGCCAGAGCGTGAAAATCGCCCTGCCGAGTTTCCTCGTGCCATTCGTCTGCGGGCTGGCAGCGGCTTACTGGCTGCTGCCGGCGCAACCGTGGCTCAACTCGCTGGCGATCGGCCTGGTGTTCGCAATTACTGCGATTCCGGTGCTGTACCTGTACTTGCGCCACATCGATTACCCGCCCGCCGCCACCCGGCGTCTGGTGCAAACCGCGATCCTCATCGATCTGACTTGCTGGACGCTGTTCGGCCTCGCCCAAGGCAGTCTGCATCTGAGCAGTCTGTTACTACCGCTGGCGCTCGCTGGTGTGCCGTTGGTGCTGCGCCTGTTCGGCGTGCGCCGACCGTTGACCTACAGCCTCGGTTTCTTCGCCCTGCTGGTGATGGCCGAGCATTACAAACTCAACGCGCTGATTTTCGGCATCGGTTATTTGCTGTGCATGGCCGCGCTGGAAATCCCGTTGGTGCTGCCGTTGCCGGCGCGCTGGATGAACCGTTTGCAGACGTGGATCGCGATCCCGCTGATCCTCACCTTTGGCATTGTGCAGATCGACGTGCACAGCGCCCTCGCCAGCCTCGGCCCGCTGCAATGGGCGGCGCTGCTGCTGTTGCCGATTGCCAGTAAACTGCTCGGCAACTGGCTCGGCCTCGGCTGGGCCGGCGCCTCGTTTGAAGGCGCCAGCCGCTGGCGTGAAAGCGTACTGCTGAACATTCGCGGCCTGAGCGAGATCGTCTTTCTCAATTTGCTCTTGCAACAACAGCTCATCACCCCGGCGCTGTACTTCGCGCTGATGCTGATGGGCCTGATGGCGACGCTGCTGCCGGCGCTGATCGGCCTGCACCGTGCACCGCTGGACATCAAAAACCACCTGCCCCGGAGTTCACGTGCCAATCGTTGAAATGGAATCCCGTCAGGTCGTGATCATCGGCGCCGGCCCGTCCGGCGCCATCGCTGCTGCCCTGCTCAAACGCCAGGGCCACGATGTGCTGGTGATCGAACGCCAGCACTTTCCGCGCTTCTCCATCGGCGAAAGCCTGCTGTGCCACTGCCTCGATTTTGTCGAAGAGGCCGGCATGCTGGACGCAGTGAATGCCGCTGGATTCCAGCGTAAAACCGGCGCTGCTTTCGCCTGGGGCGAGCGCTACAGCGCTTTCGACTTTGGCGACACCTTTACCAACGGCAAGCCCACCACGTTCCAGGTGCAGCGCGCCGACTTCGACAAGTTGCTGGCCGACCAAGCCGCGCTGCAAGGTGTGGAAATCCGTTACGGCGATGCCATCGTCAGCGTCGATTTTGACCGGCCGAAACCGCAACTCGACGTGCGTCGCGAGGACGGCCGTGAATACCGCGTCGAAGCGGATTTCGTCCTAGATGCCAGCGGCTACGGCCGTGTGCTGTCGCGACTGCTGGATCTGGAAGCACCGTCGAATTTTCCGGTGCGCCAAGCGGTGTTTACCCACGTCGAAGATCACATCGACAACCCGGCCTTCGACCGCGAAAAAATCCTCGTCACCACCCATCCCGAACATCGCGATGTGTGGTTCTGGACGATCCCGTTCAGCAACGGCCGCTGCTCGGTGGGTGTGGTCGCGGCCGAAGCACACTTCAAGGGCCGTGACAGCGATCTCGACGCCTGCCTGCGCAGCTTCATCGCTGAGACCCCAAGCCTTGCCGGCGTGCTGAACAATGCGGTGTGGGACACCCCGGCGCGCACCCTCGGCGGCTACGCGGCGAATGTGAAAACCCTGCACGGGCCGGGTTTTGCCTTGCTCGGCAATGCCGCCGAATTTCTCGACCCGGTGTTCTCATCCGGCGTGACCATCGCCATGCGTTCGGCGAGCATGGCCGCAGCCGTGCTGCACCGTCAGTTGCAAGGCGAGGCGGTCGACTGGCAACGCGAGTTCGCCGAACCGCTGAAACGCGGCGTCGACACGTTCCGCTGCTACGTCGAGGGCTGGTACGCCGGCACCTTTCAGGACGTGATTTTTTATGAAGACAGCCAGGCCGACATCCGCCGCATGATCAGCTCGATCCTCGCCGGTTACGCCTGGGACGAACGCAACCCGTTCGTCAGCGAAGCCCGCCGCCGCTTGAAGATGATTTCCGAACTCTGTGCAAAGGACGCCACATGAATTACTTGAGCGACAGCTACGTCGAGGAAACCCGCTTCGGTTTCTGGTTCCTGCGCAGCCACACCTGGCAGCACCATGTGTTGCGCGTGGCGATCAATGATTTGCGCGGACTGTTCAGCGAAGCGCTGCCGGAGCATCCGGTGCTGCTCGACGCCGGTTGCGGTCAGGGCAAGTCGTTCGGCCACCTGCGCCAGACCTTCGCGCCGCAGCGTTTGATCGGTGTTGACGCCGATCCGCACAGCCTGGAGTTGAGCGGCGAAGAGGCGGCGCGTCTGGGCCTCGATGTTGAGCTGATCGGCAGCGACTGCGCGACGCTGAATGTGCCGGACGCGAGTGTTGATCTGCTGTTCTGCCATCAGACGTTCCATCATCTGGTTGAACAGGAAAAAGCGCTGGCCGAGTTTTATCGCGTGTTGAAACCGGGCGGTTATCTGCTATTTGCCGAATCGACCGAGGCTTACATTGATACGTGGGTGATTCGCTGGTTGTTCCGCCATCCGATGCATGTGCAGAAGAGTGCGGCGCAGTATTTAGAGATGATTCGCGGGCAAGGGTTTGAGTTTGCCGAGCGCAATGTGTCGTACCCGTATTTGTGGTGGAGCCGGTCGAAGGATTTTGGCTTGCTGGAGCGGTTTGGGGTGCGCAAACCGAAACCGTTTGGGCAGCGAGAGGAAACGCTGGTGAACTGTGTCGCGCGTAAGCCATTGGCAGAGGCTTCCTGATGCTACCAATAACCTGTGGGAGCGAGCTTGCTCGCGAAGGCGATGTGTCAGTCACCAGAACTGTTGAATGTGAGACCGCATTCGCGAGCAAGCTCGCTCCCACAGTGACCGCAGCGCTGCGACTGGTGATGATCGGCGTTGTATTGCTGTTAAGTGCCTGCGCCAGCCAGGCGCCGCTGCCGGCGGGCAACCCGACGTTGCCGCTGCCGTTGCAACTGCACATCGAACGCCAACAAGCCGAGCAACGCCAGGACTGGCTGCTGGTGATCCAGCGCGAAGGCCCCGGTATTCGCTGGTCGATGATGGATCCGCTGGGTATTCCTCAGGCGCGTCAGCAATTGATCGACGGTCGCTGGCAGGCCGATGGTCTGCTGCCGCCGAACCCGGAGGCCCGCGAGCTGTTCGCCGCGCTATTGTTCGCCCTGACCCCGTCCGCCGAGCTGTTGCGCAATTACCCTTCTGCCCAACAGCAGACCGGGCAACGTTCCCTGCCTGCGCGCTGGGACATCCGTTATTCACAACCGTTGAGCTTCGAATTGAACCTGCCCCAAGGCCCGCACTATCGCGTTTCTCCGCTCGGTGAATCGACGCCATGACCGCTTACCTGAATGCCCTCGGCGTGATTTGCGCGCTGGGTCGCGACAAGGCCGAAGTCGCGCGCAACCTGTTCGCCGGCGACTGCTCGGGCATGCGCCGCGAATCCGGCTGGGTGGCGGAGCGTGAATTGCCGGTGGCCGCCGTACACGGTGAACTGGCGCCGATCCCGCCAGCACTCGCCGATCAAAGCAGCCGCAACAATCAGTTGTTGCTGGAAGCGGCACTGCAGATTCGCGATGACATCGATCAAGCGATCCAGACCTACGGCCGCGACCGCATCGGTGTGGTGCTCGGCACCAGCACCTCGGGCATCGACGAGGCCAGCCGTGGCCTGGCGCACTACATTCGTGAGCAGCAGTTCCCGGCCGAATACGATTACCGTCAGCAGGAACTCGGCGCGCCAGCAAATTTTCTCGCCGACTGGCTGCAACTGAGCGGCCCGGCTTACGTGATTTCCACCGCTTGCACCTCCAGTGCCCGCGCCTTGATGAGCGCCCAGCGTCTGCTTGATCTGGGCTTGTGCGACGCGGTGTTGTGCGGCGGCGTCGACAGTTTGTGCAAGCTGACGTTGAACGGTTTTTCGTCGCTGGAAGCGGTGTCGGACGAACGCTGCAATCCGTTTTCGGCCAACCGCAACGGCATCAACATCGGCGAAGCGGCGGTGTTGTTCGTCATGAGCAAACAGGCTCACGACGGCCCGTCGATCGCCCTGCTCGGCGCCGGCGCCAGCTCGGACGCGTACCATATTTCCGCGCCGGAGCCGAGCGGTCGCGGCGCCCTGCAAGCGATGCGCAAAGCCCTGAGCCGCGCGCATTTGCAAACCTCGCAAATCAGCTATCTGAACCTGCACGGCACCGCCACCCAACACAACGACGCCATGGAAAGTCTGGCCGTCGCCACGCTTTTTCCCGAAGGCGTCGCCTGTTCGTCGACCAAACCGATGACCGGCCACACCCTCGGCGCAGCCGGTGCGCTGGAAGCGGCGTTTTGCTGGCTGAGCCTGAGCGCCGACAACCCTGATCACGCGTTGCCGCCGCACGTCTGGGACGATCATGCCGATCCCGCGCTGCCAGCGCTGAAGTGGGTGACCGCCCGCGAACGCCTGACGTCCATTGCTCCCCGCTACCTGATGAGCAACTCGTTTGCCTTCGGCGGCAACAACGTCAGCCTGATTCTCGGAGACGCCCCATGACCGACTGGCCGCTCGCCGAACTGCTGCCCCATGCCGGCGATATGATTCTGATCGACAGCATCGAGCGCTTCGACGATGAACAGATTTTTACCCGCCTGACGGTCAAGTCCGAAGGCCTGTTCAACCTGCCCGACGGCAGCCTGCCGGCGTGGGTCGGCGTCGAACTGATGGCGCAAAGCGTCGCCGCGTTTGCCGGTTGCCACGCGCGACAAAAAGGTAATCCGGTGGAGCTGGGTTTTCTGCTCGGCACACGCAAATTCGAGTGCAATGTCGAAGCGTTTCCTGCCGGCACCGAGCTGACTATTCATGGCCTGCGCTCGCTGGAAGACGACAACGGCATGGGCGTCTTCGAATGCCACATCCACGGCGACGGCATTCATGCCAGCGCCCGGCTCAACGTGTTTCGCCCGCCCGAAGCCACTCAATATCTGCAACAGACAAAGGAGTCGAACGATGACTGAATCCGTACTGGTCACCGGCTCCAGCCGTGGCATCGGCCGCGCCATTGCCTTGCGCCTCGCGCAGGCCGGGCACGACATCGTCTTGCATTGCCGCAGCGGCGTGATCGAGGCGCAAGGCGTTCAGGCTGAAATCGAAGCGCTGGGGCGTAAGGCGCGCATCCTGCAATTCGACGTCGCCGACCGCGAAACCTGCAAAGCCATTCTCGAAGCCGACGTCGAAACCCACGGCGCCTATTACGGCGTGGTGCTGAATGCCGGGCTGACCCGCGACGGCGCGTTCCCGGCGCTGAGCGATGATGATTGGGACGTGGTGCTGCGCACCAACCTCGACGGTTTCTACAATGTTCTGCACCCGGTGATGATGCCGATGATCCGCCGCCGCGCCGCCGGTCGCATTGTCTGCATCACCTCGGTGTCGGGGCTGATCGGCAACCGTGGCCAGGTCAATTACAGTGCCTCCAAGGCTGGCGTGATCGGCGCTGCAAAGGCGTTGGCGATCGAGCTGGGCAAGCGCAAAATCACCGTTAACTGTGTCGCGCCGGGCCTGATCGATACGGCGATGCTCGACGAAAACGTGCCGCTGGAAGAACTGATGAAAATGATCCCCGCGCAACGCATGGGCACCCCGGAAGAGGTGGCCAGTGCGGTGAATTTCCTGATGTCGGCGGAAGCCTCGTACATCACCCGCCAGGTCTTGGCGGTCAACGGAGGCTTGTGCTGATGAAGCGCGTCGTCGTCACCGGCATGGCCGGCATCACTTCGCTGGGCAGCGACTGGCAGACCATCGCCGGTAATTTCGCGGCCAACCGCAGCGGCATTCGCCGGATGGACGAGTGGGATCGCTTCAGCGAACTCAACACGCGTCTGGCCGGGCCAATCGATGATTTCGTCGTGCCGGCGCACTGGACGCGCAAGCAGCTGCGCAGCATGGGCCGGGTTTCGCGACTGGCGGTCGGCGCGGCGGAAAAAGCCTTGGCCGATGCTGGCTTGCTCGGCGACGCAATCATCAAGGACGGCCGGATGGGCGTCGCTTGCGGCTCGTCGACCGGCAGCACCGACGAGATCAAAGCGTTCGGCAACATGCTGCTCAACTCGGTGGCCGAGGGGCTCAATGCCAACTCTTACGTGCGGATGATGCCGCACACCACCGCCGCGAATATCAGCATCTTCTTCGGCCTCACCGGGCGCCTGATCCCGACGTCCAGCGCCTGCACCAGCGGCAGTCAGGGCATCGGTTATGCCTACGAGGCGATCAAGTTCGGACGCCTGCCGCTGATGCTCGCCGGCGGTGCCGAAGAACTTTGCCCGACCGAAGCGATGGTCTTCGACGCGCTCTACGCCACCAGCCTGAAAAACGATGCACCGCAGACCAGTCCGCGCCCGTATGACAAGGGCCGCGACGGTCTGGTGATCGGTGAGGGCGGCGGCATGCTGGTGCTTGAGGAACTGGAACACGCCCTCGCACGCGGTGCGCACATCCACGCCGAGATCGTCGGTTTCGGCAGCAACGCCGACGGCCAGCACACCACCCGCCCCGAGCAAGTGACCATGCGCCGCGCCATGGAGCTGGCGCTGGAAGACGCCGGGCTGACGCCGGACGCCATCGGTTATGTAAATGGTCACGGTACCGCTACAGAACAGGGCGATATTGCCGAAACACTGGCGACCAGCAGTTTGTTCGGCGAACGCATGCCGATCAGCTCGCAGAAAAGTTTCCTCGGTCACACGCTGGGGGCCTGCGGGGCGCTGGAGTCGTGGTTCAGCATCGAAATGCTCAACCGCGATCAGTACGTGCACACGCTCAACCTCGACGAGGTCGATCCGCACTGCGGCAAGCTCGATTACCTGCGCGGCGAATTCCGCCAGATGCACCACGAGTTCGTGATGAACAACAATTTCGCTTTTGGTGGCGTCAACACCTCGTTGATTTTCCGCCGCTGGCACTGACCGCAACACGTTTGGAGTAGAAGGAATGACTCAGTTTCACCGCATCGCCGCACTGCTGGCCCTGGCCTTTGTGCTCGGCGGTTGCACCAGCAAACCGGTGTACAACGCTAAAGAAGAGTTTTCGCCGAACCTCGGTTTCACTCAGCAACAGATGAGCCGCGCCATCGTCACCGCGCTGAACGATCGTCAATGGGTGGTGCAATCGGTGCGCCCGGGCATGATCAAAGCGGCGATCACCGTACGCGGTCGCCATCACGCCGAAGTCGATATCCCGTTTACCCCGACCTCGTTCGAAATCGACTACCGCAGCAGCTACGGCCTCGACGCCAAGGAAGGCAAGATCCACGGCAACTACAACCGCTGGGTCAACCGGCTGCGCGACAACGTGCTCAAAGAGCTGTCGATCAACCCGGACATCGAAGCGGTCAACAACCTTGGCATCATCAAACAAGGCGCTGACGAACCGACTTACCTGAGCTTCCGTGAAGGCGTCAAACGCGCCACCGACGCCGGCCTGCTCGACGGCAGCGTGAAGTTCTACCTGGCCGGCGAAACCCTGCCCAAGCAAGTGCGAAAACTCGACACCGTGAGCAGCAGCCGCAAAACCAACGGCTCAAACAAATCCGACGAAGACGCCTGCTTCTGGGCCCTGCAATCGGCACTGGCCACCCTGCAGAACGCCGCGAAAAAAGCCGACGCCAATGCGGTGATCAACATCGCCAGCGTGGATCAGCGGGATCTGTACAAAGACACCGAGAAGTTTCAGTGCCGTGCGGGGATAGTGGTGTCGAGCGTGGCGTTGAGGGGTGACCTTGCTCACGTCGACTAGCTGACTGAGTGACTGAATGGCTGAATGAATGCAGTCCTGTGGCGAGGGGATTTAGCGAAACGTCGCACCGTCCCGATGGGTCGCGTAGCGGCCCCAAAACCTGAGAACTCGGAGCATCAGACGTACCGAGTTCTCTGGTTTTACGACGGCTGCGCCGCCGGACGGGGATAAATCCCCTCGCCACAGGGGACTGGGTGCATTGGGAATTTCGTGTCATTGCGAATTACGGATATCGTAAAAGCGTCTAAAAAACTGTTAGTTCTTACAGGTTTCAAGTTGTACCACCAGGCGGACGATGCTGGAGCAGCATACTTCGTCCACAACTTGGTGATCATCATGACAACTTATACTGACGAACAACTTTTAAAGCTGACTCCAGAACAAGCTAAGGCTCTTACTCCTGAGCAAATCACACGGCGAGATCAACTACGTGCTGAATACGCGTTCACGGCTGCTAACCGAGGCAGTCCTATTGATAGGTAACCCCCTGATCCGACAATAATCGCAGTTCTCTTTCCTAGTCAAAGAGGATAATCATGCAACTGAACGCCATGATCGCCGCCGCACTATTCACATGGCGACCTCGCTGGCGTTGATTGATGTATCCGTAGAAACGACAAAGGGCGTCTTTCGGCGCCCTTCCACAAACAGGTTGGCTTGTCATGGCCTGTTACCTGTCTGGCTCTGCGATGGCTGGATACCCAGGATCCTCAGAGTCTCACAAGCCCCTTGCGGGAAATACTGACTGAACCGTTCAAGTTTGAACCCCGACCAGCAATGCACACAAGATATCTGATTCCGAAACTGTTGAAGGCAACGCACTGACATCGTGTAGTCCGAAATCGATATCGAGTATTACTCGACTGTGGCGAGGGCGCTTGCTCCCGCTCGGCTGCGCAGCAGTCGCAAAACCTGCTGACGCGGACTAACTGAAGAACCGCGAGCGCAGGATTCAGGGCCACTTCGTACCCCAGCGGGAGCAAGCTCCCTCGCCACAGGGGGCACAGCGCTCCTTCAGCATCTACACTCGTTCTCGCAGGCCGATACATCGCGCCTGCCAGAACGGCGGGCCCGGTTGATCGAGCACTCGCGGTTCTCTTTCATCGTCAAGGAGATGACCATGCAAGTGAAAGCCATGATCGCCGCCGCGCTTTTCGGCCTGCTGCCCAGCGCCAGCCATGCCACCAACCTCATGTACATGCCGTTCGAAACCGTGCTTTCGGATGCGATTCGCGCCGGGCGGCTGGATGGCAGTGTGAAGTTTTATCTGGTCGGTAATGGGCCGCAGGGCACTCAGCAGTTGCTGCGCCGGGGTGTGGTCAGTGATTTGAGCACCAACGGTTTCAACAAGAGTGATCATGATTCCTGCGAGTGGGTGTTGCAGTCGAATCTGATCAAGCTGCAGGCCGATGCCAAGCGGGTCGGGGCGAACGCGGTGACCAATATCGTCAGTTATTACGACCAGCATGTGCGCAAGGATTTGAATACTTATGAGTGTCGGGCGGGGATTTTTGTGACACGGGTGGCGTTGAAGGGGGATTTGGTGCGGTTGCCTTAACGGCAAGATCAAAAGATCGCAGCCTGCGGCAGCTCCTACAGGGCTGCGATCTTTTAAGCGGACTCAACCTTACGCGTCAGCAGTTCAACAAACGCTTTGGCCATCGGCGACTTCTGATCCTTGCGCTGCACCAGCCACACCGCCGTCACCGCTTCCGGGTCGAGCAACGGCCGATAGACCACACCGTCAATGCGCATGCGCTGGTACGACGCTGGCATCACCGACACGCCCAACCCCGCCGCCACCAGGCCAATGATGGTCATCGCCTCCCCCGCCTCTTGCGCAAAGTGCGGGCTGAACCCCGCGTCACGCGCCAGGCTCAATAACTGCGCATATAGACCACTGCCGTAACTGCGCGGAAAGAACACGAATGGCTCGTGCGCCAATGCGGCCAAAAACAAACCCTCCTCCGAGCCCTGCGCCAGTGGATGCTTTGAACTGAGCACCGCGACCAATGGTTCGCGCATCAACTCGACCACGCTCAGCGAATCCGGCAATCCGAGCGGGCGCATGATGCCGACTTCAATCGACTCATCGACCAACGCATCGGCAACCATCGTGCTGCTCATCTCGCGCAGGTTCAGGTGCACTGCCGGAAAACGCTGACGAAAGGAAAAAATCGCCTGCGGAATCGTCGAGTTGAACGGTGCCGACGAGGTGAAGCCAATCTTCAATTCGCCCAGTTCACCGAGTTGTGCACGTCGGGCAACATCCGCAGCCTTATCGACCTGCGCCAGCACCAGCCGCGCCTCTTCGAGAAACAATCTCCCGGCCTCGCTCAGTTCGACCCGACGATTGGTACGTTCGAACAGCCGCGCGCCGACTTCCTGTTCCAGCGCCTGAATCTGCTGACTCAGCGGCGGCTGCGAGATGCCCAACACCTGTGCGGCGCGGCCAAAGTGCAGTTCTTCGGCGACGGCGATGAAGTAGCGCAGATGACGCAATTCCATGAAAACCCCATTAGGTCGTAAAAGCTATCAAACAGGTCGAACAATATATTGGATAGAAACATTAGCCAGCTATATGATTTTTTCATTGCCTGCCTGGCTGTGCCCTCCGAGGTCTGAAGTGAAAACTGCTGTCGCGCCCCTAGCCCATGAAGTTCCGCCTGCCGCAGCGGACGATGTCGTCGCAGAGCTGCAAGAGATCTACATCGAGAAAGGCACGCCGATGTTCATGCGCACGGTGCTGGCGCTGTTCAGCGGCGGCTTCGCGACCTTTGCGCTGTTGTATTGCGTGCAGCCGATGATGCCGCTGCTGTCCCACGAATATTCGATCAACGCCGCGCAGAGCAGCCTGATCCTCTCGGTCGCCACCGGCATGCTCGCCATCGGTCTGCTGATCACCGGGCCGATTTCTGATCGGGTCGGGCGCAAACCGGTGATGGTGACTGCGCTTTTCGCCGCCGCGATTTGCACCATGGCCAGTGCAATGATGCCGAGTTGGGAAGGCGTGTTGATCATGCGCGCACTGATCGGCCTGTCGCTGAGCGGTTTGGCCGCCGTTGCGATGACTTATCTGAGCGAAGAGATTCACCCGCAGCACATCGGCCTGGCGATGGGTTTGTACATCGGCGGCAACGCGATAGGCGGGATGAGCGGGCGCTTGATCACCGGCGTGTTGATCGACTTCGTCAGCTGGCACACGGCGATGCTGGTGATCGGCGGTCTGGCGATGATTGCCGCAGCGGTGTTCTGGAAGATTCTTCCGGAGTCGCGCAATTTCCGTTCACGTTCGCTGCACCCGCGCAGCCTGCTCGACGGCTTTACCATGCACTTTCGCGATGCCGGTTTGCCGCTGCTGTTTCTCGAAGCGTTCGTGTTGATGGGCGCGTTTGTCACGCTGTTCAACTACATCGGTTATCGCTTGCTGGCGGCGCCGTACAACCTTGATCAAGTCTTTGTGGGTTTGCTCTCGGTGGTGTACCTGTCGGGCATCTACAGCTCGGCGAAAATCGGTTCGCTGGCCGACAAACTTGGCCGTCGCAAAGTGCTCTGGGCGACCATTGCGCTGATGTTCGTCGGCCTCGCACTGACGTTGTTCACGCCGTTGCCGCTGGTGATTGTCGGCATGCTGATTTTCACTTTCGGTTTCTTCGGTGCGCACTCGGTGGCCAGCAGCTGGATCGGCCGCCGCGCGCTCAAAGCCAAAGGCCAGGCGTCGTCGCTGTACCTGTTCAGCTACTACGCCGGCTCGAGTATCGCCGGCACCGCAGGCGGGGTGTTCTGGCACCTTGGTGGCTGGAACGGCATCGGTTTATTCATCGGCGCGTTGTTGCTGGTCGCACTGTTGGTGGCATTGAAACTGGCGAAACTACCGCCCCTGAATGGCGCGACTATCTGAGCTGTAGCCGCGCTTCCAGCAGATTGTCGCGCGGCTCCAGGCTCAGCGATTGCAGCACCACGCCGTCACGTTCAAGCCTGTCCAGCCAGAGCAACAATGGCTCGGGCGGGCCACTGAGGGTCAGACGGATCTGCTCGTTATCGCTGTCCATTTGCTGCACCTCAAGCCCGGTCGAGGCGAGGCTTTCGCTGATCCTTAACGACAACGGCTGAGTCGCGTCGAACGCCGAACTGCTTGGTGGCTGAGTGCGATCCAGTTGAATTGCAAAAGCCTGTTGCTGACGATGTTGGCGCTCGAGCGCTTCCAGCCGTTGCACGCTTGGTTGCCAGATCCAGGTAAACACCGCACCACCGAGCAACCCCGCCATCAGCAGCAGAATCAACCCACGCTCACGGCGCGACAAACGCCGCCAACGCTGAACGTAATCATCAGACTTCATACGCCCGCCTCCCACGTCAGTGTCGCCGTCACCCGATCGCCTATCTTGCTTGCGCCCTCGACTTTTATCGCCAGACCTTGCTGATGCCCGCGTTCACGCAACTGCTCAAGCTCGGCAAAACTGTTGGCCGTCAGTTGCACTTTCCAGCCATCGACCTCGGCAAAATCGATGCGTTTGACCTCAACCTGACTCGCGCCAATCACCTGCTCGATCAACCTGACCAGCGCCGCAACCTGAGTGTCGCGAGACTGCGCTGGCAAACTCTGAATCGCCCGCATCTGCGCGGTCAGATCGACGATTTGCCCATGCTGTGGATACAGCGTTTTGAAGCGCTGTTCATTGTGCTCGGCGAGACGCCGGTTTTCGCCGTCAAGGAAACGGAACCGCGTTTCGCTGGCGCCTACGCCCAGCAACAAAAAGGTCAGCAGCACCGCCGCCAGCGAACGCCAAGACAACGGCGAATGCCGTGGCGCAAACTCGCCATGACGCAGATTGATCGCTTGTCGAAAACCTTCCGCCAGCAATGCCTGTTCATCCGGCTCATCGACCCAAACCATGTCCTCGGGCAACACGCCGTTCAGCGCGACCAAACCTTCCTCCGTCACTGCGAGCCGCGCCGGCAACCCCCCGCCCAGCAACCAGCGTCCGAACCAGCGGGTGCCGATCGGCTGATGCGTGGGCAACAAGTCGGCATCGACAAACACCGAGCGCACTTGCAGACCACTTTCACCGAGCAGCGACAACACGGCGGCCAGGCGCTCACGAGCGATGACCATCAGCGGATACCGTCGCTCTCCGTCCGCTTTGCCAATGCTCAGATGCACAGTATCGAGCGCTTCGCCGAGCTGCTCTTCCACAGCAAATGCCAGCGCCTGCGCGGCGGGCGCACGGCGCCCGGGCCAGGGTTCGCTACGCAGCCAACTGCAGGATTCGATGGGCAGTAACAGGTCGATTTTTTGTCCGCGCAGTACTTGTGCGGCTTGATGCAGCGGCATCGATTGGCGTTGGCCGGTGTGCGACCACAGGCAACACGGCCAGTCAGTCGACAGGTCTGCAAGCCCTTCGGCGGTCAGGTAAAGCCAGTTTTTCATTGCGTTATCTCGAGGCCGCGGGAGGAAAGTAAACGACGTTGCAGGACTTTCAGCTGGGCGGATTTTTCGACGAACTCGACGTCAGTGCTCAGCGTCAACACATGCTGCTCTTGCACCACGCGCACGGTGATGCGATGCCAGCGACTGTCGACGCCGAGTCCATGGGTATTGATTCCGGTATCGGCGATTAACGGGTCGGCGCTGAAGGCTTGAACGCTGTGCCATGAGGTTGTCGAACGCTGGTGAACGAGGGCGTCAGCTATGTCCGGTTCGATCTCAAGCACGTGCAGCAACAGCGCCGGTACCGTGTTGATATTCAGCGTCGCATCCGTGGGCAGCAGCGCTACCCACGGTTCCAGACGCAGTAACGTTGCCGCATCGAAACCCGGCAGCAGTCGCAATTGGCTCACCTCGGATAACAATCCGACCCGATCAGGTCGCAGCGCGGGCAGCTCCAGCAATTCGAGTAATCGCGCCCAGCGCTCAAGCGTCACCGCATCGATCTGCCCTTGATGCAGCAATGCATTGAGATTGAAACGCGCCGACAGGTCTTCGATCTGCACCTCGACTTGCGCGTCTTCGCTGCCCGGTTCAGGAGTGATTTGCGGCCAGTCGCGGAGCATCTCGGCGTGGTTCTGCTGCTCCACAAAAGACTTATGCAAACGCCGTAGCGCCCAGATTTCCCCTTCCATCGCCCACTGACGCAAATGCAAGGTTTGCAGCTGTTGCGCGCTGCTCTGCAAGGCCAGTCGATGACTGCGCAATAGGCCGCTGGTGATCAGCAAAGCGAGGCTCAACACCAGCATCACACTGATCAGCGCCAATCCCTGTTGCCGGTGTTTCATGGCAAGGCTCCCGGCAACAGCAGCACCCGGCGAATGCCCTCATAACGTCGGGTCGAGAGCTGAAACTCCATCGCAGAATCATCAAGCAGCCGCCAGCGCAGATCGACCACATCCTCCAACAACTTCTTCCGCTGCACGGTCAGCGAGCCCTCGGCACGGCTCTCGCGCCACAACACGTCGCCGAGCAAGTGATACGTCAGCTCCTGACGTTCGCTGCGCGGTTGATCCAGCGGATTGCGCCAGTTACTGCGTTGCACGCTCAGTTGCCCGGCATTCAACACCACCGGCTGTTCGGTGATGTGCAGCAGATCGCGCTCGATCACCGCCACCGCGCGTTGCAGACTTCTGAAAGCGCGCTCATGACTCGCCGTCGTCTGTTGCACGCGCACCACGCTGTCGAACAGGCGCCAACTGGCGAGACCGAGTACGGCAAAAATCGCCATCGCGATCACCAGTTCCAGCAGGGTGAAACCACGCTGGCTATTCATGGCGGCCCTGCAACCGTGCAGTTGTGCGATACAACGGTTGATTGCTGTCGGCGAGACTGACTTCCAGCTCCACCGTGAACAGCCCCGATACATCGACCTCGCGCAGATGCTGACGTAACCGCCATTCGCGGCGATCCATGTGCACGATCTGCTGCTGTTGTCCGGCGACCCACGTGTGTTGCAGGCGCAGTTCGTTCAAATGGTTATCCGCCAGCCACGCGGCAAACAACCGTTGCTCAGCCGCACCACTCTGCTGCACCACGTAGCGGCTCGCGGACAATATCGCCGCTGCGAGTACGGCAAAAACCGCCAGCGCAACCATGACTTCCAGCAACGTGAAACCTCGCATGCGCTTGATCAGCAGTCGTTCACTCATCAAGCGAGACCTCGCTCAAACCGTCCGAAGACAAACCCGCCCAAACTCGCTCGCGGCTTGCCAACTGCAAAGTAAAAGCGCTGATTTCATCGCTGCTGAGAATCAGCAATTGCGGCATTTCTGCGCTGCTCGCCAAGCGTACCGGCAGGCCTTCCACGGCAAGTCGCGGCTGCAGCTCCGGCGGCCATGTTTGCAAAGCCACCAACGGCAACCAACCTTGCTCGCCAAGCTGCAGAACGCGATAACCCTCCAGGCTGAAACCCACACCAAACTCCCGCCCTTCCAGCACCGCCCGTTCGCGAAACTGCTCGATCACCCGCGCAATCCGGCTCGCCTCCTGCCGCGCCACTTGCGCCGGATTGCTCCCGCCCACCACGCTGACCAAACCCAGCAGCACGCCGATCAGCACCATGACCACCATCAACTCCAGCAAGGTGAAACCCCGGCAGCGTTGGCGCATCAATCGATGGCCCAGTTGCCGATATCCGCTGCGTGACCTTCACCGCCGCTGACGCCATCGGAGCCCAGCGAATACAAGTCATAACCGCCACCCACCGCACGGGTGCCGGGGTTGAGGTATTGATAAGGCGTGCCCCACGGATCGCGCGCCAGACTTTTCAGATATCCCGCAGGATTCCAGTTGCGCGCCGCCGGGGTGCCGCTCGGGCGTTTCACCAACGCTTCCAGCCCCTGCTGCGTGGTCGGATACCGCGCGTTGTCGAGGCGATACATCTCCAGCGCCGTGGCGATCGCCTGAATGTCGATCTTCGCCGCGGTGGTTTTCGCCTGATCCGGCCGGCTCATGAATTGCGGAACGACAATCGCGCCGAGGATGCCGATGATCACCACCACGACCATGATTTCGATCAGGGTAAAACCGCGCTGCGCGGTCGCTGTTTTTCTGTGCAAAAGAGTCATGGATCAATTCACCAATTGGTTGAGACTGAGGATCGGAAGGAGGATGGCGAGGACAATCAGCAACACCACCGCGCCCATCACCAGCAGCATCGCCGGCTCGAACAAACTCACCATCAAGGCGATGCGCGCAGCGAGGCTGGCTTCCTGTTGTTCGGCGGCGCGGGCGAGCATGGCGTCGAGCTCGCCGGCGCGTTCACCGCTGGCGATCATGTGCAGCATCATCGGCGGGATATCGCCACTGCGTTCCAGGCTGCGGGTCAGCGTCGAGCCTTCGCGCACCGAGCGGGCGACCTCACTCATGCGTGCGCGGATGGTCTGATTGCCGATGACGGCGGCGGCGATTTCCAGCGCATCGACCAAGGGCACGGCGCTCTTGCCGAGGATCGCCAGAGTGCTGGCGAATCGCGCTGCTTCCATGGCGCGCAGTAGCGTGCCGATCAGCGGAATGTTCAATGCCAGAGCATGCCAGCGCAGTCGCCAGAGCGGTTGCCGCAAACTCCAGCGCCAGCCACTAAACAGCGCCAATGCGCCGCCAAGAAACACCAGACCGAACTGACGTACACCGTCGCTGAGGCTGATCAATGCGCGGGTCAGCCAAGGCAACGGCTGGCCGCTGTCGACGAAAATGTTCACCACGTCCGGCACCACGTAGCCGAGCAGAAAACCAACGATGGCCACGCTGGCGAACATCAGAATCGACGGATAGATCAGCGCCATCTGAATCTTTTGTCGCGATGCCTGCCGCGCCTGGGTGTAAGCGGCCAGTTGCTCCAGCACATGACCGAGATGGCCCGAGCGCTCACCCGCCGCCACCGTGGCGCGGAACAATTCGGGAAATGCCGCAGGAAACTGGCTTAACGCGACGGCCAGCGCATGGCCTTCCATGACTCGGCCACGCACCGCCCACAACAATCCGGCAACGCGCCGTTTGCTGGTTTGTCGGGCGACCACTTCCAGCGCTTCTTCCAGCGGCAAACCGGCCTGCACCAGCGTCGACAGCTGCAACGTCAGCAACGCCAGATCGGCAGCGTTCAAGCGACCGGAGCGCCTCGCACCCTGTTCACCGCGCAGCTCCTTGAGTTGAAACGGCCACAGTCCTCGCTCCCGCAACAGCTGCCGCGCGTGCCTTGGATTTTCGGCTTCGAGTCGGCCTCGGCAGCGGTGGCCTTGCGCGTTGTCAGCGCGGTAATCGAAAGTCGGCATCGCTCAGTTCTCCTGCGTCACGCGCAGCCACTCATCGACGCTGGTGACGCCGTCGAGCACGCGTTGCCGACCCGCCTCAAACAGACTGCGCGAATCCTTGCGCGTGGCGTCGATCAGTTCGCGCTCGCTGGCACCTCGATGAATCAGCGCTGCCACCGGTTCGCTGATGCTGATCAATTCATAGATGCCAATGCGTCCGCGATAACCGTGCTGGCAATGCTCACAGCCCTGCGGCCGAAACAACGCCACGGTCTGCGTGGGTTGCAAATCCAGACGCAGGCGAGTCTCGGCGTCAGCGAAGTACGGCGTCTTGCAATGCACACACAACGTGCGCAACAAGCGTTGCGCAAGCACACCAACCAACGACGAGGCCAGCAAGTACGCATCCACGCCCATGTCGACCAGCCGCGTCACCGCGCCGACCGCGCTGTTGGTGTGCAACGTCGACAGCACCAGATGCCCGGTCAACGACGCCTGCACAGCGATTTGCGCGGTCTCGCGATCACGGATTTCACCGACCATCACCACGTCCGGATCCTGCCGCAGAATGGCGCGCAAGCCCCGCGCGAAAGTCATCTCGACTTTCGGATTGACCGGCATTTGGCCGATCCCCGGCAGGTGATATTCGATCGGATCCTCGACCGTAAGAATGTTGCGCGACGGATCGTTCAGGCTGCTCAACGCCGCATACAAACTGGTGGTTTTGCCCGATCCGGTCGGCCCGGTCACCAGTAAAATCCCGTGAGGTTTGGCGAGCAGGTTTTGCAGGCTGGCGAGGGTGTCGTCCGGCATGCCCAGACGTTGCAGTTCCAGACGTCCGGCCTGCTTGTCGAGCAAGCGCAGCACCACCCGCTCGCCGTGAGCCGACGGCAGTGTCGAGACGCGCACATCGACTTCGTGCCCGGCCAGACGCAAGGCAATCCGGCCGTCCTGCGGCACACGTTTTTCGGCGATGTCGAGCCGCGCCATGACTTTGATCCGCGACACCAGCAACGTCGCCAGTTCGCGTTTGGGCCTGAGCATCTCGCGCAACTGACCGTCGACGCGCATGCGCACCGACAGGTAGTGCTCGAAGGTTTCCAGATGAACATCCGAAGCCTGCGCGCGCACCGCTTCGCTGAGCAGCGCGTTGATTAGGCGGATCACCGGCGCATCACCTTGTTGTTCGAGTAGGTCGGCGGTTTGCGGCACCTGCTCGGCGAGGCTGAGCAGGTCCAGCTCATCGTCCAGCCCTTGCGCGACCTGTTGCGCAGCACTCTGGCCTTCGCGATAGGTGGCCGCCAGACGCGTGGCAAAAGGCTCTGGCTCAAGCACCTCGATTGACAGTTCGCGAGCACATAAGCGACGCACTTCGGCCAGTGCGGTCAGCGACGTGTCGGCGCGTATGAGCAGACGCGAGCCCGCAGCGTCCAGCAGCACGCCAAAGCGCCGGGCGAAACCGAACGGCAGGATTTCCAGTGGAGCACTCATGGCGCCACCGTTCCGGGCTCAAACAAATGCCGCGCCTCGGCCGGCAGCAACAGCGAGTTGCTCTCCCCGGCCTTGGGCTGACTCAGATCACGCAAGGTGTCGTAACGCTGCTGACTGATCCCGGAGAGATCTTCGCGGCTGCGCACGATGGTCGGGCGCAGAAACACCATCAGATTGCTTTTGGTCTGGGTGTCGCGACTCCAGCGAAACAGCGCGCCAACATAGGGAATATCGCGCAGCAACGGCACACCGCTTTTCTGCGTGCGCACGCTGTCGCGGATCAGCCCGCCAATCACAATGATTTCGCCGTCGTCGGCGAGAATCGTGCTTTTCAGCGCGCGCTTGTTGGTGATCAGATCCGAGGAATCGATGCCCGACACTGAAGGCGCGATGTCCGAGACTTCCTGCTCGACTTCCAGACGCAGGGTCGAGCCTTCGTTGATGTAGGGTTTGATCTTCAGGCTGATGCCGACGTCTTTGCGTTCGACCGTGGTGAACGGGTTATCCGCGCCGCTGCTGTTGGTCGAGTAGGAGCCGGTCTTGAACGGCACGTTCTGCCCGACGATGATTTCCGCTTGCTGATTGTCCAGCGTCAGCAGGCTCGGCGTGGACAGCAGATTGCTCCGCGTATTGCTCGCCAGCGCCGAAATCAACGCGCCGAAACGGTCGCCGCCCAACTGCAGAATCGCGCCGTCGGGCGCCGATTTTTTCTCGTCGAACTTCAAGCCGCCGACGATGGGAATGTCGGTGCCGGGAAAGTTGATAAAGCCCTTCGCGTCGCCCGTACTCAAGCCCCACTGCACGCCCACGGCATCAGCGATGTCGCCGGAGATTTCGACAATGGCGGCGTGGATCAGCACTTGCGCGCGGGGCTGATCGAGCTCACGGACGATGTTCTCGATGGTTCTGACCTGAGCCGGTTCAGCGATCAGCACCAGCGCATTCTGGCTTTCGTCAGCCTTGAGCATGAACGGCGTCGCGGCGGACGCTTCTTTGCCGCTGCCAGCTGTGGGTTGTTTGCGATTCTGGCCCATGCTTTCCAGCACCTGCGCGAGTTGCTTGGCATCGCTGTGGCGCAAACGGATGACCCGCGCGGTGTCGAGGCTGGCGGTGGCCGGCACGTCGAGTTGGCGAATCAGCTCGGTCAAACGCTGGCGCACGGCGAGCGGGCCGATGACGATCAAGCGATTGGTTCTGACGTCGGCCAGCACTTGAATCAGCGAGTCGACATTGCGCTTGCCCAGCGAGGATTCGATCACCGTGGCGACGTCGCTGGCCTGGGCAAAACGCAGCGCTACCACAGCGTGCTGATCTTGCTGGCCGCCGTCGAGTTGGCGCACCACCTGGGCGATGCGTTTGACGTTGGCGCCGGTGTCGGTGATCACCAAGGCATTGGCCGAAACGGACGGGCCGAGGTAGCCGTTGGCCGACACCAACGGGCGAATCAGCGCAGACAGATCGGCAGCGCTGCTGGTGTTCAATTCGATGACTTGGGTGATGAATTGCGCGGGGGTGGCCCGCTCGCTGGCCGATTGGCCGGCGCGGGTTTTCACGTCTGCCACGGGAGTGATGAGGATGCGGTCGCCCTCATCGATCACCGTGAAGTTGTGCGCGTCCAGCACCGAGTAAAACAAGCGCCGCACGCCCTCACGATCCAGCGCCTGACGGGACATGACGGTGACGCGTCCCGACACACGCGGGTCGAGCACCACGGTGGTGCCGAGGATCGCCGAGATCTCTTCGACGATGTCGCGCAGTTCGGCCTGATTCATCGCCAACTGCCAGCGCTGTTCTTCGGCGTGCACCGGGCGATTGAGGAGCGGCGTCGCCAGCACGGCGCAAACCAACAAGGTGCGCAGGGCCTGCGCGCCAATCAAGCTGTTCATCGATGAGATCACTCTGACTGCCCGTTCAGCGGGCGAAGAAAACGTGCGGAAATGTCTGCGGCGGGTGCATCGACGGACGCAGGCGAGCGCTTGAGGAATGCGCTGGCAGAGGGCGCGAGAGGCAATGCTTCCTCCCGCCCCTTGTTCCACAGCACAACGTGTTGTGCCTCGACTCGACGCAATACGCTGCCGCCCGGCAAGTCGTCGCCGACCCGATATAACCGCGCGCCTTGGGCAGCGCTTATCAGGGCTTTCGACAGGCCACTGTCGACGGCGAACGTCGCTTGCAGAGTCAACGATTCGGCGCTTGGTCGAAGTGCGCTGGGCGCGGCGAGCCCGAACACCGTTGCCACTGCGGCGGTGTTCAAAGGTGCAGGTGCCGTGGGCATCGGCACAGCGACCGGCGCTGGAAGACGTTGCGCGTTGCGAAATGCCCACTCTTGCCAAGCGAGAAACGCAGCACAGGCGAACGGCAGCGCCCACAGTCCCAACAGCAAAAAAAATCTCACCGGCGGTTCATCCGATACGCCCACAGGCCTGGCGAACGCGCGAGCGCCACGACATGCGTCGCAGCACGCGGTAACCGCGCAGCTCGTGCAGAATCACCGCGCCAATGTGCATCGCTACCAGCACTGCCAACGCGGTGCAGGCCCAGATGTGCAGCACGAAAAAGCCGTCCGTCAGCGCCACATCGCTCAGCGGCTGCGGGAATTCGAACAGGCCGAACACAGGGATCGGTCGATCCATCATTAGCACCCCGCTCACCAGCACCACTGCCACCAGCAAATAGATCAGCCGATGGACAAACATCGCGAGCATTTTTGCCGAGGAAAACTGCGCCATGCGCTCATGTCGCAGGTGGCTGACAAACACCACCAGCCGCCAGCAGAACACAGGGATGAACAGCGTGGTCAGCGACACATTGACGCCGGCCACCCACTGTTTGGTGTCATTGGCCACATTGACGTTGGCCACATAAAACCCGGTGACCAGCGTCCACAGAATCACCGCCGCCGACACCCAGTGCAGCAGCATTTGTTGCTTGGAATAAATTGAAAGCATCATCTCGAATCGCCCCTGAAAATCACCAGCGGTCAGACGACCTCGGTGGTCGTCTGACGCAATTACTCGGGACGAGCCTTAGAGCTTGTTCCACGCCGCATGCGAGTGCTCGCCGACGCCCGGTTCGAAACCGTTCGCCTCAGGCTTGTATTGCTTGCAATAGCCGGATGCCGGGAACGGCTTGCACTCGAAGACCTCGTTGGTTTTCGGTTGCAGTACCTTGGTGCCGGCGGTGTAGTCGCTGAGACCTTCCGGGAACAGGAAGTCGTAATCGGCACCGGCGCCTTCACCGGTGACGTTGACAGGCTGGGTGTCTTGACGGGTGGTGCGGCCATCCAGCGTGGTGCCAACCAGGGTCAGCGTGTGTGGGCCGGGGTTGCTGCGGATGTCCATGGCCAGCCAGGTTGCACCGCTGTCCGCTTGCGCGGTGGTGGTGCCGACCAGCTTGTTCTGCTCGTTGAACAGGTTGGCTTCGACGTTCATTTTGCGGTTGGACATCAGGCTGAAGTCGACTTTGGTTTTACCTTTGTCGAGCACGTATTCGGCTTGTTGCGAGGCCACCGACAAACGCGCGGCGGCGTCTTCTTTCATCAGCAGTTGCACTTCGTAGCGGACAACGCCGCTGTCTTTTTGTGCGTACAGCGTGTTGCTGCCGCGAATCGCTTCGATGTTGCCGTTTTCATCACGAACGCCGGCGCGGATCAGGGTCTGCGACTGGTTGATCTGCTCGGCGAGTTTGAACGACCAGTTTTGCGGCTCGGCGTCTTCGGCGTTGTCGATCGAGATTTCGACGCTGTAGGAAGCACTTTCGCCCGTCGCGGTGAAGGCGCGTGCCTTGACCTTGTCGCCGGTCAGCAGCGGAGTCGATGGTGCGATGGCGCCAACAGCAGACCAACCGCCCGGTAGAACGGCTTCAGCCACGATATTCACGTCAGCGACGCTGTGGAACGCCATTTTGGTATCGCCCACGGCCCAGATTGCGAGGATCACGTGGTGACCGTTTTTGTCCTCGGGGATGCTGCAGCGGTGCTGGGTGCCGGGAACCGGCATCTGAAAATCACCCGCGACCTCGCAAAAAGGCGTGCTCTCGAAAGAAGCTCGCTTCAGCGACTCATTCGGGTTCCAGCCATTACGGGTAATGAAATATTGGTGGTATTCAACCGGGTGTGGCGCCTTGTAATGCCACTGGAAATCCAGATTACGTTCATTGATGTCGGTGAGCTGCCAGCGTGTGGCGGACTGCACGTCCACGGCAGAAAACAACTCGTGACCGCCACTGGCAATTTTGCCGTCGATCGGGCCTTGCCCTTCCGCGCCGCCGACGCCTGCCGGGAAGCCCTTGAAGGTTTCACCGACACTTTGCGGTTCATTCGAAGCACCACCGCAACCGGTGTTCACACCCTTCTGGCAGAGCAGCGCGCGCGAGGGCGGAAACTCCACATAACCATGGGCCGCAGCCCCTGAAGAACCCAGCATGGCCGACAGTAAAATCAACGAAGAAGTGCACGTTGCCAACGCACTCCTTTTAAAAATTGGTGTTTTCATTGTTATTCCAGGCTCATATCAAATAAGCGAGCCTGGCATCGCGCCAGGCTCTAATACGGTGCTCGACGCCATGCCGAACACACGCCTGAAACCTTACGTGGATAGGGAAAACTTCTATGTAGGAGTAATCACCGGGTGTAGCAGGAATAGTCGCCACGGAAACTAATCCGACAACTAAGGAAAGAATTCTTACAACAAGAAACTATTCATCTAAACGTTTTTAAACGGCATAAAAAAACCTGCCCCGCATGACACGGGACAGGTTTTTTTGTACAGACGTTGCAGCGTTATTCGTGGTACTGCGCCGACAACTCATGCACCGCACGCAGGAAAGCGCCGGCGTGTTCCGGATCGACTTCCGGGGTGATGCCATGGCCGAGGTTGAACACGTGACCGCTGCCCTTGCCGTAGCTGGCCAGAATACGTCCGACTTCGGTGCGGATCGCTTCCGGTTTTGCGTAAAGCACGGTCGGATCCATGTTGCCTTGCAGCGCAACCTTGTCGCCAACGCGGGCGCGGGCGTTGCCGATGTCGCACGTCCAGTCCAGACCCAGTGCATCGGCGCCAGCGTCAGCAATGCTTTCCAGCCACAGGCCGCCGTTTTTGGTGAAGAGGATCACCGGCACTTTGCGACCGTCGTTTTCGCGGATCAGACCGCTGACGATTTTCTTCATGTAGGCCAGCGAGAATTCCTGATACGCCGCCGCCGACAGGTTGCCGCCCCAAGTATCGAAGATCTGTACCGCTTGCGCGCCGGCCATGATCTGGCCGTTGAGGTACGAGGTCACCGATTGCGCCAGTTTATCCAGCAGCAGGTGCATGGCTTGCGGGTTGTCGTAGAGCATCGCTTTGGTCTTGCGGAAGTCTTTCGACGAGCCGCCTTCAACCATGTAGGTCGCGAGTGTCCAAGGGCTGCCGGAGAAACCGATCAGCGGCACACGGCCGTTCAACTCACGACGGATGGTGCTGACCGCGTCCATGACGTAGCCGAGGTCTTTGTGCGGATCAGGGATCGGCAGCGCTTCGATGTCAGCGAGGGTGCTGACGACTTTTTTGAAGCGCGGACCTTCACCGGTCTCGAAGTACAGGCCTTGGCCCATGGCATCGGGGATGGTGAGGATGTCGGAAAACAGGATCGCCGCGTCCAGTTGTGGATAGCGGTCGAGCGGTTGCATGGTGACTTCGCAGGCGAATTCCGGATTCATGCACAGGCTCATGAAATCACCGGCCTGGGCGCGGCTGGCGCGGTATTCCGGCAAGTAGCGACCGGCCTGACGCATCATCCACACAGGGGTGACGTCTACGGGTTGCTTGAGCAGGGCGCGGAGGAAACGGTCGTTCTTCAGGGCAGTCATGTCGGCATCCGGAAAAAAAGTGCGGGCATTTTCTCAGAGCGCGACGCAAAAGGCACGGATGCAGGTCAGCCTTTTGTCTATCGGGTCAATTTATTGCGCAATGATCGTTCCCACGCTCTGCGTGGTAATGCCTCCTGTGACGCTCTGCGCCACGCTTTTGGGGACGCAGAGCGCCCCCGGCTGCATTCCCACGCAGAGCGTGGGAACGATCAAATTTGCAGCACCCAAAAACAACTGTAGGAGTGAGCCTGCTCGCGATGGCGGAGTATCAGCCAATGCATCAGGTGACTGATCTACCGCCATCGCGAGCAGGCTCACTCCTACAAGAGATTGCGTTGTTTTTTAGACACCCAGGTAATCAAGGATCCCTTCGGCGGCGTTGCGGCCTTCGAAGATCGCCGTTACCACCAGGTCGGAACCGCGCACCATGTCGCCACCGGCAAAGATTTTCGGGTTGCTGGTCTGGTGCTTGTACTGACCTTGCTCAGGCGCAACGACGCGGCCCTGGCTGTCGGTCTGGATCTCGAACTGTTCGAACCACGGTGCCGGGCTCGGGCGGAAACCGAACGCGATGACCACGGCATCAGCCGGGATGATCTCTTCGGAACCCGGGATCGGTTCAGGGCTGCGACGGCCACGGGCGTCCGGTTCGCCGAGACGGGTCTCGACCACTTTAACGCCTTCGACCTTGTCTTCACCGACGATAGCGATCGGCTGGCGGTTGTAGAGGAATTTCACGCCTTCTTCCTTGGCGTTCTTCACCTCTTTGCGCGAGCCGGGCATGTTCGCTTCGTCACGACGATAAGCGCAGGTCACCGATTTGGCGCCCTGACGGATCGACGTGCGGTTGCAGTCCATCGCCGTGTCGCCGCCGCCGAGTACCACGACCTTTTTGCCTTTCATGTCGACGAAATCTTCCGGCGACTTTTCAAAGCCCAGGTTGCGGTTGACGTTGGCGATCAGGAAGTCCAGTGCGTCATAAACGCCCGGCAGATCCTCACCGGCAAAACCGCCCTTCATGTAGGTGTAGGTGCCCATGCCCATGAACACTGCATCGTATTCGGCGAGCAGTTGTTCCATGGTCACGTCTTTGCCGACTTCGGTATTCAGACGGAACTCGATGCCCATGCCGGTGAAGACTTCGCGACGATTGCTCAGCACGGTCTTTTCCAGCTTGAACTCGGGAATGCCGAAGGTCAGCAAACCACCGATTTCCGGGTTCTTGTCGAACACCACCGGGGTCACGCCACCGCGTACCAGCACGTCGGCACAACCCAGACCCGCCGGGCCTGCACCGATGATCGCGACACGTTTGCCGGTCGGTTTGACCTTGGACATGTCCGGGCGCCAGCCCATGGCGAACGCGGTGTCGGTGATGTACTTCTCGACCGAACCGATGGTCACCGCACCGAAGCCGTCGTTAAGGGTGCAGGCACCCTCGCACAGACGATCTTGCGGGCACACGCGGCCGCAGACTTCCGGCAGGGTGTTGGTCTGGTGCGACAGCTCGGCGGCCTGAAGGATGTTGCCCTCGGCCACCAGCTTCAGCCAGTTGGGAATGAAGTTGTGCACCGGGCACTTCCATTCGCAATACGGGTTGCCGCAACCCAGGCAGCGGTGGGCCTGATCGGCCGACTGCTGGGGTTTGAACGGTTCGTAGATTTCGACGAACTCTTTCTTGCGTTGACGCAACAGTTTCTTCTTCGGATCTTTGCGCCCGACATCGATGAACTGGAAGTCGTTATTCAGACGTTCAGCCATTGTTAAAACCTCATCAAACTCTTCAGGCGCATATCACTGCGGGTTGGCACGAGTGCTGGAAAGCAACGATTTCAGGTTGGCAGCCTTAGGCTTGACCAGCCAGAAACGGCGCAGGTAGTCATCGAGGTTTTCGGCGAGTTCACGACCCCACTCGCTGTCGGTTTCCGCGACGTACTCGTTCAGCACGTTTTGCAGGTGGCTGCGATAGGCTTCCATCGCCTCGCCGCTGATCCGCTGGATTTCCACCAGTTCGTGGTTGACCCGGTCAACGAAGGCGTTGTCCTGATCGAGCACGTAGGCGAAACCACCGGTCATGCCAGAGCCGAAGTTGTAACCGGTCTTGCCCAGAACGCAGACAAAACCACCGGTCATGTACTCACAGCAGTGATCGCCAGTGCCTTCCACAACCGTATGGGCACCGGAGTTACGCACGGCAAAACGCTCGCCTGCGGTGCCGGCGGCGAACAGCTTGCCGCCAGTCGCGCCGTACAGGCAGGTGTTGCCGATGATGGCGCTGTCCTGAGTCTTATAAACGCTGCCCTTCGGCGGCACGATGGTCAGTTTGCCACCGGTCATGCCTTTGCCGACGTAGTCGTTGGCATCGCCTTCGAGGTACATGTTCAGACCGCCGGCGTTCCACACACCGAAGCTCTGACCGGCAGTACCTTTGAAGCGGAAGGTGATCGGCGCTTTCGCCATGCCTTGGTTGCCGTGTTTACGGGCGATTTCGCCGGAGATCCGCGCGCCGATCGAACGGTCGCAGTTGCAGATATCCAGATCAAATTCGGCGCCGCTCATGTCGTTGATCGCCGACGAGGCCATCTCGACCATTTTCTCGGCCAGCAGGCCTTTGTCGAACGGCGGGTTGCGCTCAACGCCGCAGAACTGAGGTTTGTCTGCCGGGATGTGATCGCTGCCCAACAGCGGCGTCAGATCCAGGTGGTTCTGCTTGGCGGTCTGGCCTTCGAGGATTTCCAGCAGATCGGTACGACCGATCAGCTCTTCGAGGGAGCGCACGCCGAGCTTGGCCAGCCACTCACGGGTTTCTTCGGCGACGTAGGTGAAGAAATTCACCACCATGTCGACGGTGCCAATGTAGTGATCCTTGCGCAGCTTCTCGTTCTGCGTCGCAACGCCGGTGGCGCAGTTGTTCAGGTGGCAGATACGCAGGTATTTGCAGCCCAGCGCGATCATTGGCGCAGTACCGAAGCCGAAGCTTTCTGCGCCGAGGATTGCAGCCTTGATCACGTCGAGGCCGGTTTTCAGACCACCGTCGGTCTGCACCCGGACTTTGCCGCGCAGGTCGTTGCCGCGCAGAGTCTGGTGGGTTTCGGCGAGGCCGAGTTCCCACGGTGCGCCGGCGTATTTGATCGAGGTCAGCGGCGAAGCACCGGTGCCGCCGTCGTAGCCGGAGATGGTGATCAAGTCCGCATAGGCCTTGGCCACACCGGCGGCGATGGTGCCGACGCCTGCTTCCGCTACCAGTTTTACCGAAACCAGTGCCTTCGGGTTGACTTGCTTGAGGTCGAAAATCAGCTGCGACAAGTCTTCGATCGAGTAGATGTCGTGGTGCGGCGGCGGCGAAATCAGGGTCACGCCCGGCACTGCGTAACGCAGCTTGGCGATCAAACCGTTCACTTTACCGCCCGGCAGTTGCCCGCCCTCGCCCGGCTTGGCGCCTTGGGCGACCTTGATCTGCAGCACTTCGGCGTTGACCAGGTATTCCGGGGTCACGCCGAAACGGCCAGTCGCAACCTGCTTGATTTTCGAGCTCTTGATGGTGCCGTAACGCGCCGGATCTTCACCACCTTCGCCGGAGTTGGAACGCGCACCGAGGCGGTTCATGGCTTCGGCCAAGGCTTCGTGAGCTTCCGGCGACAAGGCGCCCAGCGAGATACCGGCGGAGTCGAAGCGCTTGAGCACCGATTCCAGCGGTTCGATTTCACTGATGTCCAGCGGCTTGTCGAGCGTCTTGACCTTGAACAGGTCGCGAATCATCGACACCGGACGGTTGTCCACCAGCGAGGTGTATTCCTTGAACTTGGCGTAGTCGCCCTGCTGCACGGCGGCTTGCAGGGTGTTGACCACGTCCGGGTTGTACGCGTGATATTCGCCACCGTGGACGAACTTCAGCAGACCGCCCTGCTGGATCGGCTTGCGCGGACTCCAGGCTTCGCTGGCGAGCGCTTTCTGCTCGGCTTCGATGTCGACGAAACGCGCACCCTTGATGCGGCTCGGCACGCCACGGAAGCTCAGGTCGCAAACTTCTTCGGACAGGCCGATCGCTTCGAACAATTGTGCTCCGCGGTAGGAGGCGATGGTCGAGATACCCATCTTCGAGAGGATCTTCAGCAGACCTTTGGTGATGCCTTTGCGGTAGTTCTTGAACACCTCATAGAGGTCACCCAGCACTTCACCGGTACGGATCAGGTCGCCCAGCACTTCGTACGCGAGGAACGGATAGACCGCCGAGGCGCCGAAACCGATCAGCACCGCAAAGTGATGCGGGTCACGGGCGGTCGCGGTTTCAACAAGGATGTTGGAATCGCAACGCAGGCCTTTTTCGGTCAGGCGGTGGTGCACGGCACCGGTCGCCAGCGAGGCGTGGATCGGCAGCTTGCCCGGGGCGATATGGCGGTCGCTCAGGACGATCTGGGTACGACCGGCGCGCACGGCTTCTTCAGCCTGATCGGCAACGTTGCGGATCGCCGCTTCGAGGCCGACGCTTTCGTCGTAATTGAGGTCGATGATCTGGCGCTCGAAACCCGGACGGTCGAGGTTCATCAGCGAGCGCCACTTGGCCGGCGAGATCACCGGCGAGCTGAGGATCACGCGCGAGGCGTGTTCCGGCGACTCCTGGAAAATGTTGCGCTCGGCACCGAGGCAGATTTCCAGCGACATCACGATCGCTTCACGCAGCGGGTCGATCGGCGGGTTGGTAACCTGCGCGAACTGCTGACGGAAATAGTCGTACGGCGTGCGCACGCGCTGCGAGAGCACGGCCATCGGCGTGTCGTCGCCCATCGAGCCCACGGCTTCGTAGCCTTGCTCGCCGAGCGGACGCAGGACCTGATCGCGCTCTTCGAACGTGACCTGATACATCTTCATGTATTGCTTGAGCTGATCGACGTCGTAAAACGCCGAACCGTGGTCGTTGTCTTCCATGGTCGCCTGGATGCGCAGAGCGTTCTTGCGCAGCCATTGCTTGTACGGATGACGGGACTTCAGACGGTTATCGATCGCGTCGGTGTCGAGGATCTGCCCGGTTTCGGTGTCCACGGCGAAGATCTGGCCAGGGCCGACACGACCTTTGGCAATCACGTCTTCAGGCTTGTAGTCCCACACGCCGATTTCCGACGCGAGGGTGATGAAACCGTTGGTGGTGGTGACCCAACGCGCCGGGCGCAGACCGTTACGGTCGAGCAGGCACACCGCGTAACGACCGTCGGTCATTACCACGCCGGCCGGGCCGTCCCACGGCTCCATGTGCATCGAGTTGTACTCGTAGAACGCACGCAGATCCGGGTCCATGGTTTCAACGTTCTGCCACGCTGGCGGAATGATCATCCGCACGCCACGGAACAGGTCGATGCCACCGGTGACCATCAGTTCGAGCATGTTGTCCATGCTCGAGGAGTCAGAACCGACACGGTTAACCAGCGGGCCGAGTTCTTCCAGATCCATCAGATCGTTGGTGAACTTGGTGCGCCGGGCCTGCGCCCAGTTGCGGTTACCGGTGATGGTGTTGATCTCGCCGTTGTGGGCGAGGAAGCGGAATGGCTGAGCCAGCGGCCATTTCGGCAAGGTGTTGGTGGAGAAGCGCTGGTGGAAAACGCAGATCGCGGTTTGCAGGCGCTCGTCACTCAGGTCTGGATAAAACGCGGCCAGATCGGCCGGCATCATCAGGCCTTTATAGATGATGGTTTTGTGCGAAAAGCTGCAGATGTAGTGGTCGGAGTCGACGGCGTTGGACACCGACGAACGACGACGCGCACTGAACAGCTTCACGGCCATGTCCTGATCGCTCAGGCCTTCGCCGCCGATGTACACCTGCTCGATTTGCGGCAGGCGCTCAAGGGCCAGGCGGCCGAGGACGCTGGTGTCGATGGGCACTTTGCGCCAGCCGATCAACTGCAGGCCTTCAGCGAGGATCTCGCGGTTCATGTTTTCGCGAGCGGCTTCGGCCTTGGCCGGATCCTGGTTGAAGAAGACCATGCCCACCGCATATTGCTTGGGCAGCTCGACGCTGAAGGTTTCCTGGGCAATGGCTCGCAGGAAGGCGTCAGGCTTCTGAATCAGCAGACCGCAACCGTCACCGGTCTTGCCGTCGGCATTAATCCCACCGCGGTGGGTCATGCAGGTCAGGGCCTCAATGGCCGTTTGCAAAAGGGTATGACTGGGCTCGCCCTGCATATGGGCTATCAGGCCGAAACCGCAGTTATCCTTGAATTCATCTGGTTGGTACAGACCTGCTTTCATAGACACTTTCTCACCAGGCTGCCTCTTGTCGAGGCAAATTTCTTTTCAATTCAACCACTTGCGATCCGCGCCGAACGTACGCCGGCTTAGCGGGGGCAAAAGGGTGGTCATTGTACACAGCGACACAGAGGCTCACAAATTTGACGACGAAATGTCGCAAATTCATGTCGCATTTGTGAAAGGTTTAAAGCGATCTGCTGTGCTAGTCAAAACTTTTTTAATTCTGACTGCAACGACTCAAAGACTACTATGACGCAGACACCACAAGGCACGCGACCTGGAAGGAAGCGCGCACTTGCAGAAATTTTGAGGTGCTTGGAGAGGCGGCCTGGGTAAGGCCGCCGAATCTTCAGCGAGTTGTTGCCAGTTCTTGTTGGACGCTGGCGACAGTGCGAGGCCAAGGTTTACCAGCCTGAACCTTCGCTGGCAAGGCCTTGATGGCAGAAACGGCCGCGTCACGATTGGCGAAGTTGCCATAAGTGATCACGTAAAGCGGCTTGCCGTTGAGGACTTTCTTGAAATAACGGTACTCGCCGCCCTGCTCCTTGACGAAGTTTTGCGCAGCAGTTTCCGAGCTGGTGCCGAGGATCTGCACCACGTAGTTACCGGTCGGCTGACCGGCGTACCAGCTGCCACCGGCGGCTTTGGCCACGGTAACCGGCTTCTCGGCAGGCTTGGCAGCAGCGGCTGGCTTGGCCGGCGCTGGAGCCGGTTTCGCTGCAGGCGCTGCCGGAGCAGGCTTGGCGGTAGCAATTTGGGTTGGCGCTGGCGTCGGCTTCGCGGCCGGGGCTGGAGCCGGTGTTGGCGCAGGGCCAGCCGGAACGCCTGCCGGAGGTGCGGAAGTGGTGACGGTCGGCGGTGTGGCGTTGGAGCCTTCGACCGGCACGCCATCGTCGCCTTCGGTGATGCCTCCGGCCGCTTCAGCCAACGGGCCACGCATGACCGGTTGCGAGTTGCCGACCAGCGGCAGCGGCATCGGTTGGGTATTGCCGGCGAACTCGACGGAAGGATTAGCCCCGTTCGCCCCGCCCTGACCCAATGGCAACTGCGCCTGTTCATTGGCAGGAGCGCCGGTAGTTGGTGTCTTGTTGCGACCCGGCATCAGCCAGGCGGCGGCGACCGCAACCACAACGACGGCAGAAATCGCCAATACGTGTTTCTTCGGCATGTTGAACCCCATACTTGGACGCTTGACCGCAGAGCGGCTGGCAATCATGACTTCGATCAGTGCATCGCGAGCGACCTGGTTGATGTTGCCCGGCCAACCCTCGGCGCTTTCGTGAATATCAGAGATCTGATCCGCGGTGAAAAGTTCGACACCACGGCCTGCACCTTCGAGCCGTTGGTCGAGATACTCGCGGGTCTCTTCTTCGGTGTACGGCTGCAGTTCGATGACGTGGAAACGCTCTTCCTCAAGGTGCAACGCCTCGAGTTGCGCGATCAGCGACGACTCACCAAACAGGAATACGTGCGGGCGACCTTCCGGTGCGCCGGCACCCAGCGCCATCAGCGCTTCGAGGGCGGATTCGTCGAGCTGCTCGGCGTCATCCACCAGCAGATAGACTTCCTGACCGGTCAGCGCGAGTTGCACCACCTGATCCAGAATCGCGCCCACTTCGGCCTGAGCGACGTTCAGCGCCTGTGCAACCTGACGCAGCACACCGGCCGCATCGCCGGCGCCACGGGCGGAAACCACCACGCTCTGTACCGATTGCTTGTTGGTGCTGGCGACCAGCGCCTGACGCAGCAAGGTCTTGCCGCTGCCTTGCGGGCCAGTGACGACCAGCAGCAACTGGCTGTAACGCGCCAGATGATGCAACTGACCCAGCACCGGTTTGCGCTGGGCCGGGAAGAATTTAAAACCCGGCACTCGTGGCGCGAAGGGGTCGTGGCTTAACTGGAAATGGCCGAGGAACGCCTCGTCGGCATGCAAACTAGTCATTGGAATCTTTTCAACCTTTAAGCTGAGCCAGGGCGCGGTAATCCGCTCCCAGCGTGGCCTGTAGAACCTCTTTCGGATAATCGGCGGTCACTACCGCTTCGCCCATCCGGCGCAGCAGCACCAGGCGCAGACGACCGTCGATCACTTTTTTGTCGATTGCCATGTGTTCAAGAAAATCGGCTTCAGTCATTTCTGTCGGCGGCACCACCGGCAGACCGGCGCGCTGGAACAGACGAATGCCGCGATCACGTTCCGCTTCGCTGATCCAGCCCAGACGCGCGGACATTTCCAGCGCCATCACCGTGCCAGCCGCGACGGCCTCACCATGCAACCAGACACCATAGCCCATGTGGGTCTCGATGGCGTGACCGAAGGTGTGGCCGAGATTGAGGGTGGCGCGCACGCCGGTTTCTTTCTCGTCGGCGCCGACCACCGCAGCCTTTGCCGCGCAGGAACGCTCGATGGCGTAAGTCAGGGCTTTTTGATCCAGCGCACGCAGGGCGTCGACGTTGTCTTCGAGCCAGCCGAGGAACGGTTCGTCGCAGATCAGACCGTACTTGATGACCTCTGCCAGACCGGCGGACAGTTCACGCTCGGGCAGGGTTTTCAGCGAGGCGGTATCGATCAGCACCACGTTCGGCTGATAGAACGCGCCGACCATGTTCTTGCCCAGCGGATGGTTGATACCGGTTTTGCCGCCCACCGACGAATCGACCTGGGACAGCAACGTCGTCGGGATCTGAATGAAGTCGACGCCGCGCTGATAGCAGGCGGCGGCGAAACCGGCCATGTCGCCGATCACACCGCCGCCGAGGGCGATCACGGTGGTGCGGCGGTCATGACGCGCGGTCAGCAGACCGTCGAAGATCAGTTGCAGGGTTTCCCAGTTCTTGAAGGCTTCGCCGTCCGGCAGCACCACGGAGATCACCGAGAACTGCGCGAGGCTGCGGGTCAGACGTTCGAGATAGAGCGGCGCAACGGTCTCGTTGGAGATGATTGCCACCTGCCGCCCATGGATATGCGGCGCCAGCAACTCGGGCTGATCCAACAAACCTTCGCCAATATGAATCGGGTAGCTGCGCTCGCCTAGATCGACCTTGAGTGTCTGCATGTGTCCCCACAGTGAAGATGGAAGCAGGCATCCTGCCCTGAATTATTGGTTATCTGCGGCCTATAGCGGGTATGACGCCGCCCGCCCGCCAGCCGCCACAACCGCGACGGGTTGTGACAGGACGCCGAGGATAGCGCATTTCGAGCGATGCTTTAACGGGGAGGAAGCTGCGCCAGACGTTCGAGAATGTCGAGCACTACCATGCGCGGCGGCCGTTCGTCGGTTTCCACCACCAGATCGGCGATTTCCCGATACAGCGGATCACGGATCGCCAGCAAATCGCGCAGGGTTTTCTCGGGATTGGCGGTGCGCAGCAACGGCCGATTGCGATCGCGCGAGGTGCGGCCGACCTGCTGTTCGACGGAGGCGTGCAAATAGACCACGCGCCCGCCCTCATGCAGAGCCTTGCGATTGGCATCACGCATCACCGCGCCGCCGCCGGTCGCCAGCACCACGCCATCGAACTCGCACAGCTCGGCGATCATCGCCTGCTCACGATCACGAAAGCCGGGCTCGCCTTCCTTATCGAAGATCCACGGGATATTGGCGCCCGTGCGCAGTTCAATTTCCTTGTCGGAATCTTTGAACGGCAGGCGCAGCTCTTTGGCCAGCAACCGGCCGATGGTGCTTTTACCAGCGCCCATCGGTCCTACAAGAATCAAATTTCGCACAGAATCAACGACTCACAGCAATCGCCTGGTTATTCATGATACGCGGAGTGAGAAATACCAGCAGCTCGGATTTTTTCTCCGAAACCACATCACGCCGGAAAAGGCGGCCAAGATACGGCACATCGCCAAGAAATGGCACCTTATCTACGACCTTGCTTTGAGTATTTGAGAAAACACCACCAATCACGATGGTTTCGCCGTCATTGACCAGCACCTTGGCGTTGACCTCGTTTTTCTTGATCGGCGGCACATCCTGCACTTTGTTCAGGTAATCCGGCTCATCCTTGGTGACCTTGACCTCCATGATGATGCGGTTGTCCGGGGTGATCTGCGGCGTCACTTCCAGCGACAAAGACGCCTCTTTGAACGACACCGAAGTCGCGCCGCTGGAGCTGGCTTCCTGATACGGAATCTCGGTGCCCTTGAGGATCTTCGCGGTCTCCTTGTCGGAGGTGACCACTTTCGGTTGCGAAACGATTTCACCGTTGCCGGTCTTTTCCATCGCCGTCAGTTCGAGATCGAGCAAGACGTTGTCAGTAATAAAGGCGATGCCAATCCCAGAGGTGTTGCCGACCGTGCCCATATCGACGAACGGCGAGTTGGTGCTGGTGCTGCCCGGCGTGCCGATGGTGGTCGATGAGCCATTGACCCCGGAGGCGTTCCAGTTGCCCTTGTTCTGAATCGAGCCGCCCCAGCGCACGCCGAGGCTTTTGTCGTAATCGACGTTGGCCTCAACGATTCGGGCTTCGATCATCACCTGACGCACAGGAATATCCAGTTGCGCCACGATCCGTCGCAGCTCATCGAGGCGATCCTGGGTCTGGTAGGCAATGATGTTGTTGGTACGCTCATCGACGGTAATCGAACCGCGCTCATCGATTTTCGCCTCGGCGCTGGTCACCGACTGGAACAGCTTGGCGATGTCTGCTGCCTTGGCGTAATTCACTTGCAGCAACTCACGACGCAGCGGCGCCAGTTCGGCGATCTGCTTCTGCGACTCCAGCTCCTGGCGTTCCCGGGCGGCAATTTCATCGGCGGGCGCGACCAGCAGCACGTTGCCGATTTTGCGTTTATCCAGCCCTTTGGTTTTCAGCACCAGATCCAGCGCCTGATCCCACGGCACGTTTTGCAGGCGCAAGGTAATGCCGCCCTGCACCGTGTCACTGGCGACCAGATTGAGGTTGGTGAAATCGGCAATCAGTTGCAGCACCGAGCGCACATCGATGTCCTGGAAATTCAGCGAGAGCTTTTCACCGACGTAAGCCTGGCGATCAGCGTTGCGCTTTTGCAGATCGTCGACGGTCATCGGCCGGACGCTGACGGTCAGTTTGTTGTCGGTCTGGAAAGTTGAATAGTCGTAAGTGCCGCCGGGCTCGACGGTGATGATCGCGCGATCGCCGCTGACGCTGGAATTGACGAACTGCACCGGGGTGGCGAAATCCTTGACGTCGAGGCGTACGCGCAGCTTTTCCGGCAGTTGCGTGCGGGCGAAGCTGAGGATGATTTTGCCGTCATGCTCCTGAATATCCGGGGCGATGGTCGGGTCGGACAGATCGATGACCACATTGCCTTCGCCCGCCGTACCACGTTGAAAGTCGACGCCGCGAATGGCTTTGGTTTTTGCGACATAAGGTTTTATCGGTACAGCAACAGGCGTAATGCGCGGCGCGGCAACGGGACGCGGTGCTGCGGCCGGGACACCTTGCCCCACCACCACGAACAAATTATTGCCCTCGACCCGCGTGTCATACGGCGCCAGTTGCGTGAGGCTGACGATCAGTCGCGTGCGATCCTTGGCCTCAACCACCGTCGCCGTGCGCGCATTACCGCTGCCTAGATCGAGATTCTTGCTGGCCAACTGGCTGGCAACCCCGGGCAAGTCCAGAGCAATCCGCGCCGGCGACTCAGTGGTATAGCCCTTGGGCTGTGGGGGCGGGCCGTCGAACGACAGCTTCAGCTCGACGCGATCACCCGGCAAGGCCGCCACGTCCAGCGTCTTCAGATTGGCCGCAATAACCATCGGTGACAACAACGCTATCCATAGCGAAAAACCGAGGGTGGAGAAAATCCTGTTCATTGTTCGACTTCCACTATGAGTGCTCTTTCAAAGGAATGGTGCGCGGACGTTCCAGCCAGGCCCCTTCGCCATCGGGAACGATCTCGACCACATCGACCTGGGTCGCGCTGATCGAGACGATGCGTCCGTCATTGCGCCCCAGGTAGTCGCCGACCTTCATCCGGTGCACGCCGCCGGCTCCGCGCAACAGCGCGAAAGAGCCGCCGGCATTGGAGATGGTGCCGACCATTTCAAACTGCTCGATGTTGAAACCTTCGAGGTATTGCTTGACCCGATTGGGGTCGGGTTTGACGTTGCGCGAACCCTGTTTTTGCCCGGCCAGATCGATGCGCACCTGACGCGAGAACGGGCTGCGCAGGTTGGCGGCGCTGTAAGTGAATGTGGGGTAAGACCGGAATGTCGGGGTTGGTTCAATTTTCCCCGGCGGGCGCAGTCGCACTTCATTCATGTAGGCATCAAGGTCGCTGAAGTCATTGCTGCCACCACAACCATTGAGCGCGAGCAGTGCCATCGACAGGGCCAAATAGCGTGGCGGGCTCATTTTTGCAGCCCCTTGTCGTTATAGCGGTACGTCTTGGCGAGGATGTTCATGCGCAGCTTCGTCCCGCCTTCGGGATTGGCTGGCGCCAGTTCGAAATCATGCAGGGTGACGATGCGCGGCAAACCGGCGACGCCGCTGACGAAAGTCGCGAGGTCGTGATAGGCGCCAGTCACGGTGATCTGGATCGGCAGTTCGATGTAGAACTGCTGGGTGACCTCCGGCAGCAATTTGATCTCTTCGAATTCCAGACCGCTGCCCAGACCGGTGCGGGTGATGTCTTCGAGCAGGCCCGGCACTTCGGTGTCGCTGGGCAGCTGCCGCAACAGCACGCCGAACGAGTTTTCCATCTCCTTCATCTGTTGGGTGTACAGCTCGAGATTGGCCGAGACATGCGCCTTGCTGGCGAACTGCTCCTTTAGCGTGGCTTCCTCTTCGCGCTTGAGGGCGAGCTGGTCTTGCATGTCGCTGATAAAAAAGTTGTAGCCCAGCGCGAGCACCAGAATCATCAGCAATGCGCCGGCCATGGCTTTTACCGCAGCTGGCCACGAGCCGATGTTGCTGGTGTCGAGATCGTTGAAGTCGATGTTGCGCAGGCTGTCCAGCCATTCGGACGGCTTCATGGCTCGTCCTCCGTCGTCTTCGGCTGAGTCTGACGAACGGTTAACTGGAAGACGTTGGCCTGTTCCACTTGATCAGCGGAGGTGGCTTTGACTTCATTAAGGCTCGGCGCATCGAACCAGTCGGAGGCGTCAAGATTGCGCATCAACTCGGAGACACGGTTGTTCGACTCCGCCGCGCCACTGATCGACAGGGTTTTGCCGAGCATTTTCACTTGGGTGAAATACACGCCGTCGGGCAGTGTCCGCGCCAGTTGATCGAAGATCCGCCCGCTGACCTGCCGGTTGCCCTGCAAGTCCTGGATGATGCGCATGCGTTCGACCAGTTGCTGGCGATGGGCCTTGAGTTCACTGATCTGCTTGATCCGTTCGTCGACCACGGCAATTTGTTTGCCGATGTAATCGTTGCGCGCCACTTGTCGATCGATCGCCGCGCTGATCACCTGATCGGCGATAAACACTGCGCCCACCGAACCGACGATGACCCCGGTCAGCGCCAGCAGGAAGCGTTTGCGCCGCTCTTCACGGCGCTCCTCGCGCCACGGTAAAAGGTTGATCCGCGCCATCAGTCAAAACTCCTGAGCGCGAGCCCGCAGGCAATCATCAGGGCCGGCGCATCACTGGCCAGGGCGCCAGCGTTGACCTTGCTGCTCAGGGACATGTCGGAAAACGGATTGGCCACTTGCGTCGGCGTATTCAAGCGCTGTTCGATGAGGCGATCGAGCCCCGGCACCGACGCCGTGCCGCCGGCCAGCAGAATGTGATCGACGGCGTTGTACTGCCCGGAGGCGAAGAAAAACTGCAGCGAGCGCGAAACCTGCTGCACCAGCGCTTCGCGAAACGGCTGCAGGACTTCGCTGACATAGTCGTCGGGCAAGCCGCCCTGCTTTTTCGCCAGCCCCGCCTGTTCGACGGTCAGACCGTAACGGCGCTGGATTTCCTCAGTGAGCTGACGCCCGCCGAACAGTTGCTCGCGGGTATAAATGATTTTGCCGTTGTGCAAAACGCTGAGGGTGGTCATGGTCGCGCCGATGTCGACCACTGCCACGGTGAGGCGCTCTTGCGAGGCGGCGAGTTGCGTGGAGAGCAGGCCGAACGAGCGCTCCAGCGCATAGGCTTCGACGTCCACCACCCGCGCGGTGAGCCCGGCGAGGGCCAGCGCTGCTTCGCGGACTTCGACGTTTTCCTTGCGACAGGCGGCCAGCAGCACGTTGACCCGTTCTGGATTGCGCGGCGAAACGCCCTGGACTTCGAAATCGATGGCGACTTCATCCAAGGGATAGGGAATGTATTGGTCGGCTTCGATTTTGAGCTGGTTTTCCAGTTCGTCGTCGGAAAGTCCGGCGTCCATTTCGATGACTTTGGTGATCACCGCTGATCCGGCCACCGCCACCGCCACGCTCTTGAGCCCGGTGCGCGCCTTGACCAGCACCCGGCTGAGGGCTTGGCCCACGCCTTCGAGTTCGGCGATGTTTTTTTCGACCACGGCATTCGCCGGCAACGGCTCTACCGCGTACGCCTCGACCCGGTAGCGATCGCCCTGACGGCTCAGCTCCAGCAGTTTTACCGAGGTGGAGCTGATGTCGATCCCCAGTAACGTATTGGTCTTTTTATTGAAGAGTCCTAGCACTACCAATTCCCTATGACTTTCCGTGAGTTACGGACTCTGTAATACGCATTGCGTTCCCTGACCCCACCTTGACAGACGCGCCAATGACGCCTCCGGCGGAAAAGTGCTTATAATGCCCAGCGATTTTTTCCGCTTTTTACTGCCTGCGCGGGCGTTCTGTGTGTAGCCGGAACCCCGTCGCCAAATTCATTCTTTGCCCTGGATGTCCAAACGCCTTGATTCGTCTGCTGAAATTTTTCGGTTGGTCCATCGTCGCCGTTTTCTGCGGACTGCTTTTAGGTCTCAGCGGCGCCTATCTTTACCTTAGTCCGGGTTTGCCTTCTGTGGAGGCCCTGAGAAGCATTCAGTTGCAGATTCCATTGCGGGTCTACAGCAGCGATAACAAGTTGATCGCAGAATTTGGCGAAATGCGCCGTACTCCGATCCGTTTCGCCGACATTCCGCCCAATTTCATTAATGCGTTACTAAGTGCTGAAGACGACAACTTCGCCAATCACTACGGCGTCGATCCGAGCAGCCTGATGCGCGCCGCGACGCAATTGGTCAAAAGCGGCCACATTCAGTCCGGCGGCAGCACCATCACCATGCAGGTGGCGAAGAACTTCTTCCTGACCAGCGAACGCAGCTTCTCGCGCAAAACTACCGAAATCCTTCTGGCCCTGCAGATCGAGCGACAGCTGACCAAGGATGAAATCCTTGAGCTGTACGTGAACAAGATCTATCTGGGTAACCGCGCCTACGGCATCGAGGCGGCGGCGCAGGTGTATTACGGCAAGTCGATCCGCGATATCAGCCTGGCGCAGATGGCGATGATCGCCGGCCTGCCGAAAGCCCCGTCGCGCTTCAACCCACTGGCCAACCCGACGCGCAGTAAAGAACGCCGCGACTGGATCCTCGGGCGCATGTACAAGCTCGGCAAGATCACCGAAGCGGATTACACCGCTGCGATCAACGAGCCGCTGAACGCCAGTTATCACGTGCCGACCCCGGAAGTGAACGCACCGTACATCGCCGAAATGGCCCGTGCCGAAATGGTCGGCCGTTATGGCAGCGACGCCTACACCGAGGGTTTCCGCGTCACCACCACGGTGCCGAGCAACCTGCAGGAAATGGCCAACACCGCGCTGCACGAAGGTTTGATGACTTACGACCAGCGTCACGGCTACCGTGGCCCTGAGTCGCGCCTGCCGGGCAAGACCCGCGAAGCCTGGGCCAGCGAGCTGACCAAACAACGCACCATCAGCAGTCTCGAACCGGCGATCGTCACGCAAGTCGACAAGAACGGCCTGCAAGTGCTGACCCGCGCCGGTGAAGAACACGTGGCCTGGGACACCATGAAATGGGCGCGGCCGTTCCTCAATACCAACAGCATGGGCCCGAATCCGCGTCAGCCGTCGGATGTTGCGCAGGTTGGCGATCTGGTTCGTGTGCAGCGTCAGAAAGACAATTCGCTGAAATTCAGCCAGATCCCGCAGGCGCAAGGCGCGCTGGTCTCGCTGGATCCGCAGAACGGCGCAATCCGCTCGCTGGTCGGTGGTTTCGCTTTCGAGCAGAGCAACTACAACCGCGCCATGCAGGCCAAGCGTCAGCCGGGTTCGAGCTTCAAGCCATTCGTTTATAGCGCCGCGCTGGACAGCGGCTACACCGCCGCGACGCTGGTCAACGACGCGCCGATCGTGTTTGTCGACGAGTACCTGGACAAGGTCTGGCGTCCGAAGAACGACACCAATACCTTCCTCGGCCCGATCCGCTTGCGTGAAGGTTTGTACAAATCGCGCAACCTGGTGTCGATCCGTTTGCTGCAAGCGATGGGCGTGAGCAAGACCATCGACTACATCAGCCGCTTCGGCTTCAACAAGCAGGATCTGCCGCCGAACCTGTCGCTGGCACTGGGTACTGCGACGCTGACGCCAATGGAGATCGCGACCGGCTGGAGCACGTTCGCCAACGGTGGCTACAAGATCACGCCATATGTGATCGACAAGATCGAAAGCCGTAACGGCGACACGCTGTTCGTCGCCAACCCGCCGACCGTGCCGCAGGGCGCTGCGGCAACGGACGGCATTGCCGCGCCGCACACTGACGCGATCACGGTCAACGCTACGCCGGGTGAAGCACCGGGCACTGCGGCGGCACCGCAAACGCCAGCCGTCGCCGAGCGCATCGTTGATGGCCGCACCACGTACATCCTCAACAGCATGTTGCAGGACGTAATCAAGCTCGGCACCGGCCGTCGCGCACTGGCCATGGGTCGCAGCGACATCGCCGGCAAAACCGGTACCACCAACGAATCGAAGGATGCGTGGTTCTCCGGGTACAACGCCGATTACGTGACCACGGTGTGGACAGGCTTCGACCAGCCGGAAAGCCTTGGTCGTCGCGAGTTCGGTGGCACGGTGGCGCTGCCAATCTGGATGAATTACATGTCGGCGGCGCTGAAGGACAAGCCACCGCACGTGCAGCCTGAGCCGGAAGGCTTGTTGAGCCTGCGCGTGGATCCGGTGAGTGGCCGTGCGGCGACGCCGAGCACGCCGGGAGCGTACTTCGAGCTGTTCAAGGCTGAGGATACGCCGCCGTCGGTGAATGAGCTGGGTAACGGCGCAGTGCCGGGTAGCCCGCTGCCGGCGGATGAACAGGCGCCGATCGACTTGTTCTGATCCGGCGGCATTGAAAAGCCCCGCCTTCGCGAGAAGTGCGGGGCTTTTTATTGGTTGGAGCGAAGATCAAAAGATCGCAGCCTTCGGCAGCTCCTACAGGGGGAGTGCGATATTCATGTAGGAGCTGCCGAAGGCTGCGATCTTTTGATCTGCCCAAACAAAAAGCCCCGACTCTCACGAGTCAGGGCTTTCGGTTGAGGCGTTACAACGGCTTAGCCGTTGAACACGTCATCCACGCTTTTCAGCGGGTAGTTCTTCGGATACGGCAAGGTCGCCACACCAGTCTCGATAGCAGCCTTGGCCACAGCGTCGGAGATCAGGGTGATCAGGCGCTTGTCCATTGGCTTCGGAATGATGTACTCACGGCCGAATTCCAGCGGAGCACCGCCGTAGGCGTCGCACACGTCTTGTGGAACAGGCAGTTTGGCCAGTTCACGCAGGGCGTTGGCGGCAGCCACTTTCATTTCTTCGTTGATGCGCTTGGCGCGAACGTCCAGGGCACCACGGAAGATGAACGGGAAGCCCAGTACGTTGTTGACCTGGTTCGGGTAGTCCGAACGACCGGTCGCCATGATCACGTCGCTACGGGTGGCGTGTGCCAGTTCCGGGGAGATTTCCGGATCCGGGTTCGAGCACGCGAACACGATCGGGTTGGCCGCCATCGACAGCAGGCCTTCAGCACTCAGCAGGTTCGGGCCGGACAGGCCAACGAACACGTCAGCACCTTGCAGAGCGTCAGCCAGGCTGCGCTTCTCGGTGGCGTGAGCGAATACCGCTTTGTACTGGTTCAGGTCGTCACGGCCGGAGTGGATCACGCCGGTACGGTCAACCATGAAGATGTTTTCGATGCGAGCGCCCATGCTCACCAGCAACTTCATGCAGGAGATGGCGGCAGCGCCGGCGCCCAGGCAAACGATCTTGGCATCAGCCAGAGTTTTACCAGCGATTTCCAGGGCGTTGATCATGCCGGCAGCGGTCACGATCGCGGTGCCGTGCTGGTCATCGTGGAATACCGGAATGTCGCACTGCTCGATCAGAGCACGTTCGATCTCAAAGCACTCTGGTGCCTTGATGTCTTCCAGGTTGATGCCACCGAAAGTGATGGAGATGCGTTTTACGGTGTCGATGAAGGCTTGCGGGCTTTCGGAGTCGACTTCGATGTCGAATACGTCGATGCCGGCGAAGCGCTTGAACAGTACGCCTTTACCTTCCATCACTGGCTTGGACGCCAACGGGCCGAGGTTACCCAGGCCGAGAATCGCGGTGCCATCGGAAATGACTGCAACCAGGTTGCCCTTGCCGGTGTATTTGTAGGCCAGTTCAGGATCGCGAGCGATCTCACGCACTGGTTCAGCTACGCCGGGGCTATAAGCCAGCGACAAGTCGCGAGCGGTAGCAGTGGCCTTGGTGAGCTCGACACTCAGCTTCCCTGGACGAGGATTGGCATGATATTCGAGAGCGGCAGTTTTCAGATCAGACATTTTGGCATTCCGCTTTTTACTGTTGGACAGACTGGTCAGCGAGGATACGCGCCTCGCAAAGTCCCCACAAGACTGAGCGGTCACCCCTGTCAAGCGCCCTGCCCTACGACTTTGGGCCAAGAGCCACGGCGCACAAGGGCTGGACTGTTCACAATCGACAGAAAAAATGTCTACAATTTTATTTCAGCGAGCGCTTTGCAACATTGCAGGATCTGTCAGCGGAAGTAGCCAACGTGGCTGACCTTGTTTCAAACCGCCGCGCCGTGATCGATCGACAATCCAGCCGCGCGCCTCGATCTGCTTGCCCTTCAACGCCTGCAACCGGGCATTGTCGAATTGTCCGACCAGATTGGGTGCAACGCGCAATACAAGCGCACCCTGCAACTCGATCCAGGTTCCGCCACGATTGCGCTGAACCTTGCTCACACGGCCACTGACCACGGCGAAACCGGAACGCTGGATCTGCGCCGCTTTCAGCACCGGCGACTGCCGCCAGAGACCCCGGCCAGCCTGTCGCGCAGTGCGCTCGGCGGCTTGCTGACACGTAACCAAATCGATATTCGGCGCGACCGCGACCTGAAAGCCGAGGCCATCGGCGAGCATCTGCGTTTCAAGATTGGCGCCGCTGGCGCTGTAGAGGTGCGCGAGCGTGCGGCCGTAGTGGTCTTTCGTCTGCTTGCCGAGACGCAAACCGAGCCGTCCATTGCTGTCGGCCACCAATGATTCCAGACGTTTGCGCGCCGCCACCGCGAACGGTTCGTCACTGCGGCCCTGCTTGCCCAGCTCAGGTGTATTGAGGCCGATCATCCGCACACTGCGCCCGTCGCTCAGGCGCACGGTGTCGCCATCGACCACGCGTTGCACCGTGACGCGGGTCAGCCCTACGGGCGTGGGGCAGAAAGCCTGGGCGGCGGACAGCCAAATCGCAGACACAAAAAAGGCGCCCACAAGGGACGCCTTTTTCAGCAATGAGGAAAAGCCCATCGGGCCTTTCAACTTTACTCTGCAGCAGCAGGCTTCTTGCCGAAAGCACCGAAACGGTCTGCGAAGCGCTGAACGCGGCCGCCAGTGTCCAGAGTCTTTTGCTTACCGGTGTAGAACGGGTGGCATTCGTTGCAAACGTCGATCGCCAGAGGCTTGGCCAGGTTCGAACGAGTTTCGAACTTGTTGCCACAGCTGCAGGTAACTGCGGTGACTTCGTATGTTGGATGAATATCAGCTTTCATGATGTCTTCCTCAGGCTGCGTGCCGCCATCCAACACTATTGTTGAATACCGCACGTAATTAGGCCGCGGATTCTACCAGACCTTTTAAATCACGCAAGCTGTCACCGAGACCGACCGTCTGCTAGGCTCCCGACCCTGTGGGAGCGAGCCTGCTCGCGAAGACGATCCATCAGCCAGCATTTTTGTCGCCTGACACTCCGCCTTCGCGAGCAGGCTCGCTCCCACAGGTTATGCAGCCAGTCCTTTAATCGTCTGTTGATAGAGATCCCCCCGCGTGCCCGACGCCATTCTGCGCCTCGCTTTGCCTTCGCCCCTGCGCCGCCTGTTCGATTATCGAGCACCGGCCGGCGTGCTGCGCGAGCAATTGCAGCCGGGCATGCGTTTGCGCGTGCCGTTCGGTCGACGCGAAATGATCGGAATTCTGGTCGAGGTCACTGACACCAGCGAAGTGCCGGTGGAGAAACTCAAACCGGCGCTGGCCCTGCTCGACACGACGCCGCCGCTACCGCCAGCGCTGTTCAAGCTGTGCCTGTGGACGTCGCAGTATTATCAGCACAGCCTCGGCGACACCTTGAGTTGGGCACTGCCGGTGCTGTTGCGTCAGGGCGAACTGGCCGAGGCGCGTCAGGAGCGCTTCTGGTCAGCCGCCCCCGGTGCCAGCCTTGATGATCCGCGTATCGCCCGCGCGCCTCGTCAGCGTGAAGCGCTCGCCACATTGGCCCAGCACCCGCACGGCGTCGCCCATCAGTTGCTGAGCAAACTGATGCTGAGCAAAGACAGCCTCGACCTGCTGCTGGCCAAAGGTCTGGTGCAAGTCGAGATCCGCCGTCACGCACCGGGCTTGCGCCATGAACATTGGCTGGCGCAACCGGAGCTGCCGCTGAACAGCGAGCAACGCGCCGCGTACGAAGCGATTCGCGCCGGTTTCGACAGTTATCACGCCTTCCTGCTGGCCGGCGTCACCGGCAGCGGCAAGACCGAAGTCTATTTGCAGTTGATCCGCGAAACCCTCGAAGCCGGCAAGCAGGCACTGGTGCTGATCCCGGAGATCAACCTCGGCCCGCAGACCCTCGCGCGTTTCGAGCAACGTTTCAACGCGCGCATCGCCCTGTTGCACTCGGCGGTCAATGATCGCGAGCGCCTCGAAGCCTGGCTCGCCGCCCGTGATGGCGAGGCCGACATTATTATCGGCACCCGTTCGGCGCTGTTCACGCCGATGAAAAATCCCGGCCTGATCATCATCGACGAGGAGCACGACGGTTCTTATAAACAGCAGGAAGGTTTGCGCTACCACGCCCGCGATCTGGCGCTGGTGCGTGCGCGGCAGGAAAACATCCCGATCGTGCTCGGCTCCGCCACGCCTTCGCTGGAAAGTCTGCACAACGCCTACACCGGACGTTACGGCCTCCTACGCCTGAATGAGCGTGCCGGTGGCGCCAAGCAGCCACGCTTCCTACGCCTGGATGTAAAAAGCCGTCCACTCGACAGCGGGATTTCCGGGCCGATGCAACAAGCCATCGGCCAGACCCTCGCCAACGGCCAGCAGGTGCTGGTGTTTCTCAACCGTCGTGGTTTCGCGCCGACGTTGCTGTGCCACGATTGCGGCTGGATGTCCGAGTGTTCGCGTTGCGATGCGCGGATGACCGTGCATCAGCGTTATGGCGAGTTGCGCTGCCACCATTGCGGCTACGTCGAGCGCACGCCGCGCCAGTGCCCCAAGTGCAACAAGGTCGACTTGCGTCCGGTGGGCGCCGGCACCGAGCGCGCCGAGGAACGGCTGGCGATTCTGTTTCCCGACTATCCGGTGCTGCGCGTCGACCGCGACAGCACCTCGCGCAAGGACGCGATGAATCAGCTGTTCGCGACGATTCAGAAGGGCCAGCCGTGCATTCTGGTCGGCACACAGATGCTCGCCAAGGGTCACCACTTTCCACGGGTGACGCTGGTGTCGATTCTGGATGCCGACGGCGGGCTGTTCTCCGGCGACTTCCGCGCCAGCGAGCGCATGGCGCAGTTGATTGTGCAGGTGGCCGGGCGCGCCGGGCGAGCGGAAGAGCCGGGCAAGGTGATTATTCAGACGCATCTGGCCGACCATCCTTTATTGGTGCAACTCACCGAGCAGGGTTATTTCGCCTTTGCCGAGCAGGCTTTGAGCGAACGCCGGGCTGCCGGGCTGCCGCCATTTGCGCATCTGGCGCTGTTGCGCGCTGAGGCGCACAAACCGGGGCAGGCGGAAGGGTTTCTCGATGAGGCGTGCAGCGAGGCGGAGCGCTTGCTGGCGGAGCAGAATCTGAGCGGGATTGAATTGCTCGGGCCAGTGCCGGCGCCGATGGAGCGACGGGCCGGGCGTTATCGTGCGCAGCTTTTATTGCAGGCGTCGGCGCGGGCGCCATTGCACCGATTGTTGACCAGTTGGCTGTTGGCGCTGGAGCAGATGCCGAGCGGGCGGGCGGTGCGTTGGTCGCTGGATGTCGATCCCGTCGATTTGTATTGAAGATCAAAAGATCGCAGCCTTCGGCAGCTCCTACAGGAAAACCCAGATCCCCGTGTAGGAGCTGCCGCAGGCTGCGATCTTTTGCTTTTAATGTCACCACATATCCACATCCTGCCTGCTAAGGTTGGCAAGCCCGTCTTCGCAACGGATAATGCCCAGTTTTTCCACCCGCGCATCGATGCGCCGCCGCGCTTGCGGTCGAAAGAGAAGACCATGAAAGACACCATTCGCCAGCTGATCCAACAAGCCCTCACCCAACTCGTCAACGAAGGTGTGTTGCCTGAAGGCCTGTCGCCGGCGATTCAGGTGGAGAACGCCCGTGACAAGACCCACGGCGATTTCGCCAGCAACATCGCGATGATGCTGGCCAAGCCTGCGGGCATGAAGCCGCGCGATCTGGCGGAAAAAATCATCGCCGCGCTGCCGGCTGACGAGAATGTCACCAAAGCCGAAATCGCTGGCCCGGGCTTCATCAACTTCTTCCAGAACACCCAGGCTTTGGCCTCGCGCCTCGACGCCGCGCTGGCCGATGCCCACGTTGGCGTGCGCAAGGCCGGCCCGGCGCAACGCACCGTGGTCGACCTATCAGCACCGAACCTGGCCAAAGAGATGCACGTCGGCCACTTGCGTTCGACCATCATTGGCGACGGCGTGGCCCGCGTCCTCGAATTCCTCGGCGACGAAGTGATCCGTCAGAACCACGTCGGCGACTGGGGCACCCAGTTCGGCATGCTGATGGCGTATCTGCAGGAAAACCCGATCACCAGCGACGAGCTGTCGGATCTGGAAAACTTCTACCGCGCCGCCAAACAACGCTTCGATGAATCCGAAGAATTCGCCGACCGCGCCCGTGGCCTGGTGGTCAAGCTGCAGGCCGGCGATGCTGATTGCCTGGCGCTGTGGACGAAGTTCAAGGACATCTCGCTGTCGCACTGCCAGAAGATCTACGAACTGCTCAACGTCAAACTGACCATGGCCGACGTGATGGGCGAAAGCGCCTACAACGACGACCTGATCAACGTGGTCAACGACCTGAAAGCCGCTGGCATGCTGGTCGAGAGCAACGGCGCCCAGTGCGTGTTCCTCGACGAATTCAAAAATGCTGATGGCGACCCGCTGCCGGTGATCATCGTCAAGGCTGACGGCGGTTACCTCTATGCCACCACTGACTTGGCGGCCGTGCGCTATCGCAGCGGCAAACTGAAAGCCGATCGCGCGCTGTACTTCGTCGATCAGCGTCAGGCCCTGCACTTCCAGCAAGTGTTCGCCGTGGCGCGCAAGGCCGGTTTTGTGACCCATCCGATGGAGATGGAACACATGGGCTTCGGCACCATGAACGGCGCCGATGGCCGTCCGTTCAAGACCCGTGACGGCGGCACCGTGAAGCTGATCGACCTGCTGACCGAAGCGCAGGAACGTGCCTACAACCTGGTTAAAGAGAAGAACCCGACACTGGCCGAGGACGAACTGCGCAACATCGCCAAAGTCGTCGGCATCGGCGCGGTGAAATACGCCGACCTGTCGAAGCACCGCACCAGCGACTACAGCTTCAACTTCGACCTGATGCTGAACTTCGAAGGCAACACCGCGCCATACCTGCTTTACGCTTACACCCGCGTCGCCGGTGTGTTCCGCAAGCTGGGCAAGGACTTCAGCGAAGTCGACGGTCAGATCGTTCTTGAAGCCGAGCACGAACTCGAGCTAGCGGCGAAACTGGCGCAGTTCGGCGAAGTGCTGAACAACGTGTCCGACAAAGGCACGCCGCACATTCTCTGCACTTATCTGTATGACGTTGCCGGTCTGTTCTCCAGCTTCTACGAGAACTGCCCGATCCTCGCCGCCGAAACGCCGGCCCAGATGCAGAGCCGTCTGCGTCTGGCCGCGCTGACCGGTCGCACCCTCAAGCAAGGCCTGGAGCTGTTGGGTCTGGAAACTCTGGAGCGTATGTAAGTTGGCTGCCAAGAAAAAACCTGCACCCAAGCGTGGCGCCAGCCGTTACCAAGCTCCTGCGAAGCAACCGATTCCGGGTTGGCTGTGGATGGCCATCGGCCTGACGGTCGGCGCGTTCATCGTGTTTCTGATGAAACTGGAGCCGGGCAAGGGCAGCGACACGGTCAAGCGTGAGAAAGTCGAGCAAGCGCAACAGCAGAAAGCGTCGAAGATCGCCGAGGCCAACAAGACCCCGCCGAGCCCGACCCAGCCTGTGAAACCGAAGTACGACTTCTACACTCTGCTGCCGGAATCGGAAGTGATCGTGCCGCCCGACGCCGTGCCGGAGAAAACCCTGCCGACGCCACAAGTGCCGACCACTCCGGTGACCCCGGCGGAAGCGGCGAAAATCGACACCGCGCGTGCTCAGGCGGCGCTGGCCGGGATCACCCCGCCACCGGCACCACCGGTGAAAGCGGCGCCCGTGACCAAGTTCTTCCTCCAGGCCGGTTCGTTCCGCAAAGAGGCGGACGCGGACAAAGTGCGTGCGCAGATCATCCTGCTCGGCCAGGCGGTCGCGGTTGAATCGGGCATGGTGAAAGATGAAACCTGGTACCGCGTGCTGGTCGGCCCGTTCAGCAACCGCGAACAACTGACCACAGCGCAGAAACAACTGGCGGGCAGCGGTTTTAGCAATCTGTTGTTACAACAACGCCAGAGCCGCTGACCCTCCGTAGAAAACCGCTCCCACAGGCGAGGCAAACCTCCTGTAGGAGCTGCCGAAGGCTGCGATCTTTTGATTTTGCTTTCAGATCAGGATCAAAAGATCGCAGCCTTCGGCAGCTCCTACAGTTGGTCACCGCTCGTCCCTTCTCCGGCACTAAGGTTGAAATCCTCTCCAGCACCCCCATATGAATGGGCATAAGGCACTTTCGCCCCGCTGTGTGGAGACTCTTCCCTTGACCACCATCGTTTCAGTCCGCCGTCACGGCAAAGTCGTCATGGGCGGCGACGGCCAGGTTTCTCTTGGCAACACCGTGATGAAAGGCAACGCGAAAAAAGTTCGTCGCCTGTACCACGGTCAGGTCATCGCCGGTTTTGCCGGTGCCACCGCCGACGCCTTTACCCTCTTCGAACGTTTCGAAGGCCAGCTTGAAAAACATCAGGGCCACCTGGTGCGCGCCGCGGTCGAACTCGCCAAAGAATGGCGCACCGACCGCTCCCTGAGCCGCCTCGAAGCGATGCTCGCGGTTGCCAACAAAGACGCTTCCCTGATCATCACCGGCAACGGTGACGTGGTCGAACCCGAAGACGGCCTGATCGCCATGGGTTCCGGCGGCGGCTACGCACAGGCTGCGGCCAGCGCCCTGCTGAAAAAGACCGACCTGTCGGCTCGCGAAATCGTCGAAACCGCCCTCGGTATCGCCGGCGACATCTGTGTATTCACCAACCACACTCAGACCATTGAGGAGCAGGATCTCGCTGAATAAGCCTGACGCGGCCCTGTGCCACGGCTTGTTTTTGCTTGAGGACCGTCAACTACTATGTCCATGACTCCCCGCGAAATCGTCCACGAACTCAACCGCCACATCATCGGCCAGGACGATGCCAAGCGCGCCGTCGCGATTGCCCTGCGCAACCGCTGGCGCCGCATGCAGCTGCCTGAAGAGCTGCGCGTTGAAGTGACCCCGAAGAACATCCTGATGATCGGCCCGACCGGTGTCGGTAAAACCGAGATCGCCCGTCGTCTGGCAAAACTCGCCAACGCGCCGTTCATCAAAGTCGAAGCGACCAAGTTCACCGAAGTCGGCTACGTCGGCCGTGACGTCGAATCGATCATCCGTGATCTGGCCGACGCGGCGCTCAAGTTGCTCCGTGAGCAGGAAATGACCCGCGTTCGCCACCGCGCCGAAGACGCTGCCGAGGATCGTATCCTCGACGCGCTGCTGCCGCCGGCACGCATGGGCTTCAGCAATGAAGAAGCGCCAAGTTCCGATTCCAACACCCGTCAGCTGTTCCGCAAGCGTCTGCGCGAAGGTCAGCTGGATGACAAGGAGATCGAAATCGAAGTCGCCGAAGTGGCCGGCGTCGATATCTCCGCGCCACCGGGCATGGAAGAAATGACCAACCAGCTGCAGTCGTTGTTCGCCAACATGGGCAAGGGCAAGAAGAAGTCGCGCAAGCTCAAGGTCAAAGAAGCGCTGAAGCTGGTGCGTGACGAAGAAGCCGGGCGTCTGGTCAACGAAGAAGAGCTGAAAGCCAAAGCGCTGGAAGCGGTTGAGCAGCACGGCATCGTGTTCATCGACGAAATCGACAAAGTCGCCAAGCGTGGCAATGTCGGCGGCGCCGACGTCTCCCGTGAAGGCGTGCAGCGCGACTTGCTGCCGCTGATCGAAGGCTGCACCGTCAACACCAAACTGGGCATGGTCAAAACCGACCACATCCTGTTCATCGCGTCCGGTGCGTTCCACCTGAGCAAGCCGAGCGATCTGGTGCCTGAGCTGCAAGGTCGTCTGCCGATCCGCGTTGAACTGAAAGCGCTGAGCCCGTCGGACTTCGAACGCATCCTCAGCGAACCGCACGCTTCGCTCACCGAGCAATACTGCGCACTGCTGAAAACCGAAGGTTTGAACATTCAGTTCCAGCCGGAAGGCATCAAGCGCATCGCCGAGATCGCCTGGCAGGTCAACGAGAAAACCGAGAACATCGGTGCCCGTCGCCTGCACACCCTGCTTGAGCGTCTGCTCGAAGAGGTGTCGTTCAGCGCCGGCGACATGGCCAGCACCCACGATGAGAAGCCGATTCTGATCGACGCCGAATACGTCAACAGCCACCTCGGCGAATTGGCGGAGAACGAAGACCTGTCCCGTTATATCCTGTAGGTCACCTTCCCTGTAGGAGCTGCCGCAGGCTGCGATCTTTTGATTTTGATTTTTAACAGACAAGATCAACAGATCGCAGCCTTCGGCAGCTCCTACAGGGTGTTCCCCTAGTCGGATGACCTGCAATGACTACTATCCCCACCGACATCAAACTGCACAAGGCCTCGAAAACCCTGACGCTCAAATACGCGTCCGGCGAGGAATACACCCTGCCCGCCGAATTTCTGCGCGTGCATTCTCCCTCCGCCGAGGTTCAAGGCCACGGCAATCCGATTCTGCAATTCGGCAAGATTCACGTCGGTCTGAGCAAAGTAGAACCGGCCGGTCAGTACGCACTGAAACTGACCTTCGACGACGGTCACGACAGTGGTCTGTTCACCTGGGAATACCTCTACGAGCTGGGGCGACGTTTTGACGCACTCTGGGCCGATTATCTCGCCGAGCTCAAAGCTGCCGGAAAAACCCGCGATCCCGACGAGTCGATCGTCAAGCTGATGCTCTAGTCCGAGCCTCGCGCTCTTTAGAGGGCATTTTCTAACTTCATCTGTTTGAATGCTCCGCTGTGAGGCCGAGGATCGGCCCGCTTGCGAAAAAAATTAAACTCGGGTAACCAATGGAGCTGGCAAGTTCCCTGCAGTGCACTACGACTGTAAAACAGCTATGCAGAATTAACGGTCACCCGAGCAGTAGTACCTGGCATTGGCTGTGGAACTGCACAGCAGAAAACCGGGTACTCGTCTCAGGACAATGGAGCGTCGTAGATGAGTAACAAGAATAACGATGACTTGAAGTACCAAGCCTCGGAAAACACCTTGGGGCTTAATCCTGTCGTTGGGCTACGTGGAAAGGATCTGCTCGCCTCTGCTCGTATGGTGCTGAAACAGGCCATCAAACAACCGATCCATAGCGTCAAGCACGTGACCCATTTCGGCCTTGAGCTGAAGAACGTGTTGTTCGGCAAATCCGAACTGCAACCGGCCGGCGATGACCGTCGCTTCGCCGATCCTGCGTGGAGCCAGAACCCGCTCTACAAACGTTATCTGCAAACCTACCTGGCGTGGCGCAAGGAACTCCACTCCTGGATTGATGACAGCAACCTCTCACCCAAAGACATCGCGCGCGGCCACTTCGTCATCAACCTGATGACCGAAGCCATGGCCCCGACCAACTCGGCGGCCAACCCCGCAGCGATCAAACGTTTCTTCGAAACCGGTGGCAAGAGCCTGCTCGACGGCCTCTCGCATCTGGCCAAGGATCTGGTACACAACGGCGGCATGCCGAGCCAGGTCAACATGGGCGCATTCGAGGTCGGCAAGAGCCTCGGCGTGACCGAAGGCGCAGTGGTGTTTCGCAACGACGTGCTGGAGCTGATCCAGTACAAGCCGATCACCGAGCAAGTCCACGAGCGTCCATTGCTGGTGGTGCCGCCACAGATCAACAAGTTCTACGTATTCGACCTCAGCCCGGACAAGAGCCTGGCGCGGTTCTGCCTGCGCAATAACGTGCAGACGTTTATCGTCAGCTGGCGCAACCCAACCAAGGCGCAGCGCGAGTGGGGCCTGTCGACGTACATCGATGCGCTGAAAGAAGCGGTCGACGTGGTCACCGCGATCACCGGCAGCAAAGACATCAACATGCTCGGCGCCTGCTCCGGCGGCATCACCTGCACCGCCCTGCTCGGCCACTACGCGGCGATCGGCGAGAAGAAGGTCAACTCCCTTACGCTGCTGGTGAGCGTGCTCGACACGACGCTGGACAGCGACGTCGCCCTGTTTGTCGACGAGCAGACCCTGGAGACCGCCAAGCGTCATTCGTATCAGGCCGGCGTGCTCGAAGGCAAAGACATGGCCAAGGTCTTCGCGTGGATGCGCCCGAACGACCTGATCTGGAACTACTGGGTCAACAACTACCTGCTCGGCAACGAGCCGCCGGTGTTCGACATCCTGTTCTGGAACAACGACACCACCCGGTTGCCAGCGGCGTTCCACGGCGACCTGATCGAGATGTTCAAAAACAACCCACTGATCCGCCCGAATGCACTGGAAGTGTGCGGCACGCCGATCGACCTCAAGCAGGTCACCGCCGATATCTTCTCGCTGGCCGGCACCAACGACCACATCACACCGTGGAAGTCCTGCTACAAGTCGGCGCAATTGTTCGGTGGCAAGGTGGAGTTCGTGCTGTCGAGCAGCGGGCACATCCAGAGCATCCTCAATCCGCCGGGCAACCCGAAATCGCGCTACATGACCGGCGAAGAAATGGCCGCGAATGCCGATGACTGGCAAGAAAACTCGACCAAGCATACCGATTCCTGGTGGCTGCACTGGCAGGCCTGGCAGGCCGAGCGCTCGGGCAACCTGAAAAAGGCCCCGCTGAAACTGGGCAACAAGGCACATCCGGCGGGCGAAGCTTCGCCGGGCACATACGTACACGAGCGGTAACTGACACACCTCGTTTCCCCGAACTGTGGGGTGAAACTGTGGTGAGGGGATTTATCCCCGATGGGCTGCGAAGCGGCCCCAAAACCAGCTGACGCGGTAGTTCTGAAAAACCGCGCGTGATGATTTTGCGACTGCTGCGCAGCCGATCGGGGATAAATCCCCTCGCCACAGGGTTCACGCCGACAGAGGAGAACGGGTGTACTTGAAATCCACAGGGCCTGACGCATGCCGCAACCGTTCATATTCCGTACCGTCGATCTGGATGGGCAGACCCTCCGCACGGCGGTACGCCCCGGCAAGCCTCACTTGACGCCCTTGCTGATTTTCAACGGCATCGGCGCCAACCTGGAGCTGGTGTTTCCGTTTGTCGCGGCGCTGGATCCGGATCTGGAAGTGATCGCTTTCGACGTCCCCGGTGTCGGCGGCTCCTCGACGCCTAATCGGCCGTACCGTTTTCCCGGTCTGGCCAAGCTGACGGCGCGGATGCTCGATTACCTCGACTACGGGCAGGTCAACGTCATCGGCGTGTCGTGGGGCGGTGCGCTCGCGCAGCAATTCGCCTACAACTACCCCGAGCGCTGCAAGAAACTGGTGCTGGCGGCGACCGCTGCCGGTGCGGTGATGGTGCCGGGCAAACCGAAAGTGCTGTGGATGATGGCCAGCCCACGGCGCTACATTCAGCCCTCGCACGTTATTCGCATCGCACCGCTGATCTATGGCGGCTCGTTCCGTCGCGACCCGACCCTGGCCGCCAGCCACGCGGCGAAAGTGCGTTCGGCGGGCAAGCTCGGTTATTACTGGCAACTGTTCGCCGGCCTCGGCTGGACGAGCATTCACTGGCTGCACAAGATCCATCAGCCGACGCTGGTGCTGGCCGGCGACGACGATCCGCTGATCCCGCTGATCAACATGCGCATGCTCGCCTGGCGCATTCCCAACGCGCAGCTGCACATCATCGATGACGGCCACCTGTTCCTGATCACCCGCGCCGAAGCCGTGGCGCCGATCATCATGAAATTCCTCCAGGAGGAGCGTCAGCGCGCCGTGATGCACCCGCACCCGACACCGCTCGGCGGCTAAGGTCAGCGGCAGGCTTTATGCAGGGCTTTACCCGCAATTCGTGGCAGGACGCCACGCAAGCAGCAACCCGTAACAGCGTCTATGGTGTTCTGGTTCGGTGAGTGTGTTTTTGGCCTGAAGACGAAGGAGTGTTGAGTCATGCGCGACAAACCAGCGACGGGCGTGGTGCCCAGCCCCGCCGTGTTCATTAACGCACAGAGTGCGATCACCGGATTGCGCGGTCGCGACTTGCTCTCGACCCTGCGCAGCGTGGCCGCCCACGGTTTGCGTAACCCGGTGCACAGCGCGAAACACGCCTTGAAGCTCGGCGGCCAGTTGGGCCGCGTCCTGCTCGGTGAAACCCTGCACCCGACCAATCCGAACGACAGCCGTTTCGCTGACCCGGCGTGGAGCCTCAATCCGTTTTACCGGCGTAGCCTGCAGGCGTATCTGGCCTGGCAGAAACAGGTCAAAAGCTGGATCGACGAAAGCGACATGAACCCGGAAGACCGCGCCCGCGCGCACTTCGCCTTCACCCTGCTCAACGACGCGGTGGCGCCGTCCAACACTTTGCTCAATCCGCTGGCAGTGAAGGAGCTGTTCAACTCCGGCGGCCACAGTCTGGTGCGCGGTCTCAGTCATTTGTTCGATGACTTATTGCACAACGACGGCTTGCCACGGCAAGTGACCAAGCAGGCTTTTGAAGTCGGCAAAACCGTCGCCACCACTACCGGCTCGGTGGTGTTTCGCAACGAGATGCTTGAGCTGATCCAGTACAAACCGATGAGCGAAAAGCAGTACGCCAAGCCGCTATTGGTGGTGCCGCCGCAGATCAACAAGTACTACATTTTCGACCTGAGCCCGCAGAACAGCTTCGTCCAGTACGCGCTGAAAAACGGTTTGCAGACGTTCATGATCAGTTGGCGCAACCCTGACGTGCGCCATCGCGAATGGGGCCTGTCGACCTACGTCGAAGCCGTGGAAGAGGCGATGAATATTTGCCGGGCGATCACCGGCGCCCGCGAGGTCAATCTGATGGGCGCTTGCGCTGGCGGACTGACCATCGCCGCCCTGCAAGGACATTTGCAGGCCAAGCGGCAGCTGCGCCGGGTCTCCAGTGCGACCTATCTGGTCAGCCTGCTCGACAGCGAAATCGAAACCTCGGCCACGCTGTTTGCCGATGAACAAACCCTCGAAGCGGCCAAGCGTCGCTCGTATCAGAAAGGCGTGCTCGACGGTCGCGACATGGCCAAAGTCTTCGCGTGGATGCGGCCCAACGATTTGATCTGGAGCTACTTCGTCAACAACTACCTGTTGGGCAAAGAGCCGCCGGCCTTCGACATTCTCTACTGGAACAACGACAACACCCGCCTGCCCGCCGCGTTTCACGGTGACTTGCTGGACTTCTTCAAGCACAACCCGTTGACCCACCCGGGTGGACTTGAGGTGTGCGGCACGCCGATCGACTTACAGAAAGTCACCGTCGACAGCTTCAGCGTCGCCGGCATGAACGACCACATCACGCCGTGGGATGCGGTGTATCGCTCGACCTTGCTGCTCGGTGGTGACCGACGCTTTGTGCTGTCCAACAGCGGCCATGTGCAGAGCATTCTCAACCCGCCGAGCAACCCGAAAGCCGCGTACGTCGAGAACGCCAAGATGAGCAGCGACCCGCGCGCCTGGTACTACGACGCCAAACACGTCGACGGCAGCTGGTGGCCGCAATGGCTGGAATGGATACAGCAACGCTCCGGCGCGCAGCACGAAACCTCGTTCACCCTCGGCAACCCGAACTATCCACCGATGGAGGCAGCGCCCGGTACCTACGTGCGCGTGCGCTGACGCTTAACCGAACTTTTCTAAGAAGACTGGATGAAAACCCGCGACCGGATTCTCGAATGTGCTTTGCAACTGTTCAACGAAAAGGGCGAGCCGAACGTCTCCACCATGGAAGTTGCCAACGAAATGGGCATCAGCCCGGGCAACCTCTACTACCACTTCCACGGCAAGGAACCGCTGATTCTCGGGCTGTTCGAACGCTTCCAGAATGAACTGGCGCCGCTGCTTGATCCTCCATCGGATGTGGAACTGGCACCGGAGGATTACTGGCTGTTTTTGCATTTGATTGTGGAGCGGTTGGCGCAGTATCGGTTCCTGTTTCAGGACTTGTCGAACCTGGCCGGGCGGTTGCCGAAACTGGCCAAGGGGATTCGTCATCTGCTCAACGCGCTAAAGCGTACGCTGGCGTCGTTGCTGGCGCGGTTGAAGGCGGCGGGGCAGTTGGTCAGTGATACCCAGGCGTTGGGGCAGTTGGTGGAGCAGATCACCATGACGCTGCTGTTTTCGCTGGATTATCAGCGGATTCTGGATCGTGAGGGCGAAGTTCGTTTGGTCGTGTACCAGATCATGATGTTGGTGGCACCGCACCTGCTGCCGCCGGTGAAGGTCGCCACCGAACGGATGGCCCTGCAATACCTTGAAGACCACGAGTAACCCGGAATCAAAAGATCGCAGCCTTCGGCAGCTCCTACAGGGGAATGTGTACCTCTGTAGGAGCTGCCGAAGGCTGCGATCTTTTGATCTTCAAACAAAAACGCCCGACCTTCACAGGCCGGGCGTTTTGTTTTGTCCTGAAAAAATCAGGACTGACTGGTTGGCGTCGACGGGGTCGATGCAGCAGTCGGGGTTGCCACTGGAGTCGGTGCGGCGGCGGAGTTCGACGCGCTTACCGGAGCTGCCGGCGTGGCAGGTTTGGCTGCAGCAGGTGCTGCTGGCTTCGGCGCTGCGGCTTTCGGCGCGGCCGGTTTTTTCACTGCGGGTTTTTTCGCTGCTGCGGGTTTGGCCGCAGGCTTGGCAGCCGGTTTAGCGGCAGCGGTTTTCGCCGCTGGCTTGGCGGCCGGTTTGGCTGCTGCTTTTGTCGCAGGTTTAGCGGCTGGTTTCGCAGCGGCCTTAGCGACAACTGGTTTGGCAGCTGCTTTAGCGGCAGGCTTGGCGGCGGCGGTTTTTGCAGCCGGTTTAGCGGCGGCCTTAGCTTTCGCTGCCGGCTTGGCCGCTGCTTTTGCTGCAGGTTTAGCCGCAGCTTTTACCAGTGGCTTGGCCGCGGTTTTGGCAGCAGGTTTGGCCGCAGCTGTTTTAGCAGCAGGTTTCGCCGCAGACGTTTTCGCCGCCACAGGCTGAGTTTTCAGACCGGTGAGTTTTTCGATCTGCTTGGTCAGCGTGTCGACCTTGCTGTTGAGCGCTTTGACTTCATTGCGGCTCGGTACGCCCAGGCGCGAAATCGCGCTGTTCAGGCGCTTGTCGAAAGCCCCTTCCAGCTCGTCCCACTTGCCCAGCGCGCGATCTTTCACGCCGCTGATGCGCGACTTGGCCGACGAAGCGGAATCCTTGGCGGCATCGACTTTTTTGCCGACTGCAGACTTGGTGAGCTTCTCGGCTTTCTCGCCGTCTTTGACCAATGTATCGAAGAGCTTGCTGCCGTCAGTGTCGATCTTCGAGTACACGCCTAAACCAGCCAGCCAGATTTTGCGGGAGTAGTCTTCGACTTTCCCGATCCACGAGCTGCCTTCTTTATCGGTGTTCTTTTTACCAGCCATCCCGTTCTCCTTAAGATTTACGCGCGACGCGTTCGAGCAATGCCGTCAGCTCATCGAGCTTAGCAGAGAGTGTCTCAACGTCATGTTTAGACGGAATGCCGATACGATTCAAGGCGCTTGCTACACGGGAGTCGAACGCCTTCTCGACCTTGTCGAGCTGAACTTCGACGCGACCTTTGAAAGAACTCACTTCGCCCTTCGCTTCATCGATCTCGGCGTTGGCCGCTTCGAGTTTTTCGGTGACGACTTTTTTGCCTTTCTTTTCAACAGTTTGACCAGCTTTGATCAGCTCTTGAAAGTAGTCGCTGCCCTCTTGGCCGACCTTGGCGTAGGCACCCAGGCCTGCCAGCCAGATCTTGCGGGCATAGGATTTGACGTCGCTCAGAGCGGTTGTCGAAGCGTCGATTTTTTTCTTCAAAATTACTTTGGCCATGGTGCACCTCACGCGCAGAAGGTTTGAGGAACTGCCCGCGAAAGTGTCGGGCTCAGGCACAAAGTAGGTAGAAAAATTAGAAACGGCACCCTAACAACTGACATAAATCGGTGTTGCCTGAACGAAAAGATCGCAGCCTTCGGCAGCTCCTACAGGGGTACACATTCCCCTGTAGGAGCTGCCGAAGGCTGCGATCTTTTGATGTTCAGACCAGCGCTTTATCGAGGGCTTTTTCGATTTCGGCTTTGATCATGCCGCTCATGGCCGACATCATCAGGCCCAGCTCGACGTCGACCTTGATCGAATCGTCCGCCACATGCACCGCGCCTTTCACGCCCGAGCGTTTGAGGTTCAGGGTGTCGCCCGACCATTGCGGCTCCAGGCCATATTGATCGGAGAGTTTTTGCGCCAGCTTGTCGGCCTTCTCGCGGGCGGCTTCCTTACCCAGGTTGTGGGCACGCTCAACAGTGATTTTGGCCATTGATTGACTCCTGCTTTTTGAATGGGGCGAAAAATGTGTGTCGGTAAATCTTGACCGCCGCTGCGGCAAATCGTCCCGAAGGTTACCCATCTTACCTTTAGCCATTCCAAGACAAAGCATGGCTTGGGGATTAGAATGTCGCGCATTCTCTTTTGGTGACAGCGATATGACTGATCAGCGCAAAGGCAGCGATGCCGAACCCACCACTCACTTCGGCTTCAAAAACGTTCCGGAAAGCCAGAAAGCGGAAAAAGTCGCTGAGGTTTTCCACTCGGTAGCCGCCAAGTACGACCTGATGAACGACCTTCTGTCGGGCGGCATGCACCGTTTGTGGAAGCGTTTCGCGATCGAACTGTCGGGCGTGCGCAGCGGTAACCGCGTGCTGGACATCGCCGGCGGTACTGGCGACCTGACCAAAAAATTCTCGCATCTGGTCGGCCCGACCGGTCAGGTGGTTTTGGCTGACATCAACGAATCCATGCTCAAGGTCGGTCGTGACCGCCTGCTGGATCTGGGTGTCGCCGGCAACGTCGAATTCGTTCAGGCGGACGCCGAAAAACTGCCGTTCCCGGACAACCATTTCGACTGCGTGACCATCGCCTTCGGCCTGCGCAACGTGACGCACAAAGAAGACGCGCTGCGTTCGATGCTGCGCGTGCTCAAGCCTGGCGGTCGCCTGTTGGTGCTGGAATTCTCCAAGCCGACCAACGCATTGATGTCGAAAGCCTACGACGCCTACTCGTTCGCCTTCATGCCGCTGATGGGCAAGCTGATCACCAACGACTCGGAAAGCTATCGCTACCTGGCCGAATCGATCCGCATGCACCCGAATCAGGAAACCCTGAAGTCGATGATGGTCGACGCCGGTTTCGACCGCGTGACCTATCACAACATGACCGCAGGCATCGTCGCCCTGCACCGTGGCATCAAGCCCTGATGTTACTTACCGGGCTGCTCGCCAGCGTTGAACTCGGTCTGAACCGGGTGCTGCGTCTCGACAGCACGGCGCTGCCGCGGCTGGCCCATTTGACCGGTAAAGTGATTGCCGTCGACTGCCGCACCCCGGCGCTGCAACTGTTCATTTTGCCGAGCGACGAAGGCCTGATGCTGGCCTCGCACTGGGAAACCGGTGTCGACTGCACCCTGCGTGCGCCGGCTTCGAGCCTGATCAAACTGGCCGTGAGCAAAGACAAGACCGCGGTGCTGCACGCCCCGGAAGTCGAACTCGATGGCGACAGCGGCGTGCTGCTGGAGCTGGCCGGCGTGCTGCAAGACCTTGAGCTGGACTGGGAGTACGAACTCTCGCGCTGGCTCGGCCCGGTCGCCACGCAATTGATTGGCGGTCACTTGCGCAGCCGCGCGCGCTGGTATCAACAAGGATTTGCCAGCCTCAACCAGAACCTCGCCGAATACCTCGCTGAAGAATCGCGCACCCTCGTCGGGCAGCGCGAAGCCGAAGCGCGGTTCAGTGAACTGGACCGGATCAAACTTGATCTGGAACGTCTCGAGGCGCGTTTCGAGCGCCTTTCCCGATCCCTCGACCCAAGCGATAACGCATGAAGCTGCTTGCCGTCCGCCGTCTGTTGCGCATCCAGCGCGTCGTGATCCGCTACCGTCTCGATGACCTGCTGTTCGATCTGCCGCTGCCCTGTTTCCTCCTGGCGCTGCGCTATGTGTTGCCGTGGCGCTGGTTCCCGCGCAAGCCGCTGGATCTGAGCCGGGGCGCGCGTTTGCGTCTGGCGTTGCAGGATCTCGGGCCGATTTTCATCAAGTTCGGGCAGATTCTCTCGACCCGCCGCGACCTGCTGCCGGAAGACATCGCCGATGAGCTGATGCGCTTGCAGGATCGCGTGCCGCCGTTCGATTCGCAGCTGTCGATCAAGCTGATCGAAGAACAGCTCGGCAAGAAAATCAGCGACGTGTTCAGCCGTTTCGACGTCGAACCGCTGGCCTCGGCGTCGGTGGCGCAGGTGCATGCCGCGCAGTTGAAAACCGGCGAAGAAGTGGTGGTTAAAGTGATCCGCCCGGGCCTGAGACCGATCATTGCGCAGGATCTGGCGTGGCTGTTCATCCTCGCCCGCGCGGCTGAAAAGCTCTCGGCCGACGCGCGTCTGCTGCACCCGGTCGACGTGGTGCAGGACTACGAAAAAACCATTTATGACGAACTCGACCTGCTGCGCGAGGCGGCCAACGCCAGCCAGTTGAAGCGCAATTTCGAAGGTTCGCCGCTGTTGTATGTGCCGCAAGTCTATTGGGACTGGTGCCGGCCGAAAGTGCTGGTGATGGAGCGTATCTACGGCATTCAGGTGACCGATCTGGCGACCCTCGCCGATCAGCGCACCGACATGAAAATGCTCGCCGAACGCGGCGTGGAGATCTTCTTCACCCAAGTATTCCGCGACAGCTTCTTCCACGCCGACATGCACCCGGGCAACATCTTTGTCAGCACCGTCAATCCGTGGAGCCCGCAGTACATCGCGATCGACTGCGGCATCGTCGGCAGCCTGACCCCGGAAGATCAGGATTATCTGGCGCGCAACCTGTTCGCTTTCTTCAAGCGTGACTACCGGCGTGTGGCGCAATTGCACATCGATTCGGGCTGGGTGCCGGCGGAGACCAAACTCAACGAATTCGAAGCGGCAATCCGTACCGTGTGCGAACCGATCTTCGAAAAACCGTTAAAAGATATTTCATTTGGCCAGGTGCTGATGCGCCTGTTCCAGACCGCACGCCGTTTCAATATGGAAGTGCAGCCGCAACTGGTACTGCTGCAAAAGACCCTGCTGAACATCGAAGGCCTCGGCCGCCAGTTGTATCCGGATCTGGATCTGTGGAACACCGCGCAGCCATTCCTCGAGCGCTGGATGCGCGAGCGCGTCAGCCCGAAAGCCTTGCTCGGCAACGTGCAGAGCCAGTTTGAACAGTTGCCGCATCTGGCGAATATGGCCCGCGATCTGCTCGAACGCATGTCTCAGCCACACGCTTACGACCCGCCGCCACCGTGGCATAAACGCAAGGACGACTGGTTCCTGCGCCTGCTCGGTTGCGCGCATCTGGCCGGCGGGGTGATCCTCGCCATCGGTGGCCCGCTAAACGAATTGGGGCATTGGCCGGCGGGAATCATGGTGGCAGTCGGCTTGTATCTGGTCGTTCGCCGATAGCACGAATCAGCTGCAAGTTATAAGCTGCGAGCTGCAAGCTTGAAGCTACAAGCACACCGCAACTGCTTTTACTTGCAGCGTGAAGCTCGCAACTCGAAGCTGCTTCTGTCAGGAATTGAAGATGAAAAACTGGCTGGACGAGATCAAATGGGACGCTGATGGCCTGGTGCCGGCGATTGCCCAGGATCACAAGACCGGACGTGTATTGATGATGGCCTGGATGAACCGCGAAGCGCTCGAACTGACCGCCGCGGAAAACCGTGCCATCTACTGGTCACGCTCCCGTGGCAAGCTGTGGCGCAAGGGCGAAGAGTCCGGCCATGTGCAGACCTTGCATGAGATGCGTCTGGACTGTGACGCCGACGTGATCATCCTGATGGTTGAACAGATCGGCGACATCGCTTGCCATACCGGCCGTCAAAGCTGCTTTTACCGTGTCTTCGAAAACGGCGACTGGAAAACCGTCGATCCGGTTCTCAAAGACCCGCACGCCATCTATTCCGCAGGACACAAACATGAGTGACACCCTGACCCGCCTGGCCGAAGTGCTCGAAGAGCGCAAAGGCGCAGCTGCCGACAGCTCATATGTAGCTAGTCTGTATCACAAGGGTTTGAACAAAATTCTGGAGAAAGTCGGCGAAGAGTCGGTCGAAACCATTATTGCCGCCAAAGACGCCGCCATCAGCGGCGACTGCAGCGATGTGATCTACGAGACCGCCGACCTGTGGTTCCACAGCATGGTCATGCTCGCCCAACTGGGGCAGCATCCGCAGGCTGTGCTCGATGAACTGGATCGTCGCTTCGGTCTGTCCGGACACGTCGAGAAAGCCTCGCGTCCGTCCGCCTGAACAATTTTTAGAGAGGAACAGCAACATGGGCATTTTTGACTGGAAACACTGGATCGTCATTCTGGTAGTCGTGGTGTTGGTGTTCGGCACCAAGAAACTGAAAAACCTCGGCACCGACGTTGGCGAGTCGATCAAGGGCTTCCGCAAAGCCATGAACGACGACGAAAAACCTGCCGCTGATCCAACCGTGACGCCTGCGCAACCGGTGCCACCGGTGCAGCCGCAAGCCACCGCTCAGGCCAACCCGCCGCACACCATCGACGTGCAGGCGCAGAAAGTCGAAGAGCCGATCCGCAAAGACGTGTGAGCACTGACTAATGTTTGGTATCAGCTTCTCTGAACTGCTGCTCGTCGGCCTCGTCGCCCTGCTGGTGCTGGGCCCCGAGCGTCTGCCGGGCGCTGCGCGCACCGCTGGCCTGTGGGTCGGACGGCTGAAGCGCAGCTTCAACGCGATCAAACAGGAAGTTGAACGTGAAATCGGTGCCGACGAGATCCGTCGGCAACTGCACAACGAGCATATTCTGTCGCTGGAGCAAGAGGCGCGGAAGATTTTCAACCCGGTTCAGCAAGAGCCGGCGTCGGTTGAGCATGTGGGTCAGCAGACGATTCATGCGCCGACAGCACCCGCTGCTGCATCTGCTCCGACACCTGCACCTGTACCTGCTGCCGTCGTAGCGCCGACAGAACCGCTGCCCGCGCCTGCAGAAACCTCGGTTGAACATGTATCCCCAACCGCCGCGCCGATCACACCAGCGCCTCACGACCCTACTCTGCCGCCGCGAGCCCCATGAGCGATCTCCCCGAAAACGACCAGCACATGCCGCTGGTTTCGCACCTCACCGAGTTGCGCACCCGCCTGCTGCGTTGTGTGGCGGCGATCTTCATCATCTTCGCCGGGCTGTTCGCCTTCACCCAGCAGATCTACACCTTCGTCTCGACGCCGCTACGCCAGTACCTGCCGGTCGGCGCGACGATGATCGCCACTGACGTGTCGTCGCCGTTCCTGACGCCGCTGAAACTGACGATGATGGTCTCGCTGTTCCTCGCGATCCCGGTGATCCTGCATCAGATCTGGGGCTTTATCGCGCCGGGCCTGTACAAGCATGAGAAGCGCATCGCGGTGCCGTTGCTGGTGTCGAGCATCCTGCTGTTCTACACCGGCATGGCGTTCGCCTATTACTTCGTGTTCCCGCTGATCTTCAAGTTCTTCGCCGCCGCCACTCCGACTGGCGTGGAAATGATGACCGACATCGCCAGTTACCTCGATTTCGTCATGACGCTGTTCTTCGCCTTCGGCGTGGCGTTCGAGATTCCAGTGGCCGTGGTGCTGCTGGTGTGGATCGGCGTGGTCGACGTCAAATACCTGAAGAAAATCCGCCCGTACGTGATCATCGGCTGCTTCGTGGTCGGCATGATCCTGACACCGCCGGACATCTTCTCGCAGACCTTGCTGGCCGTGCCGATGTGGATGCTGTTTGAAATCGGCATTCTGTTCGGTGGTTTGATCAGCAAGCGCGAACGTCCGGAAGAAACCCCGGCCGACGACCACAACGACCAGCCGCCAGCGACCCAGGCATGAACCTGCTGTTGCTCGAAGAGGCCGATTTTATTGCGGCCGACCGTGTGGTGCTGCGTGATCGACGCCTTACGCACATGCAGGAAGTTCACCGATCGGAAGTCGGTGACAGCCTGCGCGTCGGGCGCATTGACGGGTTGATGGGCTCGGCTGAATTGCTGCGACTGGAAGCGGATGAAGCGGAACTGCGCGTTACCCTCGATCAGCCGCCGCCGGCGAAATTGCCGCTAACCCTCATGCTTGCGCTGCCGCGTCCGAAAATGCTCCGCCGGGTGTTTCAGACCGTGGCGACCATGGGCGTGGCGAAGGTGATTCTGGTCAACAGCTATAGGGTCGAGAAGAGCTTCTGGCAGACGCCGTTTCTTGAGCCTGCGGCTATCCGTGAACAACTGATCCTCGGCCTCGAACAGGCGCGCGATACGGTATTGCCGGAGATCGTCATCGAGAAACGCTTCAAGCCGTTCGTTGAAGATCGCCTGCCCGCCATCACTGAGGGCACGCTCGGTCTGGTCGGTCATCCCGGCAACTATCCGCCGTGCCCGCGCGCCCTCAGCGAACCAGTCACCCTCGCCATCGGCCCTGAAGGCGGCTGGATTCCCTACGAGATCGACCTGCTGGCCAAATCCGGCCTGCAACCGGTGCAACTCGGCGAGCGCATCCTGCGCGTAGAAACCGCCGTAACCGCCCTCCTCGCCCGCCTCTTTTAAACCCAACACCGATCCCCTGTAGGAGCTGCCGAAGGCTGCGATCTTTTGATGTTGTTTTTTAGAAGCAAGATCAAAAGATCGCAGCCTCGTTTCACTCGACAGCTCCTACAGATCAGCGGGATCAGCGGATCAGCAGGTCGGCAATCGGCAGGTCAGCAGATCCAGAGCGCAGGGCCTTCCCGGACAAAAGGTGTTACAGATTGCCATCACCCGGCCGATACGCTCCCCATAAGTCCAATTTGTGGTCGGGGAGTTGTCGCATGTACCGTTGGTTAGCCGAGAATCTTGGGAATGTCAGCGTCAAACGCAAGCTGGGTATCGGCTTCGGTCTGGTGCTTTTGCTGACGCTGTTGATCACCTTCACCGGCTGGTCCGGCATGAGCGGCATCATCAGCCGGGGCGACAAGCTCGGGTTTATTTCCAGCCTCAATGAGTACAGCAAAGACTTGCGTCTGGCCCGCGTCGACTACGATTCACGCCGTGGCGAACAAGGCCCGGGCGCGGTCAACGACATGCTCGGCAAACTCGACAGCGGCCTGCAAACCGCGCGCACGCTGATCGAACAACCGGCCGACATCGCCATGGTCGACCAGCAACTGGCTGCCGTCGCCGAGTACAAACGTGCTTTCGCCGACATGATCCAGGCGACCACGCACCGCGAAGACGCGCGCAGCAAACTCGGCGCGAATGCCGACAACGCCGTGGCCAAAGTCTCGGAAGTTGAAAAGGGCCTGCTGCAAGGTGAAAGCATCGCGCAATTCAACAGCGTGGTTGATCTGAGCAAGCTGCTGCAACAGGCGCGCTATCAAGTGCGCGGTTACACCTACAGCGGCAAGGCCGATGCCGAGCAACCCGCGCTCGACGCCATCGAAAATGCTTTGAAATCCCTTGAGAGCCTGCCGTCGAAACTGCCGGAACAGTTCACTGCCAACCTGCAGCAAGCCGCCGAGTCGATGAAAGCCTATAGCGCCGCCGTCGGCCAGTTCCGCGACGCGCAAACTGCCAGCGGGAGCGCCGTTGCTCGCATGGCAGCCCAGGGCGATATCCTCCTCGATGCCAGTAAAAAACTGACCATTTCCCAGACCGTGGTGCGTGACACCGACGCCGCACACGCGAAAAACATGCTGATCATCGCCACCCTGCTCGCCGTGGCGTTCGGCCTGCTGGCCGCGTGGGCGATCACCCGCCAGATCATCATCCCGCTGAACCAGACCCTGAAAGTCGCCGAGCGCGTGGCCGCGGGCGACCTGACCCACAATCTGGTCTCGCAGCGCCGCGACGAACTCGGCCAACTGCAACGCTCGATGCAGAGCATGACCCAAGGCCTGCGCGAGCTGATCGGCGGCATCAGCGACGGCGTCACCCAGATCGCCAGCGCTGCTGAAGAACTCTCGGCGGTGACCGAGCAGACCAGCGCCGGGGTCAACAATCAGAAGATCGAGACCGACCAGGTCGCCACCGCCATGAACGAAATGGCCGCCACCGTGCAGGAAGTCGCGCGCAACGCCGAGGAAGCCTCCGAAGCCGCCGTCGCCGCTGACCAACAGGCCCGCGAAGGCGACAAAGTCGTTGGCGAAGCCATTGCGCAGATAGAACGCTTGGCCGTTGAAGTCGGTCACTCCACCGAAGCCATGGGCGAGCTCAAGCGCGAAAGCGACAAGATTGGCAGCGTCCTCGACGTGATCAAATCCGTGGCCCAGCAAACTAACCTGCTGGCCCTTAACGCGGCCATCGAAGCAGCGCGTGCCGGTGAAGCCGGACGTGGTTTTGCCGTGGTTGCCGATGAAGTGCGCAGCCTCGCGCAGCGCACGCAGAAGTCCACCGAAGAGATCGAAGAGCTGATCGTCGGCCTGCAAAACGGCACTCAGCAAGTGGCGACGATCATGGACAACAGCCGCACCCTGACCGACAGCAGCGTCGAGCTGACCCGTCGTGCCGGTGGTTCGCTGGAAAGCATTACGCGCACGGTGTCGGCGATTCAGGCGATGAACCAGCAGATTGCGGCGGCGGCCGAGCAGCAGAGCGCGGTGGCGGAAGAGATCAACCGTAGCGTGCTGAATGTGCGGGACGTGTCGGATCAGACGTCGGCGGCGAGTGAAGAAACCGCAGCGTCCAGCGTTGAGCTGGCGCGGTTGGGGACGCATCTGCAGATGCTGGTCGGGCGCTTCAAGGTCTAGTCCAACGATCATTCCCACGCTCTGCGTGGGAATGCATCCTGTGACGCTCCGCGTCATGCATGAAAGGGACGCGGAGCGTCCCGGGCGGCATTCCCACGCGGAGCGTGGGAATGATCAGTTACTACAAGACCTGACGCAGAAACGCCTGAGCCCTCGGATCCTTCGGCGCATCAAAGAACTCCGCTGGCGCGGCATCTTCCAGCAGTTTGCCGTGATCGAAGAACAACACGCGATCCGCCACTTCCCGAGCAAAACCCATCTCGTGGGTCACGCAGACCATGGTCATGCCTTCCACGGCCAGGTTCTTCATCACATCCAGCACTTCGCCAACCATTTCCGGATCAAGCGCCGAAGTCGGTTCATCGAACAACATCACCTTCGGCTCCATCGCCAGCGCCCGGGCAATTGCCACGCGCTGTTGCTGACCGCCGGACAGGCGTGACGGAAACTCGTTGGCCTTCTGTGCAATTCCGACCTTTTGCAGCAACTCCATCGCCTTCGCCTCGCGCTCTTTCTTGCCGCGCTTGCGCACGACTTTCTGCGCCAGACAGAGGTTTTCCAGCACGGTCATGTGCGGGAACAGGTTGAAATGCTGAAAGACCATGCCGACTTCGCGGCGGTAGGCGTTGACGTCGGTTTTCGGGTCGGCCAGTTGCAGGCCGTCGATGCTCACCGAGCCCGAGTCGAATTCCTCCAGGCCGTTGAGACAACGCAAGAAGGTCGATTTGCCGGAACCTGACGGGCCGATCACCACCAGCACTTCGCCCTTGGCGACCGTGGTGCTGACGTTATCCACCGCGCGCACCACTTGCCCACGGCTGTCGAAGACTTTTACCAGTTCGCGGACTTCAATCACTTTGCGCGAGCCTCCGCTCAAGCCGGCTGGCGATTTTCGACAGCGGCAGGTTGATCAACAGATACAGGCCGGCGACGCAGAACAGAATTTCGAACGGCGAGAACGAGGTGGTGATGACTTCACGGCCGCTTTTCAGCAACTCGGTGATGGCGATCACCGACACCAGCGAGGTGTCCTTGACCAGACTGATGAACTGCCCGGCCAGCGGTGGCAGTACGCGTTTCAGCGCTTGCGGCAGCACCACGTGGCGCATCGACTGACCGGCACTTAGACCGAGCGAGCGCGCCGCTTCGTTCTGGCCACGGGCGATCGATTGCACGCCAGAACGAATGATCTCGGCCACGTAGGCGCCGGTGAACAGCGACAGCGCAGCGATCCCGGCGAATTCGCGGGAGAGGTTCATCACCGTGCCGATGAAGAAGTAGAAAATGAAGATCTGCACCAACAGCGGCGTGCCGCGCACCAGTTCGACGTAGATGGTCGAGAGGTCGCGCAAGGTCGGGTTGTTCGACAGCCGGCACAGGCCGGTGACCAGACCAATGAGCAAACCGAGAATCCCGGACACTACCGATAGCCAAAGCGTCGTCCACAGCCCCCACAACAGTGGCCCTGCCGCCCAATGCCGAGTGACACCCACGACGTCGCCTTCGGCCACATCGTCGCCCTGAGCGAATTGCAGGCTGTTCTCGTCGACAGTCAGGTGCTGCTCGTCACCAGCGTCGTTGCGCAGGGTGACCTGCGCGCTGCTGCCCTTGCGCACGAGTTCGGTGACGGTGGAAATGTCAGCGGCGCGCTGGGTTTCTTCAGCCTGATAGGCGAAGTACTGCGGCACACGGTTCCAGCGCCATTCGTAGGACATCAGCGACGTCGCGTAATACAACGCGCCGGCCAGGCCGACCAGCACCAGCACGGTGAGGACGTGCCAGGGCCATTGGGCTTTTTTCTGTTTCATTGCAGGTTCCGGATTTTGTGTTGCTCTGGAGGGCCCCTTCGCGAGCAAGCTCGCTCCCACATTGGAATGCATTCCTCTGTGGGAGCGAGCTTGCTCGCGAAAGGGGCGACGCGGTCTGGCAGACCGGCGTTATTCCATGTCCTTGAGCCACTCGGTGCTCTTGAACCACTTGTCATGGATGCGATCGTAGGTGCCGTCTTCGTGGATCTGGTGCAGGAAGTTATTGATGAAGTTGAGGCTGTCGTAATCGCCCTTCTTCAGACCAAACGCCAATGGCTCGTAGGTGAACGGCTTGTCGAGGAACACCAGTTTGCCGGCGCCGACCTTGGTCACCGCGACCACGTTGTACGGGGCGTCGTAGATAAAGGCGTCAGCCTTGCCGTTGACCACATCGAGCACGGCTTCTTGCTCGTTGTCGTAGCCGTGGTACTTGGCTTTGGAGATGAGCTTCTTGGCGACCATCTCGCCGGTGGTGCCGAGCTTGGAGGTGATGCGGTAGTCAGCGGTGTTCAGGTCTTTGTAGGACTTGATGGTGCCTTCCAGCTCTTTGCGGATCAGCAGGGTCTGGCCGACCACGATGAACGGTTCGCTGAAGTTCAGGCGCAGGTTGCGTTCCTGGGTCAGGGTCATGCCGCTGCCGATCATGTCGAACTTGTCGGTCATCAGCGCCGGGATGATGCCGTCGTAGCCGGTCGAAACCAGTTCCAGTTTGACGCCCATGGCTTTGGACATGGCTTTGAGAATGTCGACTTCGAAGCCGATGATTTCGCCGCGCTTGTTGGTCATTTCGAACGGCATGTAGGTCGGATCCATACCGACTTTCAACGTGCCGCGCTTGACCGCGTCATCGATTGCGCCAGCCTGCGCCGCATTGACTGCAACCAGTGCCGTGACGCCGACCAGCAGCATCGACAGATACTTCTTCATCTTCAAGTCCCCAAAACCATTGCGTGTGCGGCGCGAAAAACCGACAGAAACGGGCAAAAAAGCCCGGGCGCGCCAATTCGGGGACGGATGCTAACGCACTCGTTTTTTTGCACAAGGTTTAATGGACGATTTGTTTAACAATCAAGATCGCTCCCCCTCACCCCAGCCCTCTCCCGGAGGGAGAGGGAGCCGACCGAGGTGTCTCGAGCTAAACGTCGACCTGAAAAATCGAGTCGATTATGGATTCGGTAAAGCAAGATCAGGTCGGCGTATCTCGAACATCCAACTCGGTCAGTCCCCTCTCCCTCCGGGAGAGGGCTAGGGTGAGGGGCTTTTCAGCAGGCCAAAAAAAACCCCGCAACATCGCGGGGTTTCTTCATCAGGCCGGTTGCGCCTGCAAGCTCACCGGTTGCAACGGCAGCAACGGCGCATGCGGATCGGCTTTCACCGAAGCGCGCCATGCATCCAGCCACTCAGCGTGACCTTCCGCCCAGACCTGCTCATGCAAACGCGCCAAGGCAACAGGATCGCTCAGCAGTTGCAGACGATCATGGTTGTTCAACCCCGCAGGGCCGACCTTGAGCGCGTGACGCACACGTTCCTGACGCAGCCATTCAATCGGTTCGGCCTGACCATGACGGGAAGTCGCCAGCGAGCACGCCAAAGCGTTCTGCTGCGGATCGACCACCGCACGGACGAAGCCGTCGTTGAGCGCGTGGTAACGGTTTTCGTGGGTGTACTGATCAGTCGCCAGCAGCGCCTGTGGCGGATTGTATTCCTCAGGGATGAGGAACAGGCTCTCGTCACGGGACTTCAGGCCCAAACCGACACGGCTGGAAATCACCGACACCGGGATCGACAGCATCAGCGAACCGACGATTGGCACCAGCCACCAGAGGAAGCTCGGGTTCAGCCAGATCACCAGCAGCGCCCAGCAGAAACCCAGCAGGGTTTGCGGGCCGTGGCGTTTGACCGCCTCGCTCCAAGGTGTCGAGTCGTCGTCACGTTGCGGCGAATTCCAGGTCGCGGCCCAGCCGAGGAACGCGGCCAGAACGAAACGCGTGTGGAAAATCATCCGCACCGGCGCCAGCAGCATGGAGAACAACATCTCCAGCAGCATCGACAGGGTCACCTTGAACTTGCCGCCGAACTCTTTCGCGCCCTTGGCCCAGATCAGGATGATGCTCAACAGTTTCGGCAGGAACAGCAGCACGATGGTCGTCGAGAACAGCGCAATCGCCTTGTCCGGGTGCCATTGTGGCCACAGCGGATAGAGCTGACGCGGTTCAAGGAAGTACTGCGGTTCCATCAGTGTGTTCACCGCCAGCAGCGCGGTCGACAACACGAGGAAGAAGAACCACAACGGCGCCGACAGGTACGACATCACGCCCGTCAGGAACACCGCGCGGTGTACCGGGTGCATGCCTTTGACCAGGAACAGACGGAAGTTCATCAGGTTGCCGTGACACCAGCGACGGTCACGCTTGAGTTCGTCGAGCAGGTTAGGCGGCAGTTCTTCGTAGCTGCCCGGCAAGTCGTAGGCAATCCACACGCCCCAACCGGCACGGCGCATCAGCGCGGCTTCAACGAAGTCGTGAGACAGAATCGCACCGGAGAACGCCCCTTTACCTGGCAACGGCGCCAAGGCGCAGTGGTCGATAAACGGCTTCATGCGGATGATCGCGTTGTGACCCCAGTAGTGGGATTCACCCAACTGCCAGAAGTGCAGACCAGCGGTAAACAGCGGGCCGTACACACGGGTCGCGAACTGCTGCATGCGCGCATACAGGGTGTCCATGCCCGACGCACGCGGCGCGGTCTGGATGATCCCGGCATCCGGCGTGGCTTCCATCAAGCGCACTAGACTGGTCAGGCACTCGCCGCTCATGACCGAGTCGGCGTCGAGCACAACCATGTACTTGTAGTCACCGCCCCAACGACGGCAGAAGTCGTCGAGGTTGCCGCTCTTGCGCTTCACCCGACGGCGACGACGACGGTAGAAGATCTTGCCGAAGCCTTTGGCCTCGCGGCAGACGTCCAGCCAGGCCTGTTGCTCGGCAACACAGATATCGGTGTCGTTACTGTCGCTGAGGACGAAGAAGTCGAAGCGATCCAGATCACCGGTAGCCGCGACCGATTCGAACGTAGCACGCAGACCGGCGAATACGCGCGGCACGTCTTCGTTGCAGATCGGCATCACCAACGCGGTACGCGCGTCTTTGGCAATCGGCTCGTTGCCGGCGCTTTTGCCGGAGATACGGTATTTATCGTGACCGGTGAGCAACTCGAGGAAGCCCATCAGCGCCGTCCAGAAACCGGCCGACACCCAGCAGAACAGAATCCCGAAGAGAATCAGGATGCTGGTTTGCAGCGCATACGGCAGCACTTGCGTGGCGGTTTGCAGCAGCGGCTGGTGCAGGACTTCGTCGAGATCGACGAACGACCAGCCCTGGTACGGCATGATGCCTTTCATGTACCAGCCAGCAACGATGGTCTGGCCGAGCATCAGCACCAGCAGAATATAGCGACGGATCGAACCAACTGTGCGCCAGCGCGCCGCCGGCAGAACGTTTTCGTCCTTCGGCGGCTGTGGCGGGTTGGTGCGACCGGTCAGACGGCGCCAGCCACGCACCAGAATATTGGTGCGCCACGGCTCCGGAACCACCTTGGTACGGCGGATCGGCGGGGTGGCCTTGAGGCTGACCCGACCGCTGGCGTCGAGCACCAGCATTTCCGCTTCTTCCAGCTCTTCAGCCGTGCTCAGCGTCAGGCGCTTGCCCACCGAAGCCTGGGCGGCTTCGGCAGGGGCGTCGAACGTCGAGGACGACAGGCGTTCATGCAACTCGCTGAACGACTGGCAGCCCGCGAGTTCCGCGCGCTGCTCGTCGGTCATCGGCAGATGCGCCAGATACTCGGACAGAGTCTCTGGCTGTACTTGAGAGTTACTCATCGGCAGGCAACTGATAGCTCCAGGTCTCGGTGATGACTTCTTCAGTCGGCGCCGATTCCGGTGTGGCTGGGGCCGCGTCCGCAGCTACAGGCTGCTTGGCGTCTTTGTTGGCCTTGTCCTTGGCATCTGCAGCGGGCTTGGCATCGGCCTGTTGAGCCTGTTTGGCCTCGGCTGCCTTGGCTTCCTTGGCTTCTTTCTCTTGTTGCTTGGCGGCAACCTTGTCGGCCTTGGCCACGGACGAGTTGGACGCCGGTACCGACGACTTGGCCAGATCAGCCGTTACCACCGGCTGAACCAGTGCGGCACGCATCTCGGTCGACTTGCCTGCGTCTTTGATTTTCATCCGCAGGGTCAAGCGCCAGCCCTTGGTTTCCGGGTTGTAGCGCACGCTGTTCTCGACCAGTTCGGCGTTGTCGCCGACGCTGACCTGACTGCGAACGTCAGCGTCCGGGGCCAGGGCCGCCAGCGATGGACCTTCGAAATCGACCAGATAGGCAACGCTGCCATCTGGCTGACGGATCAGGTTCGATTGCTTGACGTCACCGGTCGAACGCAGAGTCTGCGAAACCCAGGCGCTGTCCGGCGCGTGAATCGCCGCTTCGTCCATCGTCCAGTGCATGCGGTAAGCGAAGTCCAGCGGCTGGCCCGGCTCCGGCATTTTTTCCGGGCTCCAGAACGCAACGATGTTGTCATTGGTTTCGTCGGCGGTCGGAATCTCTACCAGATCAACGGTGCCTTTGCCCCAGTCACCCTTCGGCTCGATCCAGGCGCTTGGACGCTTGTCGTAGCGATCGTCGAGGTCTTCGTAGTGGCTGAAGTCGCGACCACGCTGCAGCAGACCGAAACCACGCAGGTTTTCGACGCTGAAGTTGCTCACGGCCAGATGTTTCGGGTTGTTCAGCGGACGCCAGATCCACTCGCCGTTGCCGGCATGGATCGACAGACCGCTGGAGTCGTGCAGTTCACGACGATAGTTGAGGACTTTCGACGGCTGGTTGGCGCCGAACAGGAACATGCTGGTCAGCGGTGCGATGCCCAGTTTGCCGACCTTGTCACGCAGGAACATCTGCGCTTTGACGTCGACAATGGTGTCGCTGCCCGGACGCAGGATCAGACGATAGGCACCGGTGGCGCGCGGCGAGTCGAGCAAGGCGAAGATCACCAGATGCTTGTCGCCCGGCTTCGGCTGCTGAATCCAGAACTCGCGGAAACGCGGGAATTCTTCACCCGACGGCAGCGCGGTATCGATCGCCAGACCACGGGCCGACAGACCGTAGGTATGACCCTTGCCAACGACGCGGAAGTAGCTCGCGCCAAGCATGGTCATGATTTCGTCTTGCTTGTCGGCCTTGTTGATCGGGTACAGCACACGGAAACCGGCATAACCCAGTTGTTCAGTGGCCTTAGGATCGAATTTCAGGTCGCCGAAATCGAAGCGGGTCGGATCGTATTTGATCTCTTCGACGGTGTTCGCCGTGATTTCGTTGATTTTGACCGGCGTGTCGAAGTGCATGCCCTGGTGATAGAAGGACAACTTGAACGGGGTCTTCTGATCAGCCCACTCAGCCTTTTCGGTGAGGAAGCGAATTTTTTGATAGTCCGCGAACTTCATGTCGCGGAACTCATTCGGCAGGTTGCTGCGCGGGGCTTCGAACTTCTGCCCGGCCAGCTCTTTTGCCTTGGCCGATACATCGTCAAGATTGAACGCCCAAAGCTGACCGGCGCTGAGCAGGCACAGGAGCGCCGAGCCCGCTACCAGAGCACTTCGCATGCGTTTGGCAGACAATTTTGCTGCATTACAGGGACTAACAATCACGAGCAACCCTCGCCGAAAACAGATCAATAAACCAACGGCCAGATGAAGTGCCTGTAGGGTTTTCGGCAGTGAAAAACCGACCTTCCAGAACACTCTTGCCAAGTTGGCGAGCATTGTTCCGACTCCGCTGGGGCAAAATGATTCCCCAATCGGCTCCGGACAAGTCTCTACCTAAGTCAAAACGGACCAACGAACGCTGATCCCCGTAGCGCGCGATTATCTAGTAGCCCGCATGACAAAGCATCGGGGGTAACCAAGTATTTATCGCGAAAAATGCCTGTTTTCAGTCGAAACGCCCTTAAAAAGATGTTTCAAGCGCTTTCAGGTCTGTAACAGGAAGGTTACCGGGCCATCATTGACCAGGTGCACCTGCATATCCGCGCCGAATCTACCTGATGCCACAGTGCCATGCATCTGTTTCGCTTTGCCTAATAGATAGTCGAACAATTCCTCGCCCAGGGCCGGAGGTGCTGCGCTGGAAAAACCCGGGCGCAACCCGCTCTTGGTGTCGGCTGCGAGGGTGAACTGAGAGACCAGCAGCAACCCGCCGCCAACATCCGCCAGGGACAAGTTCATCTTGCCCTCGGCGTCGCTGAATACCCGATAGTTAAGCAGCTTATGCAGAAGTTTGTCGGCGCTGGTACGCGTGTCGTCGGGTTCGACCGCCACCAGCACCAGCAAACCTTGATCAACCGCGCCTACCACCTCGCCCGCCACTTCGACCCGCGCGTTACTGACGCGCTGCAAAAGGCCCTTCATGCTTCTTCGGGCGGCAGGTCGAGCAGGCGTCGCGCCATGTTGCCGGCCGCGCGCACCAGGGCATCGGTGATGCCCGGTTCGGAGGCGGCGTGGCCGGCGTCGCGGATCACCTGCAATTCGCTGTTCGGCCAGGCTTGATGCAGTTCCCAGGCATTGTCGAGCGGGCAGATCACGTCATAACGACCGTGAATGATCACGCCCGGCAAATGCGCGATCTTGCCCATGTCGCGAATCAACTGGTTCGGTTCAAGGAACGCGTTGTTGGTGAAATAGTGGCATTCGATCCGTGCAATCGACAGCGCGCGCTGCGGCTCGGAGAAGCGGTCGACCACCAGCGGGTTCGGCCGCAGGGTCGCGGTGCGCCCTTCCCACGTCGACCAGGCTTTGGCCGCGTGCATCTGCGCAATCTGGTCGTTGCCGATCAGGCGTTTGTGGAAAGCGCTGAGCAGATCGTCGCGTTCGTCCAGCGGGATCGGCGCGATGTAGTCCTGCCAGTAATCGGGGAACAGACGGCTGGCACCGGCTTGATAGAACCACTCGATTTCCTGCGGACGGCAGAGAAAGATCCCACGCAGGATCAGACCATGAACACGTTCCGGGTGAGTTTGCGCGTAGGCCAGCGCCAGCGTCGAACCCCACGAGCCACCGAACAGCACCCATTTTTCGATGCCCAGGTGTTTGCGGATGCGCTCAAGGTCGGCGACCAGATCCCAGGTGGTGTTGTTTTCCAGGCTGGCGTGCGGCGTGGAGCGACCGCAACCGCGCTGGTCGAAAGTGACAATGCGATACAGATTCGGATCGAAATAGCGACGGCTCTGCGCATCGCAACCGGCGCCGGGGCCACCGTGAATGAACACAACCGGCAAACCCTCGGGTGAACCGCTTTCGTCGACGTACAGCGTGTGGGTGTCATCGACAGCCAGATCGTGCCGGGCGTGAGGTTTGATCTGCGGAAACAAAGTCTGCATTGCGCGCTCCGTAAGGGGTCGAGGTCATCCCTGGGGGGACTTCTATTATTCTGCCGTTGGGCATCATAAACCCGATTTACGTCAATGAGCATGCTCCGGAGCCTGATCGTTGATCGTTCCCACGCTCTGCGTGGGAATGCAGCCCGTGACGCTCCACGTCACTGGACGCGGAGCGTCCCAAGAGGCATTCCCACGCGGAGCGTGGGAACGATCAAAAGATCGCAGCCTTCGGCAGCTCCTACAAGGGTGGATCAGCCGGTGTAGTGAGACTTTGCCCAGGCCAGATAGCCTTGTAGCAGTTCCTTGAGCACGACTTGCGTCGGCTCGGCCAGGTCGGCGCGATAGCGGAACGGTTCGAACTCTTCCATGTAGGTGCTCTGGCACAACTCCAGTTGCACGGCGTGGGTGTTCTCGGCCGGGTTGCCGTAATGCCGGGTGATGTGACCACCCTTGAAGCGGCCGTTGAGCACATGACTGTAGTGGCTGTGGCCGGCGCAGATTGCTTCGAGCTGACTGGCCAGTTGCGGATCACAACTGGCGCCGTTGAAGGTGCCGAGGTTGAAGTCCGGCAGCTTGCCGTCAAACAGGTGCGGGATGATCGAACGGATCGAGTGCGCATCGAACAGCAGCGCGTAACCAAACTCGGCCTTCAATCGCGCCAACTCTTCTTGCAGGGTGCGGTGATACGGCGTCCAGATCTGCTCCAGATACGTCGCGCGTTCTTCCTTCGACGGTTCGTGCCCTTCGCGGAACAACGGAATGCCATCGAACAACGTCGCCGGATACAGCCCGGTGGTCGCCCCGGCGTATAGCGGCTTATCGTCGGACGGTCGATTCAGATCGATGACGAATCGTGAATACTCAGCCGCCAACGTGCTCGCGCCCAGTTCCTCGGCAAAGTCGTACAGCTGCGGAATGTGCCAGTCAGTGTCCGGCAGGCTTTTCGCGTCAGAGATCAACCCGGCTTCCACCGCAGGCGTCAGGCGTACGCCAGCGTGAGGCATGCTGATCAGCAGCGGCACGCGACCTTGTTTGAAGTTCAGAACCTTATCCACAACCGCTCTCCTACAGACTTGATTCGACGCCGTGACGGACGACGCGTTTGTCCAGATCACCACCGAGCCAATAGGCCAGATCCGCCGGACGATCGATGTGCCAGGCAACGAAATCCGCGACCTTGCCGACTTCCAGCGAACCGTGAGTGTCGGCCATGCCCAGTGCTTGCGCAGCATGAATCGTCGCACCGGCCAGGGCCTCTTCCGGGGTCATGCGGAAACAGGTGCAGGCCATGTTCAGCATCAGCCGCAACGACAGCGCCGGCGAAGTGCCGGGGTTGAGGTCGCTGGCAATGGCGATTTTCACCTTGTGCTTGCGCAGGGCGTCCATTGGCGGCAACTGGGTTTCGCGCAGAAAGTAGAACGCGCCCGGCAGCAGCACGGCGACGGTATCGGCTTCGGCCATGGCGATGGCGTCGGCCTCGTCCATGAACTCCAAGTGATCGGCAGACAACGCCTTGTACCGTGCAGCGAGGCTGGAGCCGTGCAGCGAGGACAATTGTTCGGCGTGCAGCTTCACCGGCAGACCGAGTTGTTGCGCGGCGATAAACACGCGCTCGACCTGCTCCGGCGAGAAGGCCAGGTATTCGCAGAACGCATCCACGGCATCGACCAGACCTTCGGCGGCGAGCGCGGGAAGCATTTCGTTGCAGACCAGATCGATGTAATCGTCCGCGCGATCCTTGTACTCCGGCGGCAACGCGTGGGCGGCCAGACAGGTGCTGCGCACGCTGATCGGCAGCTGTTTTTCGAGGCGACGGATGACCCGGAGGATTTTGCGTTCGTTGACCAGATCGAGGCCGTAGCCGGACTTCATTTCGACCGTGGTCACGCCGTCGCGCATCAGGCTTTTCAGGCGTTTGGCGGCGCTGGCGAACAGCTCGTCTTCCGTCGCTTCACGCGTCGCGCGCACGGTGCTGGCGATGCCGCCGCCGGATGCCGCGATCTCGGCGTAGCTGACGCCTTGCAGACGCTTTTCGAATTCGCCGCTGCGGTTGCCGCCGAACACCGTGTGGGTGTGGCAGTCGATCAGGCCGGGGGTGACCCACGCGCCTTGCAGATCATTAACCGCCGGGTATTCGCCGGACGGTAATTGCTTGCGCGGGCCGATCCACTCGATGTGCGCACCGGACGTCACGATGGCCGCATCCTCGATGATCGAGTAGACGCCTTGCGCCATGGTTGCGACGTGGCAGTGTTGCCAGAGGGTTTTCACTGTTGGCCTCCGTTGGGGTTGGTGATCGTTCCCACGCTCTGCGTGGGAATGCCTCAAGGGACGCTCTGCGTCCAGTGACGCGGAGCGTCACGGGCTGCATTCCCACGCGGAGCGTGGGAACGATCAGTGGGTGGATTACAAACTAGGCAAAAGCTTCGCCGGAACCAGCTCGGTCAGGCAGCGCGAAGCCAACAACTCAGTCGCCGCATTGATATCTGGCGCGAAGAACCGGTCTTTCTCATAAAACGGCACTTCCTTACGCAGAATCGCCCGCGCCTGTTCCAGCTTCGCCGAGGTCTTCAGACCGTTACGCAGATCCAGCCCCTGCACCGCCGCCAGCCATTCCACTGCGAGAATCCCGCGGGTGTTTTCGGCCATTTCCCACAGACGCTTGCCCGCCGCAGGCGCCATGGAAACGTGGTCTTCCTGGTTAGCCGAGGTCGGCAGACTGTCCACCGAATGCGGATGCGACAACGCTTTGTTCTCGCTGGCCAGCGCCGCAGCGGTCACCTGCGCAATCATGAATCCGGAGTTCACGCCGCCATTGGCCACCAGGAACGGCGGCAGTTGCGACATGTGTTTGTCCATCATCAGCGAGATGCGGCGTTCGCTCAGCGAGCCGATTTCGGCAATGGCCAACGCCATGTTGTCAGCGGCCATGGCCACCGGTTCGGCGTGGAAGTTACCGCCAGAGATCACGTCACCTTCAGCGGCAAACACCAACGGGTTATCGGAAACCGCGTTGGCTTCGACGGCCAGCACTTCAGCGGCCTGACGGAACTGGGTCAGGCAGGCGCCCATGACTTGCGGCTGGCAGCGCAGCGAGTACGGATCCTGAACCTTCTCGCAATTCTGATGCGAGTCGGAGACTTCACTGCGCTCACCGAGCAGATCACGATAAGCCGCAGCCGCATCGATCTGACCTTTCTGGCCACGCGCCGCATGAATGCGGGCATCGAATGGCGAACGCGAACCCAAAACCGCTTCAACCGTCAGACCGCCCAGCGCCAACGCGCCGGCAAACAAGTCTTCACCTTCAAACAACCCACGCAGCGCGAACGCGGTGGAAACCTGAGTACCGTTGAGCAGTGCCAGACCTTCTTTCGCCGCCAGCGTCAGCGGCGTCAGACCCGCGACTTTCAGCGCTTCAACCGCTTCCATCCACTCGCCTTTGTAGCGCGCCTTGCCCTCGCCCAGCAGCACCAGCGACATGTGCGCCAACGGCGCCAGATCGCCCGACGCACCCACCGAACCTTTCAATGGAATGTGCGGATAAACCTCGGCGTTGATCAACGCGATCAGCGCATCGATCACCACGCGGCGAATGCCGGAGAAACCACGGCTGAGGCTGTTGACCTTGAGCACCATGACCAGACGCACCAACTCATCGCTGATCGGCACGCCAACACCGGCGGCGTGGGACAACACCAGCGAGCGCTGCAGGTTTTCCAGGTCTTCGCTGGCGATGCGCGTCGAGGCCAGCAGGCCGAAACCGGTGTTGATGCCGTAGGCAGTGCGGTTCTCGGCGAGGATCTGCTCGACGCAAGCGACGCTGGCTTCGATCTGCGCCGAGGCGCTGTTGTCGAGCGTCAGCTTGACCGGGTTCTGGTAGACGTCACGCAGTTGGGCCAGGCTCAGTTGGCCGGGAATCAGGTTCAGCGCAGTCATTTAAATGCTCCTTTTGAGAGTTTGTTATTAACTTGCCATTCGCTCCGGAGCATTCCGTTATCCGTCGCTTTCAGCCTTGTGGGCATCCGGCGCCTTGGCACGCTGGCAGGGTAGTTTTTCAATGCAAATTCGATAGAACGTTGTGCAGCAGATTCGGGTTTTTCAACACGCTCGCGGCGGCGGCAATATCCGGCGCCAGCCAGCGATCCTGATCGTAGGCCGGAACCGTTTCGCGCAGCAGTCGCCAGGCGACATCGGTGCCCGCGCCAAATCGTTGTTCCTTGAGGAACTCAAACGCCTGCGCCGCCAGCAGATATTCGATGGCGAGGATCTGCGTGCAGTTTTCCAGCGCGCGATGCAGCTTCAGCGCGGCGTTGGTGCCCATGCTCAGATGGTCTTCCTGCAAACCGGAAGTGATGTAGTTGTCGAGCACCGCCGGTTGCGCCAATTGACGGTTTTCCGCGCATAACGACGCAGCGACGTACTGGACGATCATCATCCCGGAGTTCACCCCCGGATTGGCCACCAGAAATGCCGGCAGGCCACTGACGTGCGGGTTGACCAAACGATCGAGGCGACGCTCGGCGATCGAGCCGATTTCAGCCATGGCAATCGCCAGCAAATCCGCCGCCATCGCCACCGATTGGCCGTGCGGATTGGCTTGCGACATCACCCGGAAATTGTCCGGCGTGCCCAGCAACAGCGGGTTGTCGGTGCAGCCGTTGAGTTCGGCTTCGATCTGCTTGATCGCATGGTCGAGTTGATCACGCGCCGCGCCGTGTACTTGCGGGATAGAACGAATGCTCAGCGCATCCTGCGTACGAATGCCTTTGCTCGACGCAATCACCTCGCTGCCATCGAGTAACGCACGCAGATTGCTGCCGACCTGCTGCATGCCCGGGTGCGGTTTCAGCGCGATGATCTCGGCATCGAAGGCGTCGATCTGACCGCGCTGCGCTTCGAAACTCATCGCACCGATGACGTCGGCCCACTGCACCAGCCGCGTGGCATCGGCAATCGCCAGACAGCTCAGGCCGGTCATACACGGCGTGCCGTTGACCAGACACAAACCGTCCTTCGCGCCGAGCTGCACCGGTTGCAGGCCTTCTTCGGCCAACGCTTGTTGTGCGGAGATAATCTGCCCGCGATAGCTGACGTTGCCGACGCCGAGCAGCGTGATGCCGATGTGCGCCATGTGCGTCAGATAGCCGACTGAACCTTGCGACGGCACTTGCGGGGTGATGCCACGATTGAGCAGCGCCAGCAGCCCTTCGACGACCCGGCGATGCAGGCCGGATTTGCCGTGGCTGTAGTTGTGAATGGCGGCGCAGATGATCGCGCGGGTCTGCTCGTCGGCGAGTACCGGGCCGACGCCGCAGGCATGGCTGAGCAAGGTGTTGCGCGAGAGCTGGCTGAGTTGTTGGTCTTGCAGGGAAACATTAGACAAACCGCCCAGACCGGTGTTGACGCCATAGGCGCGCTCGCCGCTGGCGACGATGCGCTGGACGATCGCCTGGGCATTTTCGATGCGCGCCCAGGTGTCGCTCGACAGCTCGAGTTGAGCGCCGTGACGGGCGACAGCAACCACGTCCTGCCAACGCAGAGGAGCGCCGGTGATAACGATTTTTTCAGCCTGGGACATCTAAAACCTCATACCAATTCTGTTGATGCAGATAACCCTGTGGCGAGGGGATTTATCCCCGATGGGCTGCGCAGCAGCCCCAAAACCTGCAGCCAGGATGTTTCAGGCATACCGCATGCAGTGTTTGGGGCGGCTTCGCCACCCATCGGGGATAAATCCCCTCGCCACAAGGACAATCCATTTCAGACCACCGCCGCACGCCGCTGAACGAACCGGTCAACGTACTCATCCGCCGGCGAATGCAGAATCTCGCGGGGCGTGCCGACCTGAATCAACCGCCCATCCTTGAGAATCGCAATCCGGTTACCAATACGCACCGCCTCATCAAGGTCGTGGGTGATAAAGACGATGGTCTTGTGCAACGTCTTCTGCAGCTCGAGCAACTGATCCTGCATCTCGGCGCGGATCAGCGGATCCAGCGCACTGAACGCTTCGTCCATCAGGATGATGTCGGTGTCTGCCGCCAAAGCCCGAGCCAGACCAACACGCTGGCGCATGCCGCCAGAGAGCTGATGCGGGTATTTGTTTTCGTAGCCTTTGAGGCCCACGGTGTTGATCCAGTGCAGCGCGCGTTCCGCGCACATTTGCTTGCTCTCGCCGCGCACTTTCAAGCCGTAGGCAACGTTGTCGAGTACGGTTTTGTGCGGCAGCAGGCCGAAGCTCTGGAACACCATGCTGATCTTGTGCCGGCGAAATTCGCGCAGGGCTTCCATGTCGTATTGCAGGATGTCCACACCGTCGACAAGGATCGCGCCGCTGGTGGGGTCGATCAGCCGGTTGAAGTGACGAACCAGAGTCGATTTACCGGAACCGGAGAGGCCCATGATCACGAAGATCTCGCCAGTACCGATGCTCAGCGACAGATCGTTAACGCCGACCACGCAACCGGTTTCGCTCAGCACCTGATCCTTGGTCTTGCCCTGGCCGACCATGGCCAGCGCATCCTTGGCGCGGTTGCCGAAAATCTTGAAGACGTTTTTGACTTCGATCTTGCTCACGGTTGCGTTGCTCATTTGCTCACCTCATGCCGTGGCCGACCGTACGCCTGAGTAATGCGGTCGATGACCACTGCGAGAATCACGATCGCCAGACCGGCCTCAAGCCCGCGCCCGACGTTGAGAGTCTGAATCCCCACCAACACATCTTCACCCAGACCACGGGCGCCGATCATCGAGGCGATCACCACCATCGACAGGGCCATCATGGTGGTCTGGTTGATCCCGGCCATGATGCTCGGCAGGGCCAGCGGCAGTTGCACGCCGAACAGTTGCTGCCAGCGGTTGGCGCCGAATGCGTTGATCGCTTCCATCACTTCGCCGTCAACCTGACGAATGCCCAGATCGGTGAGGCGAATCAGCGGTGGCGCGGCATAAATCACGGTGGCAAAAATCGCTGGCACCTTGCCCAGGCCGAACAGCATCAGCACCGGAATCAGGTACACGAAACTTGGCATGGTTTGCATGATGTCGAGCAGCGGCATCAGCACCGAACGCAGGCGATTGCTGCGCGCAGAAAGGATCCCCAGCGGGATGCCGATCAGCACCGAAATGATCGTCGCGACCATCATCAGCGCCAGCGTTTGCATGAGTTTGTCCCACAGGCCGACCGCGCCGACGAGGAACAACAAACCGACGATGACCGCAGTGGTCACCACTTTGCGCGTGGCGTGCCAGGCGATCACACCGACGATCGCCAGCATCAACCACCACGGCGCCGCACGCAGCATGCCTTCGAGGTTGACGATGGCCCACAGCAGCGTGTCGGAGATATGGCGGAACACATCGCCGTAGTTGGTGACCAGCGAATCGACCCAACCGTTGACCCAGTCGGCGATGGAAAAGGTAAAGCTCTCGGGAAACATAAGCGGCTCTCAATCAGAAATCTCAATCAAGCGTTTACGGCATATCTCCCGGCCTGCCTCGCGGTTAGCCGGGAGGTATCGACCTACAGCGCCGCGTCGATTTTCTTGGCTGCGTCGTCACTGACCCACGCATGCCAGACTTCAGGATGTTCCTTGAGGAAGATTTTCGCCAGTTTTGGCGACTCGATGCGTTCCTTCGCCATGCGACCCAGGTTCTGGTTCAGCAGGTCGATCGGCAGGTTGACCTTTTCCAGCACGGCGACCAGTTCCGGGGCTTCGTCGTGGAAGGTCTTGGACAGGCCGACCTTGATGCTCACGGACTTGTCGACGCCCGGTTTTTCTTCGAGTTTGACCAGGTCAACCTGGCCCATCAGCGGGGTTGGCGACCAGTAGTAGAACAGGATCGGCTCGCCACGCTTGTAGCTCGACAGCACCGCCGCATCCAGCGCCGGGCCGGTGCCTGGGCGGAAGTTGGTGTAGCTGTTTTCCAGACCGTAGCTTTTCAGCATTTCGCTGTTGTCGAGTTCACAAGTCCAGCCGGCCGGGCAGTTGTAGAAACGGCCCTTGGACGGCTCTTCCTGATCCTTGAACACGGCGGCGTATTTGCCCAGATCGGCGATGTTTTTCAGATCCGGTGCTTTCGGTTCCAGCTTGCGCTTGGCGTCGCCTTCGATCACGTAGCGCGGCACGTACCAGCCTTCCACAGCGCCCACCACAGGTGCGCCGACACCGACGACCTTGCCGGCCTTCTCGGCCTTGTTCCAGACCTCGCTGCGGCCGACCCACTCTTCGGCGAACACTTGAATGTCGTTGCTGCTCAGGGCGTTTTCCATGGTGATGGAATTGCCCGGCAGGCTGTCGACCTTGCAGTCGTAACCTTTCTCCAGCACCACTTGCAGCACGTCGGTCAGGAGCATGCCGCTTTCCCAGTTCAGGCCGGCAAACTTCACCGGTTTGCCCGACTCGCACCAGCCCGCAGCCTGGGTGGCACCGGCACTGGCCAGCAGGCCCATGGACAGCAATGTGGTCAGCAGGGTCTTGTTCGATTTCATTGTTGTGACGCTCCTAATCATGAATTGGCTTTCGGCAGTCAAGAGGCATCCAGCCCTGTCCACGTCCAAATCAGGCCTGCGCCGCAGCGCGTCCGGCCCCGCTTGTTTTAGGTTGTACAACGCTGTTCTGCTCGACCGGCAGAATCAGTTGATCGGGTACCGCGCTGTGCCATTTTTTCGCGCACACGTAGTAGACGACGGCCGGCAGCACCAGACCGATGATCCAGGAAATATCCACATCACCGAGGGCCGCCACCAGCGGGCCGGTGTAGAACTTGGTGGAGATGAACGGCAGCTGCACCAGCACACCGAACACATAGACGCTGATGCCGAGCAGGTTCCAGCGACCGTAGCGACCGTTCGGATCGGCCAGCGCCGGCACGTCATAACGCTCACGGGTGATGCAGTAGTAATCCACCAGATTGATCGCGCTCCACGGGGTGAAGAACGCGAGCAGGAACAGGATGAAAGACTTGAACGCACCGAGGAACGAGTGCTGGCCGAGCAGCGCGATCAGGGTCGCTGCGCCGACGATCACCAGTACGAACACCAGACGCTGCATCCGCGTAACCGTCAGGTGGCCTTTGAAACCACTGATGATGGTCGCGATGCACATGAAGCTGCCGTAGGAGTTCAGCGTCGAGATGGTCACCTTGCCGAATGCGATGCTGAAGTACAGCAGCGCAGCGGTGGCTCCGGTGCCGCCCAGGCCGACGATGTAGGCAACTTCGTGACCGGCGAACTGGCCGTTGGCCGAAGCCGCCGCGAACACGCCGAGGATCATCGCCACTTGCGCGCCGACCACTGAACCGGCACCGGCGGCGAAGAAGGTTTTCACCGCCGAGGTGTTGCTCGGCAGGTAACGGGAATAGTCAGCCACGTAAGGGCCGAACGCGATCTGCCAGGAGGCCGCGAGCGACACCGCGAGCAGGAAGCTGCTCCAGCTGAAATGACGGATTTGCAGGAGTGCGCCGACGTCGGTCTGGCTCATCAGACGCCAGAACAGGAAGACGAAAGCGATCACGCCAATGACGCTGGCGACACGGCCGATCCAGTGGATCACCCGATAACCGAGCACCGTGACCACCACGATCACGCTGGCGAAAATCAGGATGCCGACGCTGTCGCTGACATTAAACAACTGACCCAGCGCCTGACCGGAAAGCACGGTACCGGTCGCGGTGAAACCCAGGTACATCAGGCACACCAGCACGATGGGAATCGCCGCGCCATACACGCCGAACTGCACGCGGCTGGAGATCATCTGCGGCAGACCGAGTTTCGGCCCTTGCGCGGCATGCAGCGCCATCACGCCACCGCCGAGCAATTGACCGATCAACAGCCCGATCAACGACCAGAACACATCACCGCCCAACACCACGGCCAAGGCCCCGGTGACGATTGCGGTGATTTGCAGGTTGGCACCCATCCACAGAGTGAATTGGCTGAACAGACGACCGTGTCTTTCCGCTTCCGGGATGTAGTCGATCGAACGCCTTTCGATCAACGGTTTGTTGCTTGCACGATCGGTGGTGACAGCCATGATTCAACCTCTGTGGATTGTTTTAATTGTTCACTGAGCTTCGGTAGGGCTGCTTTTCTGTGGGAGCGAGCTTGCTCGCGAATTGGCCAGCACATTCAACATCTGTACTGGCTGACAGATTGCTTTCGCGAGCAAGCTCGCTCCCACATAAAGCCAAAACGTGTTACTTGCCGCCGGTGATCATCGGCAAGTTCAGACCCTGTTCCTTAGCGCAGTCGATGGCGATCTGGTAACCGGCATCGGCGTGGCGCATAACACCAGTGGCCGGGTCGTTGTGCAGGACGCGCGCAATGCGCTCGGCCGCTTCGTCAGTACCATCGCAAACAATCACCATGCCCGAGTGCTGCGAAAAGCCCATGCCGACGCCGCCGCCGTGGTGCAGGGAAACCCAGGTCGCGCCGCTCGCGGTATTCAGCAGAGCGTTGAGCAGTGGCCAGTCGGACACGGCGTCGGAACCGTCCTGCATCGATTCGGTTTCACGGTTAGGGCTAGCCACCGAGCCAGAGTCGAGGTGGTCGCGACCGATCACGATCGGCGCCGACAGCTCACCGCTGCGCACCATCTCGTTGAAGGCCAGACCGAGCTTGGCGCGCAGGCCCAGGCCGACCCAGCAGATACGTGCCGGCAGACCCTGGAAGCTAATGCGCTCGCGGGCCATGTCCAGCCAGTTGTGCAGGTGCGCGTCGTCGGGGATCAGCTCTTTAACCTTGGCATCGGTTTTGTAGATGTCTTGCGGATCGCCGGACAGCGCCGCCCAACGGAACGGGCCGATGCCACGGCAGAACAGCGGACGGATGTAAGCCGGTACGAAACCCGGGAAGTCGAAGGCGTTTTCGACGCCTTCTTCCTGCGCCATCTGACGGATGTTGTTGCCGTAGTCGAAGGTCGGAATGCCTTGTTTCTGGAATTCCAGCATCGCTTTAACGTGCACGGCCATCGACTGCTTGGCGGCTTTGATCACAGCGGCCGGCTCGGTCTTGGCGCGGGCGCGGTATTCGTCCCAGGTCCAGCCGGCAGGCAGGTAACCGTTGAGCGGGTCGTGAGCGCTGGTCTGGTCGGTGACCATGTCCGGGCGCACGCCGCGCTTGACCAGTTCCGGGAGGATTTCTGCGGCGTTACCCAGCAGCGCGATGGAGATCGCTTTGCCTTCTTTGGTGTATTTGTCGATGCGCGCCAGGGCGTCGTCGAGGTCTTTGGCTTGCTCGTCGACGTAACGGCTTTTCAGGCGGAAATCGATGCTCACTTGCTGGCATTCGATGTTCAGCGAGCAAGCGCCGGCCAGGGTTGCCGCCAGCGGTTGTGCGCCGCCCATGCCGCCCAAACCGGCGGTCAACACCCACTTGCCGGTGAGGTTGTCGTTGTAGTGCTGGCGACCGGCTTCAACGAAGGTTTCGTAGGTGCCTTGAACGATGCCCTGGCTGCCGATGTAGATCCAGCTGCCGGCGGTCATCTGGCCATACATGGCCAGGCCTTTGGCGTCGAGTTCGTTGAAGTGCTCCCAGCTCGCCCAGTGCGGGACGAGGTTGGAGTTGGCGATCAGTACGCGCGGGGCGTTGCTGTGGGTCTTGAATACGCCGACCGGCTTGCCGGATTGCACCAGCAGGGTCTCGTCGTCATTCAGGTTGGTCAGGCTCTCGACGATTTTGTCGTAGCACTCCCAGTTACGCGCAGCGCGACCGATACCACCGTAAACCACCAGCTCTTTCGGGTTCTCGGCGACTTCCGGGTCGAGGTTGTTCATCAGCATGCGCAGCGGCGCTTCGGTCAGCCAGCTCTTGGCGGTCAGCTTGTTGCCGCGGGCGGCACGGATTTCGACATCGCGAAACTTAGTCATTTTGTTATCAGTCACGAAAGAGACTCCTCAGCGATCAATTCAAACCAACCCTGGCAGTGGGCAAGCAGCCTGTGCGCTTCGCTGCGCGACAAGCGAATCAGTGGACGCTGCGGAGAGTCTCGAACGACTCATACGCATACGTCTTTACTTGTACATACAAGCATATGCAATCAAGCGGCCAACTTGTTGGAGGGCTGTTCAAGAAAAACCGCGGACACGGCTGGAGGGCGCCTGAATCAAGGGTTCTGGCGTGGATGAAATATTTCGAGGGTATGGATGGAGGGGGTTGGAGATTGTTACGAAAGCGTGATTTTGCGCCACGCTGGGGCGTTCGGTAACAAGTTGGTGCGTGGGTTGGGAACATCCCAAAAGCAAAAGATCGCAGCCTTCGGCAGCTCCTACAGTGGGATTGAGGTACACCCTGTAGGAGCTGCCGAAGGCTGCGATCTTTAAGATTTTTGAATCAGCGCGCCGTCAGCTCAATGACACAGCAAGCGGCATTGGTGGTGACTTCAACCAGTCCGGCGTTACCGTCCAGTTGCAGGCAATCATGGCGACCGAGTTGCGAGGCGGAATGACCAACCTGCACTTCTAGCAACTCACTGACACTGAACACCAGCACCGTCCCCGCCGAGCTGAAAAACCGCTGTTCACCGTCCAGCCACTGCAACCGAGCGCTGTACCGCTGCGGCGCGTAGATCAGGTTGAAGTCGCGAATCGCATCGCCGAGCAGCGTGCAGGAAACCTGGCTTTCACCGCTGAAGGCAAACGGGTCGAGCGGTAACAGCGGCCGCGTATCGTCGCCATCGACGCACAGAACCATGCCGTCACCTTGCAACACGGTGATCACTCGTTGGTAACCGGCGAAGGAGGAAAAACCGCCGGACTCGGCGATGTCGGCAATCGACAGGCGCCAGCCGAAACCGTCCAGCCCGGCACCGGCATCACGGGTTATTTCCTCAGTGCTGCCGCCGCCGTTTTTCCACGGCATGCGCGGGTAGCCTTCAGCGCGTAAAACCTTCACTTCACTCATTTATGCCCTCTATTTATGAAACCGACCTTCCAGACGATGACGAGAACCCGGGTGAATCAATCGCGCCGCCGTCACCGGTTGACGCCCCGACCACGTGCGGCGACGAATCAACAGGCATGGCTCACCCTTTTCAATCTGCAGCAACTTGCACTCGGACGGCTCGGCCAGAATCGCTTCAACCACATGCTCGCCTTCGGTCAGCGGCGCGACCTGATTGAGATAGGCGTAAGGCGTTTGCAGGGTGAAGTCCTGCTTGAGGTATTCCGGCGCGACCAGCGCGTTGACGAAACGGTCTTCGATTTGCACCGGAATGTCGTTTTCGTAATGCACGATCAGCGAGTGAAAGACCTTCTGCCCTTCGCGCATGTCCAGCGCCAATGCGCGTTCGGAACCGGCGGCCTCTTCTTCGAGGGTGATCACCTGGCAGGTGTGGCGATGGCCACGGGAAGCGATTTCGTCGGCAATGTTGTGCACTTCGAACAGCGCGGACTGGCTCTTCGGTTCGGCGACAAACGTGCCGACGCCTTGCATGCGCACCAACAGACCGTCGGCGGTCATCTCGCGCAGGGCGCGGTTGATGGTCATGCGGCTGAAACCGAGTTGATTGACCAGCTCGCTTTCGGACGGCACGCGGTAGTGCGGCGGCCAGTTTCCGCTGTCGATTTGCTGGGTGATCATCTGTTTGACGCGGGCGTACAAGGGCGCCGGACTGTCGCCCATGTTCGCGGCCAACGGGGAGACTGGAGGCGGAGTCGGCACGGTTGATCCCTGTTCATTGGATGAGAGTGGCTAGCTTGCCGGAGTTTACCGGGCAGGCAAACGTCTGTATATGTATATACAAATAACACACGATGGGGTGCTGAACCATGTCCGCCTTCTTTGCCGAGCGCGCGCTGCTGCCTAACGGATGGGCCAACAATGTACGTCTTGAGGTCAGCGCCGAGGGCCTGCTGACCCAAATCCAGGCCGATTCCACCGCAGATGGCGCCGAACGACTGAGCGGGCCGTTGTTGCCGGGGATGCCCAATCTGCACTCCCACGCCTTCCAGCGTGCGATGGCCGGACTGGCCGAAGTGGCCGGCAACCCGAACGACAGTTTCTGGACGTGGCGCGATTTGATGTATCGCCTCGTCGGAAAAATCAGCCCGGATCAGCTCGGTGTGATCGCCCGCCAGCTGTACATCGAAATGCTCAAGGCCGGTTACACCTCTGTCGCCGAATTTCATTACGTGCACCACGACAGCAATGGTCAGCCGTACGCCGATCCGGCTGAACTGGCGTTGCGTATCAGTCAGGCGGCGAGTGAAAGCGGCATCGGTCTGACCTTGCTGCCGGTGCTCTACAGCCACTCCGGTTTTGGCGGCCAGACGCCGAATGATGGTCAGCGTCGCTTTATCAACAGCACCGAAAACTACCTGAATCTGCAGTCGCGTTTGCAGCCAATGTTGGCGCAGCAAAAGGCGCAGTCGCTGGGTCTGTGCTTCCACTCATTGCGCGCGGTCACCCCGCAGCAGATCAGCGAAGTGTTGGCGGCCAGCGACAAGCAATGCCCGATTCACATTCACATCGCCGAACAGCAGAAAGAAGTCGACGACTGCCTGAGCTGGAGCGGTCGGCGTCCGCTGCAATGGCTGTACGAAAATGCCGAAGTTGATCAGCGCTGGTGTCTGGTGCATGCCACTCACGCCAATCCGGAAGAAGTCACGCTGATGGCCAAGAGTCGCGCCATCGCCGGGCTGTGCCTGACCACTGAAGCCAACCTGGGCGACGGAATTTTCCCGGCGGTGGATTTCCTCGCGCAGGGTGGGCGCATGGGCATCGGTTCCGACAGCCATGTCTCGCTGAGTGTGGTGGAAGAATTGCGTTGGCTGGAATACGGCCAGCGTCTGCGTGATCAGCGGCGGAATCGTTTGTATGGCGCGGATCAGCCGATGGTCGGGCGCACGCTGTATGACGCGGCGCTGGATGGCGGTGCGCAGGCGCTGGGGCAGCCGATTGGTGCGCTGGAGGTTGGCAAACGGGCGGACTGGATTGTGCTCGATGGCAATGATCCGTATCTGGCAACGGCGAGCGGTGACGGGATTTTGAATCGCTGGTTGTTTGCCGGAGGAGATCGTCAGGTGCGTGATGTGTTGGTCAATGGCCAGTGGGTTGTGCGTGATGGCCGGCATGCCGGGGAAGAAGCCAGTGCGCGCGCCTTCACCCAAGTCTTGCGCGACCTTCTCGGCTAGAAAAGCAAAAGATCGCAGCCTTCGGCAGCTCCTACAGGGTGAACACTTTCCCATGTAGGAGCTGCCGAAGGCTGCGATCTTTTCGCTCTTAATTAGAAGTCTTGGCCATCTGCCGTTCCGACGCTCGCCAGATCAATCGCGTGGTGTCATAGCCCTGCTGACGCGCCTTGCTCAGCAGTTCTTCACGCACCACACCGTTAACGGTCGGCGTGCGCGACAGCAGCCACATGTACTTGCGACTCGGGTCGCCGACGATGGCGGTTTTGTAGTCATCGCTGACGTACAGCACCCAGTATTCACCTTTCGCCACACCCGGTATCAGACGCGAGAACCAGGTATCGAACTCGACCCACAATTTGTCGGTCTTGCCCGGCACCTGTGGATAAGCCGTGCCCTTCACTTCTTCCCACTGCCATTGCGGGGTCAGGCAACGATTGAGCACCGCGACGTTGCCGTCAGGCTTGAGGGTGTAATGCGCTTCGGATTGCGCGCAGTCGCGCTGGAAGTACATCGGCAAACGCGCCAGCTCATACCAGGTCCCTTGGTAACGCTTGAGATTGACGCTGTTGACGGTCTTCGGCGCCAACGGATCTACGCCGGAAGTGGCGCAGCCGGCCAGTACCAGGCCGGCAAAAAGGACAAGCAATAACCGCTTCATTTTTCTTCTCCGTGGGCGCGAGGCCCCGGTTTACTTCAGGCCTTGGCCGGAAAACATCAGCACTTTGTCACCGGCGTACTGCACGCTGATAAAGCTGTTTTTGTCGCCCCAGGTGCAACTGGACATGCCGAGCGCGCCCGAGCAATCAGTCGGTTTGCCCAACAAGGTCTCCACTTCGGTCTTGGCCATGCCGGCCGAGAGCTTCGAGTAGTTTTCCTGATTGATCTTGCCGCAGGCGGCCAACAGCACGCAGAACGACAAAAGGGCGATAGATCGCAGCGACATGGTGTAACTCCTGGAACGGAAGGGGGATGGCATGGGGCCAACCAGAAGCTTAGAAGAGAAAAGTGGTGTCTGGTTCCCTCCCGGGACGCCTATTTATTGCTCCGCTCGTCTGGCTTTTGCCGATAAATCAGACACTTTGTCGCGCTTTTGAGCATTTCGTCGCAATTCGCAAAAAAGGCCTAATCTTTGGCGCGCCCCGGTCGAAACAAGAGCAGCGCAAAGCCTCCCTGTGTGGCAAATTGCCGCCCTTTCTTGATCAGCCCCTTCGCGGTAGCTCATTCGATGACCAGAAACATGAAATTCAGCCACAAGATTTTGTTGGCTGCCGCCCTCGTGGTGGCCGTTGCGTTCGCCTGTTTCATTTTCTTCAACGACTATCGACAGCGCGAAGCGCTGAGCACCAGTACCGAAGCGTCGATGCAGGAACTGGGCAGCCTGACCACCAGCAATATCCAGACCTGGCTGGAAAGCCGCATTCAATTGCTGCAATCGATGTCCCAGCAAGTGGTAGTCGACGGCAATGCTCCGGCCAGTCTGAAACGCATCATCGACCTGCCCGCCTACACCGGCAATTTTCAGCTCAGCTACTTCGGTGGTGCCGACGGCGTGATGTTCTCCGTGCCTGCCGGCAACCGCGCGCCGGATTACGACCCGCGCGCACGCGGCTGGTATAAAGCGGCGAACAGCGCGCAACAAACCATCGTCACCGAACCGTACATCGCCGCCTCCTCGGGCAAACTGGTGATCACCGTCGCCACCCCGGTGCAGCGCCAAGGGCAGATGCTCGGCGTTGCCGGCGCGGACATTGATCTGACCAGCGTCAGCGCGATCATCAACTCGCTGAACTTCGGCGGCCACGGTCACGCGTTCATCGTCAGTGCCGACGGCAAGATCCTGATTCACCCGGACAGCAAACTGGTGCTCAAGACCCTCGCCGAGGCCTACCCGAACGGTGCGCCGAAAGTCACTCCGGGCCTGAAGGAAGTCGAGTTCGACGGCAAGACCCAGTTGATCTCCTTCACCCACGTCAACGGTGTGCCATCCGCCGACTGGTACGTGGCGCTGGTGCTCGATAAAGACACCGCGTTCGCCATGCTCAGCGAATTCCGCACCTCGGCGCTGATCGCTATGGTCATCGCCGTGGTGATCATCATCGCCCTGCTCGGCATGCTCATCCGCGTACTGATGCAGCCGCTGCTGACCATGGGTCGTGCGATGCATGACATTGCTGAAGGCGAAGGCGATTTGACCAAACGACTGGTGATCCACGGCAACGATGAATTCGGCGCGCTGGGCACTTCGTTCAACCGTTTTGTTGAGCGCATCCACACCTCGATCCGCGAAGTGTCCTCGGCCACCGGCCAGGTCAACGAAGTCGCCCTGCGCGTGGTCGCGGCGTCGAACTCGTCGATGTACAACTCGGATCAGCAAGCCACCCGCACCAACAGCGTCGCGGCCGCGATCAATCAGCTCGGCGCCGCCGCGCAGGAAATCGCCCAGAACGCCGCGCTCGCCTCGCAGCATTCCAGCGACGCACGCAGTCTCGCGGTCGACGGTCAGCAGGTGGTGGATAAAACCATTTCGGCCATGCAACAGCTGTCGGCGAAGATCAGCGACTCCTGCGGCAACATCGAAACCCTGAACGCCAACACGGTGAACATCGGCCAGATCCTCGAAGTGATCACCAGCATCTCGCAGCAAACCAACCTGCTCGCACTCAACGCTGCGATCGAAGCGGCGCGTGCCGGTGAAGCCGGTCGTGGTTTTGCCGTGGTTGCCGATGAGGTGCGCAACCTCGCGCATCGCACTCAGGACTCGGCGCAGCAAGTGCAGAAGATGATCGAAGAACTGCAGGTCGGCGCACGTCAGGCGGTCAGCATCATGACCGAGAGCCAGCGCGAGAGCGAAAGCAGCGTCGGCATCGCCAATCAGGCTGGTGAGCGTCTGGGCAGCGTGACTCAGCGTATCGGTGAGATCGACGGGATGAACCAGTCGGTGGCGACCGCGACTGAAGAGCAGACGGCGGTGGTCGAGTCGATCAATGTCGATATCAACGAGATCAACACGCTGAATCAGGAAGGTGTGGAGAACTTGCAGGCGACGTTGCGGGCTTGCTCGGATCTGGAGCAGCAGGCGGCGCGGTTGAAGCAGTTGGTGGGTAGTTTCCGCATTTAAGGATCAAAAGATCGCAGCCTGCGGCAGCTCCTACATAGATCGAGTTCACTGTAGGAGCTGCCGTAGGCTGCGATCTTTTTTGGGATCAGAACCGCGAACCAGGTTCGGAAAGAAACACCATCTCCTCAGCCGTAGACTCCCGCCCCAACACCGCATTGCGATGCGGAAACCGGCCAAACCGTGCGATCACTTTCTGATGCCGTTCGGCATAATCCAGATTATCGGCAAACACCGCGCGCTGCGCTTCCGGCTGTTCCGCCACCAGTTCGATAAACCGGGAGACCGCCTCGTTCTGCACCGCGAGGTTTTCGCAGTGTTCGAACACCAGATAAATAAACACTCGCTGGATCGGTTTCAACTGCCGATCAAAATCCGCCGCAATGCCTTGGGCGACAAGTTTCTGCGCGCGCAGATCACCGGAAAATGCTTTGGGGGTGTCGCGAAAGATCATTCGCGGCAATTGATCGAGCAGTAACACCAGCGCCAGCCAACCTTCTGGACGTTGCGTCCACTCGGTCAATTCGCCGGCCAGGGCCTGATCGACAAAGACCCCGAAACGCGTCTGCGCTTCGAGGTCTTGGCTGCCTCGCTTACCGAACCACAACTTGCCCTTGTCAGCCGAAATGTCGTCCGGGGATTCGGCATGTCCGAACCACCAATCGAGCAACGGCTGCCAAGGCGCGGTCATGGTTTATTCCTTGTGGTAGGCCGTCGCGCGGGCGACTTCTTCTTTCGAGCCGAGGAACACCGCTACGCGCTGGTGCAGGCCTTCGGGCTGGATGTCGAGGATGCGCTGGTGACCGTCGGTGGACGCGCCGCCCGCTTGTTCGACGAGGAACGACATCGGGTTGGCTTCGTACATCAGACGCAGTTTGCCTGGCTTGGATGGCTCACGGCTGTCGCGCGGGTACATGAACAGACCGCCACGGGTCAGGATGCGGTGTACGTCGGCAACCATCGCCGCGACCCAACGCATGTTGTAGTTCTTTTTCAGCGGACCTTCTTCACCGGCCAGCAGCTCGCCAACGTAACGTTGTACTGGGGCTTCCCAGTGACGCTGGTTGGACATGTTGATGGCGAATTCCTGGGTCGATTCAGGAATGGTGATGTCTTCGTGGGTCAGCACGAAGCTGCCCATTTCGCGGTCCAGAGTGAAGCCTTTGACGCCGTCGCCCAGGGTCAGCACCAGCATGGTTTGCGGGCCGTAGATCGCGTAACCGGCGGCAACTTGCTGAGTGCCTGGCTGCAGGAACGCTTTCTCGTTCAGCGGCTCGTTCTGGCTCAGGTATTCGTTCGGGCAACGCAGTACCGAGAAGATGGTGCCGACCGGGGCGTTGATGTCGATGTTCGACGAGCCGTCCAGTGGGTCGAATACCAGCAGGTACGCGCCTTTCGGGTATTTACCCGGGATCTGGTAGGCATTGTCCATTTCTTCGGACGCCATGCCGGCCAGGTGACCGCCCCATTCGTTGGCTTCGAGCAGGATCTCGTTGGAGATCACGTCGAGTTTCTTCTGCACTTCGCCTTGGACGTTTTCAGTGCCCATGCTGCCCAGAACACCACCCAGGGCGCCTTTGGACACGGCGTGGCTGATTTCTTTGCAAGCACGCGCGACCACTTCGATCAGGAAACGCAGATCGGCAGGAGTGTTATTGCTGCGGGTCTGCTCAATCAAATAGCGACTCAGGGTAACGCGGGACATGGACGGCTCCGGTGGAATGGGGGGCTAAAAACCCGCGCAGTTTACAGGGAGTCTGAAACCGTAGCGAGCGAAGACGCCCGGTAACGTGCGTTGGGGTGTAATTGCCTGCATGAGACGTGATTGTCGGTGGAGAGTTCAGGTAGCGGATTTAGCGTAGTCCGAAATCGGGCGAAGGTGATCGGCTTCGGTTATGTATTGATTGAGAAGCCGCCTTCGCGAGCAAGCTCGCTCCCACACTGGATTTTTGAACGACGCAGATCCACTGTGGGAGCGAGCTTGCTCGCGAATGGCGCGCAGCGCCAGCCATTCTCAGGAATTGGCAGGAGGCTTGCGCAGTAAGCTAAACGCCATCGCCCCAAGGAACACCACACTCAGCAACAACACCGCCCACAACCCGATCTTCTTCCAATTGGTCTCCGCCACAGCCGCCGTCGTGGCCGTCGAAGTCTGCGTCGCCACCACTTCCCCCCCAACCACAGCCTTACCCAGCCCCGCCAACTTCTCCGGTTTGAAACCCGGAATCAGCGTCGCCAACGGCAGATTCGCCGTTTTCACCGTCGCATTGCCCACCGCCAGACTGTACGGCCCCTCGCCGCGCGCAAGGAAAATCACCTGCGTCGCGCGCACCGCATATTTCAAACTCGGCGCCTGCTCACCCAGACCACCGCCGCGCTCATCCACCGTCAACTTCAACTGCTGCACGGTTTGCCCGTAGAGCTGCAATTCATTCTGCACCACGTCCTGGCCATTCTGCGTCAGGCGATACAGCAAACCGTTGCTCAGTTCCTGCCACGGCAAGCTGCTTTCGCGGCGCCCGGCCAATGTCACCGGCGCCAGACTGTTAGGTTGTTTCAGCTCGACCTGCACGCGCTCGACGTTCAGCCCCATGGGCAACTGCCAGCTGTACTCGCCAGCCTTGGTGCTGCTGCCAGCCAACGCTTGCGACCAGACCAACGGCAGCGGAACGTTGCGCGGATCGCTGCTTTTCAACTGTGCCGAGGTGATGGTCGGCGCCGAACTCGGCGAATCCCACAGCAGGCGCAAATAGCGCGCGGATTGCCCCGGCAACGTCACTTCATGCTGCTCGATGCGCTCATCGGAAAACGTCAGGCGCGCAACCTGGCCTTCGCCCCACGGCTGCCAGTGCTGCAAGTCATCACTGGCTTCGATGCTGAAACGCTGAAAGCCATCGCGCTCGCTGGTCCAGTCGAGGATCAACTGCTGCAACGGCGCCTTGATCGCACTGGCATCGAGCAGCCAACCGCGCAGCACTTCCTCGCCCGCCTCCAGCTGACTCGACGGCTGCACTTCGACCAGCGTGCCGTTGGTGGTCGACTGCACGCGCACGTTCGGCACGTGTTCATTCGAATCGGCGGCGTTGTACAGCGGGAACCACTTCACCTCGTGCAACTGTCCATCGTCGCGGGTCTGCGCCGATTCGCGCGCCAAGGCGTACGCCTGCGCTTCGCCGGCGGCGTTGAACACGCGCAGGTCACTGAGATCGGTCTGGCGCGCCTGCAATTGCACATTCAGTGGCAGTTCGAGGCGATACCACGGCCCGTCGCCGCTGACCGACAGCGGCACTTGCGTGGCGAAGTCCGCCGGTTTTTCCTGGGCGCCGGCAGCCATCACCACGCCCAACGCCAACCAACCCAGATTCAGCATGCGACTCAAGATGAAACTCCTTCGGTGTCCGGGGCCGGTTTGTCCGCCGCCGGGTCAGCGTCGACGCGTTTGGGTGGCAGCGGCGCGAAATAGCCGACCACCAGCAGCAACACGCCCACGCCGATAAACGAGACGATCCGGGCGAGGCCGCCACGGTTGCTCAATTCGACAAAAATCAGTTTGGCCACGACCAGCGCAATCAGCGCCGCGCCGATCAGCCACACTTCGCGACGATGACGCAGATGCCCACCGATCATCAGCCCCAGCGCCATCAGCGTCCAGACGATGGACAAGCCCGCCTGCACCAGCATCGAAGCGAGCAGCGTATCCAGCTCAAACGGAATCCCCGCCCAATGGTGCGCGGCGCGGGTGACCAACGCCGTGCAGAAGGCGAACAGCGAAACCCCGGCGATCAATTGCGTCGCGTATTCGGCGTAGTCCTGACGAATCGACAACTGCGAAACCGCACTGCGCGACCACACATAAACGCCGAACAGCGCGAACAGCAAACCCAACTCCAACGGGTTGAGCAGCGGCACGTACGGCAACGGTTCGGCATTGCCATCGCTGACGCCATTCGCCAGCCAGAACCACGCGAGCATCAGCACCGCCAACGGCGCAGCGGCGTACAAGCGGTACTCGCGGGCAAACGACGCCACCGGCCACGGCCAGGCGCGCGGTGCCGCCGCCATCAGCAGATACAGGCTCGGCAGAATCGCCCAGCCCAACCAGCGCCAGGCGTTGTATTGCTCGGACAACAACAGCAGGCCGTAGCGCAATTCCAGCGCCAGAACACCGATCAGCAGCCAGCAGCCGAGCACATGCGCGGTGCTCAAAGCGCGCGCCGGCAACATCGGCGCCAAGCGGCGCAGACTGAAGAAATGCACGGCGAACACTGCCGCCCACGCCAGCCAACCGAAATCGGCCGCCGGGTGATAACGCGAATGCCAGGCAGCGAGCAACACCAGCCCCGCCGCCGGAATCAGCAAGGTGCAAAGCAAACCCAGCGCCGGCCATTTCAGGCGCAGCGACAACACCGTCCACAACGCCACGCTCACCGCTGCAACCAACAGCAGCAACGTGCCTTGCAGATTCGGCGTAGCAAAACGCAGCACTTCACTGACCCACGCCAGCGCCCACCAACCCGCGCCCCACACCAGCAAGACTTCGGACAAACGTTGCAAACTCAACGCATCGAACGCCGAAGCGTGATTGCCCAGTTGCAGGCGCCACGCACCGATCATCGCGGCCAGCCCCAGCACCAGCGGCGTCCAGAATCCGCCGTGGGCCAACGGTTTCAGGCCTTCGCTGGACAGCGGCCCGAGCAGCTCGGGGCCGGCGAACAGAAACGCCGCGCCACCAATCAACTGCAATAAAAGACCGAAGACAAAACTCACACGCTGCTTGAGGTACAGGCTCAGCCAGATAATCAACAAACCACTCGCGGCCCACACCGCGCTCGCGGTTTGCCACGGCAGCACGAACAGCACCGCCAGATTGATCAGCACCAGACCGGCCAGCAACACCACCGACAAACCGCGCAGCAGGCGCACATCACCGCGCACCATTTCATCGCGAGCCGCCAACAGCATGCCGGCGATCAACGCCAGACCAATCAGCGAAGCACTGAGCAAACCGCTCCAACCGGCGCTGAACACCGCCGCTGAATCCTCGCCCGCGCCTTGCAGACGCAAGAGGAACAACGCGCCGCCGAGCAATTGCACGGCAAACGCGGTGAACAGGAACGTGCGCGACTGAATCCGCAGGCCGACGAACAACGTCACCAACCCGACCAGCGCCCAACTGATCGCCGTGCCCTGCGTGAAGAAAAACAGCGGCGCCAGCAGGTAGAGGAAGGTCAGGCCCAGACAGGCCAACACTGGCAGGCCTTGGCGCTCCCATGGCGAAGTCTGCTCCGCCGAGGCCTTGCGCAGTTGATAGAAGCTGAACAGCAAAGCGCTGCCGAGCATCAACGCGCCGAGCGGAGCACCGTCGAGCAGGCTGCTTTCGCCAACCCGCAACTGACTGAGAAACGCCAACGCCGAGCCCAGTTGCAGCAGCAACGCGAACGCCCGCGCGAACGGTCGATGCTGACGCAGACCGAGCCAGAAAATCCCCGCACCCTCCACGGCCCACGCCGCCGAAGTCCAGCGCGCATCGAGCCCCAGCGGAATCGCCAGACTGGCGAAAATCACCCCGAGCGCCAGACAGGTTTCGCCCAGCAACGCCGCGCGGCCACCCATCAACACCTTGGCCAGCGCCATGTAAAGCATGCCGAGTGCCAGCGCGCTGAACGCGGCGGCGAATTCCAGATGCTGCACCAACGCAAACTGCAAACCGAAACCAACGATCGGCGGGCCGAACAGCATCGTCCCGTCGACGTAATCGCCCTTGCGCGCCGACCAGTGCAGCAAGGCATCACGGTCGCCGTCCGCCGGGGCATCGGGCATGTCGAGCAATTTGCGTCGGGCAAACAACAGGCCGATGCCGAGGTACATCAGGAAGAACAAAATCAGAAACGGCTCGGTGCTCCACAAAAGCTCCGGCGCATACGAACGCAAGCCCCAAGCGAAACCGATGCCGAAGGTGCCGACGAAGCCGATCAGGTTGAGCAGACGCCAGGCCTTGAACCAGGCGATGGCGAGAATACCGGCGTTGAGCAACGCGAAATAACTGAACAGCGCGACATGGTTGCCGGCCCCGGTCGAGGTCAGGATCGGCGCGGCGAAACCGCCTAATGCGGCTGCGGCAGCCAGGCCCAGCGCATCCTGGGTGATCGCCAGAATCGCCGAGAACACCGTGACCGCGACCAGCAATCCAAGCGCGGCAGAAGGATCGAGCAGCGGATGCAGACGCATCGCCGCAAACACCGTCAGGTACAACACCGCGATCCCGGTGCCTTGCAGCATCAATGCGTAATTACTGTTGCGATTGCGTAGCCACCAGCCCAGCGCGAGCAAGCCCAGCGCGGCGGCTGCGACACCGGCGTAACGCAACTCGATCGGCACGACCATGCCTTCGGTGGCGTAGCGCAGCAGGAACGCCAAGCCGAAAAACAGCAACACCACGCCGACGCGCAGCACGGTGTTGCCGCCGAACAGCCAATTGCGCGCAGCACTGATGCCGCGCTCGATAAGGTTCGGGCCACGGGGTTCGGCGGGTTTTTGTGGTTCGGGAGTAACGGCGTCGAGGTTCCAGACATCGGCGGGCAGCGGTTGGCTGGTTTCGCTGGCGACGGCGGAAATCGGTTCGAGTTCGGGGGGCAACTCCCAGACCAGTTCCGGTGCGGGGGCTTCTTCGACGGTTTTGATGGGGTCTGCGACGGGTTCGGGAACTGGCGCGGTATTCGGTGGCGTCGCGGCACGAACCGGCGCGCCTTCCAGCAGAAACAGCCGCTGCTCAACGCCCTGTAACGCGACTTTCGCCTGTTCAAGTTGCTGCTGTTGCTCAGCCGCTTGCGAGCCAAGCCGAGCAATGCGCAGCGTCTGCCCGATCACCAGCCCCAGCAACGCGCCCAACAGCGCATCACTGAACGACTCGTCGAGCAGCCAGCCGAGCACCAGCCCGATCAACATGAACATCCATTGCATGGTCGATATCCCTAAGCGGCCCCGTGGCGGGGCGAGTCCGGCAATTGCCTCAGTCTAGGCACAAACCCCTTGTGGGAGCGGGCTTGCTCGCGAAGAGGTCGTGTCAGTCGAAATTAATGCTGACTGAACCACCGCTTTCGCGAGCAAGCCCGCTCCCACAGGGGAAGTGTGGTGACTGTAGCTTCCGGTAACCGGCGCTCAGTATATCGATGCGGCCCAACAAACGTTGGGACTTGCGTAGATTTGTTGCGGAAAGTTACTCCAGCGCTTTCCAGATCTCCGTGGCGTACTCACGAATCGTCCGGTCTGACGAGAACCAGCCCATCCGCGCCGTGTTGAGCACCGCCGAGCGCCACCAGTTGTTGCTGTCGTGCCAATGCGCTTCGACGCGTTTCTGCGCTTCCCAGTACGAGTCGAAATCGGCGCAGACCAGGAAGCGGTCGTAATCCACCAGCGAATCGATCAACCCGGTATAGCGCGAAGTGTCGTCTGGCGAGAACACTCCACTGCGGATCGCTTGCAACACATCGTTCAAACGATGCGACGCGGCGATGTCCGGCAAGGCGCTGAACTCGTGATTCTGTTTACGCGCTTCCACCTGCTGCGCGCTGAGACCAAAGATAAACATGTGCTCGGCACCGATGCGTTCGCACATTTCCACGTTGGCGCCGTCGAGGGTGCCGATGGTCAGCGCGCCGTTGAGGCCGAACTTCATGTTGCTGGTGCCCGACGCCTCGAAACCTGCAGTGGAGATCTGCTCGGACAAGTCCGCCGCCGGAATAATGCTCTCCGCCAGACTGACGTTGTAGTTGGGCAGGAACACCACTTTCAGCAGGCCACGCACCGTCGGATCGTTATTCACCACCCGGGCAATGTCGTTGGTCAGTTTGATGATCAGTTTGGCCTGGTGATAACTCGCCGCCGCTTTACCGGCGAAGATTTTCACCCGTGGTACCCAGTCGACTTCCGGCTCGGCGCGAATCGCCTGATACAGCGCCACGGTGTGCAGCAGGTTGAGCAGCTGGCGTTTGTATTCGTGGATCCGTTTGACCTGCACGTCGAACATCGCCGCCGGATTGACGGCAATGCCCAAGCGTTCATGAATCAGATAAGCCAGCGCTTTTTTGCTGTGCAGGCGTTGTTCGGCGAAGGCTTTGCGGAACGCGGGCTTCTCGGCGAACGGTTCAAGATCGAGCAAGCGCTCTTCCGCGTTATCCAGCAGATCCGGGCCCAATGTGTCGACCAGCATCGAGGTCAGTTCCGAGTTGGCCTGATACAGCCAGCGGCGGAAAGTAATGCCGTTGGTTTTGTTGTTGATCCGCTCCGGGTAGAGCTTGTGCAGTTCGGCGAACACGGTTTTACGCATCAGCTGCGTGTGCAATCCGGATACACCGTTGACGCTGTGCGAACCGAGGAACGCGAGGTTGCCCATGCGCACGCGGCGACCGTTGTCTTCTTCGATCAGCGACACGGCGCGGAGCACGTCGAAATCGTGAATGCCTTTGGCGCGCAGCGAATCGATGTGCTGGGCGTTGATCAGGTAAATGATCTGCATGTGCCGTGGCAGCATCCGTTCCATCAGGCCCACCGGCCAGGTTTCCAGCGCTTCCGGCAACAGCGTGTGGTTGGTGTACGACAGCGTGTCGACCGTCACTTGCCACGCCGCGTCCCATGCCACGTCGTAGACATCAACCAATTGCCGCATCAGTTCGGCGACGGCAATCGAAGGGTGGGTGTCGTTGAGCTGGATCGCCGCGTGATCACCCAGCGTCAGCACCGAGGTGTGCATGTTGCGATGGCGACGCAGCAGATCCTGCAACGAGGCCGCAACGAAGAAGTATTCCTGACGCAGGCGCAGTTCTTGCCCTGCTTCGGTGCTGTCTGCCGGGTAGAGCACGCGCGAGATACTTTCGGCGCGAGCAACCTCGGCGACGGCGCCCAAGTGGTCACCGGCGTTGAAGCGCTCAAGGTGCAAATCTTCCATGGCACGGGCACGCCACAGACGCAGCGTATTGACGCTTGCTCCGCGCCAGCCCACCACCGGCGTGTCGTAGGCAATCGCGCGGACGGTTTCTGCCGGCGACCAGACTTGTTTGGATTTTCCGCTGACGTCGGTGACGGTTTCAACGCTGCCGCCGAAGCCGATGGAGTAGACGACCTCTGGCCGCTCGAACTCCCACGGGTTGCCGAAATCCAGCCAGTGTTCGGTCTGCTCCTGTTGCCAGCCATCGACAATAGCCTGACGGAACAAACCGTGTTCATAACGAATGCCGTAACCGTGGCCGGCGATGCCGAGGGTCGACATGCTTTCCATAAAGCACGCCGCCAGACGACCGAGGCCGCCGTTGCCGAGCGCCGCATCGGGCTCCAGCAAGCGAATGCGTTCCAGATCGACACCGAGTTCGGTCAACGCTTCACGGGCGACGTCGAGCAGGCCGAGGTTGCTCAGGCTGTCGTAGAGCAAACGGCCGATGAGAAATTCCAGCGAGAGGTAATACACCCGTTTCTGGCCTTTGCGGTAGATCTGCCGGGTGTGATCCATCCAGTGCTCGACCATGTGATCGCGCGCAGCCAAAGCGATGGCTTCGAACCAGTCATGGTCGAAGGCGTGATCAGGGTCTTTGCCCACCGCGTAGGTGAGTTTGGTCAGGACGGCATCGCGGAATGCGGCCACCTCTGCTTCGCGAACTAGTGGTTCTTGAGTCATCAATGGGACCTCGAGCGAGCGGGAATTGTCTGAGCCTAGACGGTCTGACCGACGGTGAGGGCTCTGGTTCGGCAGTATTTCCTGAGACGGTGAGATGGCCCGGCATAACCCTGGCGGCTGGGCTAATGAATGCAGGGGCCGTGCCGAATTGTCCGGCAATGTGCCTGCATCGAGAAAAAATCTGGCGAAAGGTTGTTCAAAAATCCACCAGTCCCGGTATGATCGCGCGCCCTGATGCACACACGCCTGGTAACTCCCGATGATGAAGCCCAACCTGATTGCCGCCGCCGAGATCGATCGTCTCGATACGTGGGCAAAATATTCAGCCCCGATGTGCGGTTCCTGCATATCCAGCTGCTGCACGCTGCCGGTTGAGGTGAAAATCAAGGATCTGGTGCGCATCGGTGTGGTCGACGAGTTCGAACTCGGTGACCCGCCGAAGAACATCGCCAAGCGTTTACAGAAGGAAGGCCTGGTTGAACGCTTCAATCAGAAGTCCGGCATCTTCACCCTGCAGCGCATGAGCAACAACGATTGCTACTACCTGGATCGTAAGAGCCGCCTGTGCACCATTTATGACAAGCGCCCGGATACCTGCCGCAATCACCCGAAGATCGGGCCACGGCCGGGGTATTGCGCGTACAAGCCGAAGGAAGTGGTGCGCGAGCAGAATTTCCGCGCGATCGAGAAGTTTTAAAAGCTTCCCCTCACCCCAGCCCTCTCCCGGAGGGAGAGGGAGCCGACCGAGGTGTCTGGCGCCTGACACCGACCTGAAAAATCCAGTCGATTATGGATTCGATAAAGCCCCACCAAATCGATTTTGGATTCAGCAGAATTCTTTCAAGTCGACGTATCCCCTGAGCATCCCCCATTCAGTCCCCTCTCCCTCCGGGAGAGGGCTAGGGTGAGGGGCTCTTCAGAACTAACAAACTTTCCCCAGACAAACAAAAACGCCCCCGGTCTCGCGACCGGGGGCGTTTTCATTCAGCCTGAACTAATGACTCAGTTCTTGGCTTTCTTGGCAGCGCGGGTACGCTCGCTTTCGTCCAGGATCTTCTTGCGAAGACGGATGGACTTAGGAGTTACTTCGCACAGCTCGTCTTCCTGGATGTATTCCAGAGCCTGTTCCAGAGTGAACTTCACTGGTGGAACCAGAGCGATGGTTTCGTCTTTACCCGAAGCACGCATGTTGTCGAGCTTCTTGCCCTTGGTAGGGTTAACGCCCAGGTCGTTGTCACGGCTGTTCTGACCAACGATTTGACCGTTGTAGATCTCTTGACCGTGTTCTACGAACAGCTTGCCACGAGCCTGCAGGGTTTCCAGCGAGTAGGTCAGTGCCTTACCGGTTTCAACCGAAACCAGAACGCCGTTCTGACGGCCGGACATGTGGCCCGACTTGACGGTGTCGTAACGATCGAAGATCGAGGTCAGGATGCCAGCACCGTTGGTCAGGGTCAGGAACTGGTTACGGAAACCGATCAGACCGCGAGCAGGGATGTTGTATTCCAGACGAACACGGCCCTTACCATCCGGAACCATGTTGGTCAGGTCGCCTTTACGCAGACCCATCTCTTCCATGACCTTGCCCTGCGAATCTTCAGGGATGTCGATGGTTACGTTTTCGAACGGTTCTTGTTTAACGCCGTTCACTTCACGAATGATTACTTCCGGACGGCCCAGGGCCAGCTCGAAGCCTTCGCGACGCATGGTTTCGATCAGTACCGAGAGGTGCAGCTCACCACGGCCGGAAACCTTGAACTTGTCAGCCGAGTCGCCTTCTTCAACGCGCAGTGCAACGTTGTACAGCAGCTCTTTGTCCAGACGATCCTTGATGTTACGGGAGGTCACGAACTTGCCTTCTTTACCGCAGAATGGCGAGTCGTTTACCTGGAAGGTCATCGAAACGGTTGGCTCGTCAACGGTCAGAGGCTTCATCGCCTCAACAGTCAGCGGGTCGCACAGGGTGTCGGAGATGAACAGCGATTCCATACCGCTGATGCAAACGATGTCGCCTGCTGCAGCTTCTTCAACGTCAATACGGTGCAGACCGTGGTGACCCATCAGCTTCAGGATACGACCGTTGCGACGCTTGCCGTCGGCACCGATAGCCACAACCGGGGTGTTCGGCTTGACGCGACCACGAGCGATACGGCCAACGCCGATAACACCCAGGAAGCTGTTGTAGTCCAGTGCGGAGATCTGCATCTGGAACGCGCCTTCACGGTCGACTTTAGGGGCCGGAACGTGATCGACAACCGCTTGGTACAGCGGAGTCATGTCTTCAGCCATGTCGGTGTGATCCAGACCGGCAATGCCGTTCAGGGCCGAGGCGTAAACAACCTGGAAGTCCAGTTGTTCTTCGGAAGCACCGAGGTTGTCGAACAGGTCGAAGATCTGATCCAGAACCCAGTCCGGACGCGCGCCTGGACGGTCAACCTTGTTGATGACCACGATTGGACGCAGGCCGGCTTCGAAAGCCTTCTTGGTCACGAAACGGGTTTGCGGCATAGGGCCGTCTTGAGCGTCAACCAGCAGCAGAACGGAGTCAACCATCGACATTACGCGTTCAACTTCGCCGCCGAAGTCGGCGTGGCCCGGGGTGTCCACGATGTTGATGTGGTAGCCGTTCCAGTTGATGGCGGTGTTTTTCGCCAGAATGGTAATACCGCGCTCTTTTTCCTGGTCGTTGGAGTCCATCACGCGCTCGTCGTTGAGCTCGTTGCGCTCCAGAGTGCCGGATTGACGCAGGAGTTTGTCTACCAGGGTGGTTTTACCATGGTCAACGTGGGCAATGATGGCGATGTTACGTAGATTTTCGATCACTTGTGTATCTCGATCAGAGGATTCGGTTTGCTGACAAGTCTTGGCAGCGATTAGCAGTAGTGTCCGGCATGGCCGTTACAGCTTGACGGCGGTGTCGGGGGGCCGGTGACGCAGGCCACAGGCAAACAGCCCCGGGCACTTAGCTCGGTCGATAAACGCGCACATTGGCATGCCCCTCACTGAGCAAATGGTGAGCATGCAGGCGACTCATCACGCCTTTGTCGCAATACAGCAGGTACTGGCGAGTCGGATCCAGCTCCTTGAAACGAGCGTTCACTGCGTAGAACGGCATCGTCTGTACTTCTACGCCAGCGAGTTCCAGCGGCTCATCCTCGGCGGCATCCGGGTGACGGATGTCGATCACGATCTGGCCAGCCAGTGCTTCGCTGACTTCTTCAATCTGTACGTCCTGGCCCAATTCGTCGATCACGCGATCGATCGGCACCAGTTTGGCGTTTTCGAGCGCACGCTCGAGCACCGCCATGTCGAATTCTTTCTCTTCGTGCTCAACGCGACCGCGTTTGGCGGCGGTCTTCGGGTTGACCGAAATGACCCCGCAGTATTCCGGCATGTGCCGGGCGAAATCGGCGGTGCCGATTTCATTGGCCGTGTCGATGATGTCCTGCTTGTGCGCCACGATCAGCGGGCGCAGGACAAGCTTGTCGGTCACGCAGTCGATCACCGACAGGTTCGGCAACGTCTGGCTCGACACCTGGGAGATCGCTTCGCCGGTGACCAGCGCTTCGATCTGCAGGCGGTCAGCGATGTTGGACGCCGCGCGCAACATCATACGCTTCAATACGACGCCCATATGACTGTTATCGACTTTGAGGAGAATTTCGCCGAGAACTTCTTCGAACGGAACACTGACAAATAGCACGCGTTGCGAGCTGCCGTACTTCTTCCAGATGAAATGCGCGACTTCCATAACGCCCAATTCATGGGCGCGACCGCCCAGATTGAAGAAACAGAAGTGGGTCATCAGGCCGCGACGAATGATCTGGTAGGCCGCAACGGTCGAGTCAAAGCCGCCGGACATCAATACCAGTGTCTGCTCAAGGGCGCCGAGCGGGTAACCGCCGATGCCGTTGTGCTGGCTGTGAATCACAAACAACCGTTTGTCGCGAACTTCGATACGGACTTCGATTTCCGGCGATTTCAGGTCAATCCCGGCAGCACCGCACTCACGACGCAGCTTGCTGCCGACGTATTTTTCCACGTCCATCGAGCTGAAGGCGTGCTTGCCGGCACGCTTGCAACGCACCGAAAAGATCTTCCCGGCCAGCGCATCGCCGTAGTGCTCTTTGCACTTCTCGGTGATGTCGTCGAAGTCCCCCAGCGGGTACTCGTCGATCTGCAGAAAGTGCGCGATGCCCGGCATGCAGGTCAGGCGCTCACCCATCTCTTTCAAGGCTTTGGCATCGGTAATGCGGGTTTCCAGCTCGAGATTGTCCCACACACCGTTCACCACCACGGCCGGGTCCAGGTCGCGGAGCACGGTGCGGATGTTCTTGGCCAACTGGCGGATGAATTTCGTCCGGACAGGTCGGCTTTTGATGGTGATCTCGGGGAAGACTTTTACGATTAGTTTCATGAAAACAGCGCGCGAACGGCCAGCCGAAAAAGGGGGGCGCGGATTATAGCGGAAATTGCTCAAGGTTTAACCAGTTAATGTGCAGAAGGTTTTGTCTGCACCAAAACGGGTCATTTTCGATTGGGGACGCTACATTAGGGGGCGAGATTTGCAGCATTAAGGCGCTTTGCACCTTAATAAGCGTGAATTTGGGGCAAAAAACCCATGCTGGGGCACTGGCATGCAATTTGCTCCCTTGTGAGGCAGGTTGCCTTGGCAGAGTATTCGCGCCGGCATCACCCACATTTAAGGGCATCCACTACCAAGCCCGAAGCCACCCGGAGGACATATGTCGAAGACGGTTCAACTCATCAAAGATCATGACGTCAAGTGGATTGATCTGCGCTTCACGGACACCAAAGGTACTCAGCACCACGTGACCATGCCGGCTCGCGATGCTTTGGACGATGACTTCTTCGAAGTCGGCAAAATGTTCGACGGCTCCTCCATCGCTGGCTGGAAAGGCATCGAAGCCTCCGACATGATCCTGATGCCGGTTGACGAAACTGCCGTTCTCGACCCGTTCACCGAAGACGCCACCCTGATCCTGGTGTGCGACATCATCGAACCTTCGAGCATGCAAGGCTACGACCGCGACCCACGTGCGATCGCCAAGCGCGCCGAAGAACACCTGAAAGCCACCGGTATCGGTGACACCGTATTCGCCGGTCCAGAGCCAGAATTCTTCATCTTTGACTCGGTGAAATTCAAGTCGGACATTTCCGGCTCGATGTTCAAGATCTACTCCGAGCAAGGTTCGTGGATGTCCGACCAGGACATCGAAGGCGGCAACAAGGGTCACCGTCCAGGCGTCAAAGGCGGCTACTTCCCGGTTCCACCGTTCGACCACGACCACGAAATCCGTACCTCCATGTGCAACGCACTGGAAGAAATGGGCCTGACCGTTGAAGTTCACCACCACGAAGTGGCGACTGCCGGCCAGAACGAAATCGGCGTCAAGTTCAACACCCTGGTGAAGAAAGCCGACGAAACCCAAACCCTGAAGTACGTTGTACACAACGTTGCTGACGCTTACGGCCGCACCGCGACCTTCATGCCGAAGCCACTGTACGGCGACAACGGTTCGGGCATGCACGTACACATGTCGATCTGGAAAGACGGCAAGAACACCTTCGCAGGTGAAGGCTATGCCGGCCTGTCCGATACCGCTCTGTACTTCATCGGCGGCATCATCAAACACGGTAAGGCCCTGAACGGCTTCACCAACCCGGCGACCAACTCGTACAAGCGTCTGGTACCAGGCTTCGAAGCTCCGGTCATGCTGGCCTACTCGGCTCGCAACCGTTCCGCTTCGATCCGTATTCCTTACGTGTCGAGCCCGAAAGCCCGCCGTATCGAAGCCCGCTTCCCGGATCCGGCTGCCAACCCGTACCTGGCCTTCGCAGCACTGCTGATGGCTGGTCTGGACGGTATCCAGAACAAGATCCACCCTGGCGACGCTGCTGACAAAAACCTGTACGACCTGCCGCCTGAAGAGGCGAAAGAGATCCCACAAGTTTGCGGCAGCCTGAAAGAAGCCCTGGAAGAGCTGGACAAGGGCCGCGCGTTCCTGACCAAGGGCGGCGTATTCTCCGACGACTTCATCGACGCTTACATCGCGCTGAAATCGGAAGAAGAAATCAAGGTTCGTACCTTCGTACACCCACTGGAATATGAGCTGTACTACAGCTGCTGATCCGGTAGCGCCGCGTTCCGTGGCGTGAGTAAAAGAGGCCTCCTTCGGGAGGCCTTTTTTATTGCAGATCAAAAGATCGCAGCCTTCGGCAGCTCCTACATCGATCCCTGTAGGAGCTGCCGAAGGCTGCGATCTTTTGACTTTGCTTTTCAATTCCAATTGTTAACAGCTTGGGCCTCTCGCCCACCCTGACCTATGCTGCACCCCATCGCTTTCAATCCCGGTCGATTTCATGGGTCGCACCTTTCTCTATATTCTATTGTTGATCGCCCTGCCCGCCGCCGCGCAGATCTACAAGTACACCGATGCCAACGGCAACACCGTCTACAGCGATCACTCGCCGGACGGCGTACAGGCGCAGCCCGTGGAGTTGCCGCCGCTCAATCGCGTCGAGCCGCAAGCGCCGAGCGCACCCCCTGCGCCCGTCAGCGACAACCGCGAACCTCAGCGCAACGCCTACGACATCCTCGAACTCGCCGGGCTGCCCACCGAAGAAGCCCTGCGCGCGAACAACGGCACCTTCACCGTCAACGTGCTGATCAAGCCGCGTCTGCAACCGCCGCATCAACTGAGGCTGGTACTCGATGACGAACCCTACGGTCAGCCAAGCAATGTGCCGATCCTGCAATTGGTCAACGTCGATCGCGGCGAGCATCGTCTCGCCGTGCAGGTCATCGACGGTCAGACGATCATTCAACAGAGCCCGCCAGTCGCTCTCAGCGTACAGCGGGTGCACACGCCATGATCCGCGCATGGCTGATCGTCGCGATGGTGCTGGTGACACTGCAGGCCTCAGCCGAGGTGTTCACTTACATTGATGCCCAGGGCAATCGCGTCTACACCGATCAACCGCGCAGCAACGCCAAGCGCGTACCGATCGCGACCAGCAATCGCATGTCCGCCAACCCCACCGCCGCTGCACCGATCACCACCGCGAAAAAATCACCGGAGCAACCGCCCTTCCACTACGACATGCTGCGCATTCTGGTGCCCGAACCCGATGCGACGATTCGCAGCAGCGCCGGCGAAATCATCGTCAGCGTCACCAGCGAACCCGGCCTGCAACGTGGTCACCGCTATCGCCTATTACTGGACGGCCAGGCCACCGGCGAACCCGGCCTGAGCCCTGTGTTCCCGCTGAACAACATTGATCGCGGCAGCCACAATCTCTCGGTTGAAATCCTCGATTTGGAGGGCCGCACCGTCGAACGCACCGCCAACCAGCCGTTCCACATGTTGCGCATTTCCCTCGCGCAGAAGCGCCAGGTCAAACCCTGCGCCGCCGACGACTACGGCGTACGTCCGGAATGCCCTTTGAAAGACAAACCGCCCGAGCCGAAAAACCCCTTCCTGCGTTTCTTCTAACGCCGTTCAGCTTTGCGCACTATATTGGTGCAATAGCCTGCACCGTACTCACATTCCAACCCATTTTGGTTCGAAACTACCCGCGAGAGCTGGCCCAGTGCCACGTAAACGAGCGTCAAACGCCTGTTTCAGGGGTTAAGCGCTTCTTTTCAGAGCCTTGGTTTGGTTTTTGCATTTTCAGTTCACCGACGCTTGCTTGTTGCGCACGCTCCGCCCCCAAAAGAGGCTCCGATGACCATTAGCGACGCAATCCACCGTTTGCTGCTCGACAACCTGACCACCGCCACCATCCTGCTCGACGCCGAACTGCGCCTTGAGTACATGAACCCGGCGGCGGAGATGCTGCTCGCCATCAGCGGGCAGCGTAGCCATGGGCAATTCATCAGCGAGCTGTTCACTGAATCCACCGAAGCGCTGAATTCGTTGCGCCAAGCGGTAGAGCAGGCGCACCCGTTTACCAAGCGCGAAGCGATGCTCACTGCCCTCACCGGCCAGACCTTGACCGTGGATTATGCGGTTACGCCGATCCTCAGTAACGGCGCGACCATGCTCCTGCTGGAAGTGCATCCGCGTGATCGCTTGCTGCGGATCACCAAGGAAGAGGCGCAAATTTCCAAACAGGAAACCAGCAAAATGCTGGTGCGCGGCCTCGCCCACGAGATCAAGAACCCGCTGGGCGGCATCCGTGGCGCCGCGCAGTTGCTCGCCCGCGAACTGCCGGAAGAAAGCCTGCGCGATTACACCAACGTGATCATTGAAGAGGCCGATCGCCTGCGCAATCTGGTCGACCGCATGCTCGGCTCGAACAAGTTGCCGTCGCTGGCGATGTGCAACATTCACGAAGTGCTGGAACGCGTTTGCCATCTGGTCGAAGCCGAAAGCCAGGGCTGCATCACCTTGGTGCGCGATTACGACCCAAGCATTCCCGACGTGTTGATCGACCGCGAACAAATGATTCAGGCGGTGTTGAATATCGTGCGCAATGCCATGCAGGCGATCAGCAGCCAGAACGAACTGCGCCTGGGCCGCATCAGCCTGCGCACCCGCGCCATGCGCCAGTTCACCATCGGCCACGTCCGTCATCGTCTGGTGACCAAGATCGAGATCATCGACAACGGCCCGGGGATCCCCGCGGAACTTCAAGAAACCATTTTCTTTCCCATGGTCAGCGGACGCCCGGACGGTACCGGACTCGGCCTGGCCATTACCCAGAACATCATCAGCCAGCACCAGGGCCTGATCGAGTGTGACAGCCATCCAGGCCACACCACCTTCTCGATCTTTCTGCCACTGGAACAAGGAGCCACATCGACATGAGCCGTAGTGAAACCGTGTGGATCGTCGATGACGACCGTTCTATCCGTTGGGTTCTGGAAAAGGCCTTGCAGCAGGAAGGCATGACCACCCAGAGCTTCGACAGCGCCGATGGCGTGATGAGTCGGCTGGCCCGTCAGCAGCCTGACGTGATCATTTCCGACATCCGTATGCCGGGTGCCAGCGGTCTGGATCTGTTGGCGCGGATTCGCGAGCAGCACCCACGGTTGCCGGTCATCATCATGACCGCTCACTCCGATCTGGACAGCGCTGTCGCCTCGTATCAGGGCGGCGCGTTCGAGTATTTGCCGAAGCCGTTCGACGTTGATGAAGCGGTGTCGCTGGTCAAGCGCGCCAATCAGCACGCGCAGGAACAGCAAGGCCTGGAAGTCGTTCCGGCGCTGACGCGCACCCCGGAAATCATCGGTGAAGCGCCGGCGATGCAGGAAGTGTTTCGCGCCATCGGGCGCTTGAGCCACTCCAACATCACCGTGCTGATCAACGGCGAATCCGGCACCGGTAAAGAACTGGTCGCCCACGCCCTGCACCGCCACAGCCCGCGCGCGGCCTCGCCGTTTATCGCGCTGAACATGGCGGCGATTCCCAAGGATCTGATGGAGTCCGAGCTGTTCGGCCATGAGAAAGGCGCGTTCACCGGCGCGGCGAATTTGCGTCGCGGCCGCTTTGAACAGGCTGACGGCGGCACGCTGTTCCTCGATGAAATCGGCGACATGCCGGCAGATACGCAAACCCGTTTGCTGCGGGTTCTGGCCGATGGCGAGTTCTATCGCGTTGGCGGGCATGTGCCGGTCAAGGTCGATGTGCGCATCATCGCCGCGACGCACCAGAATCTGGAAACCCTGGTGCACGCCGGCAAATTCCGTGAGGACTTGTTCCATCGACTCAACGTGATCCGCATCCACATCCCGCGCCTGTCGGATCGTCGCGAAGACATCCCGACCCTGGCCAAGCACTTCCTCAGCCGCGCCGCGCAAGAACTGGCGGTCGAACCGAAGCTGCTGAAAAGCGAGACCGAGGAATACCTGAAAAACCTGCCGTGGGGCGGCAACGTGCGTCAGCTGGAGAACACCTGCCGCTGGATCACGGTGATGGCGTCCGGGCGCGAAGTGCACATCAGCGACCTGCCGCCGGAACTGCTGAACCTGCCGCAGGATTCGGCGCCAGTGACCAATTGGGAGCAGGCGCTGCGTCAGTGGGCGGATCAGGCCTTGGCGCGCGGCCAGTCGAGTTTGCTCGACAGCGCAGTGCCGGCGTTTGAGCGGATCATGATCGAGACGGCGCTGAAGCACACGGCCGGACGTCGCCGTGATGCGGCGGTGTTGCTGGGTTGGGGGCGTAATACCCTGACACGCAAGATCAAGGAATTGGGGATGAAGGTTGATGGTGCGGATGAGGATGAGGGGGATGAGGGTTAAACCCCAAGTTCTTCGCTGAACGTCAGACCAATCGCGAGCAGGCTCACTCCTACAGTTGGAATGCGCTCCCCTGTAGGAGTGAGCCTGCTCGCGATGCTTTTGAGGCCACTGTGCACCGCATGGATGCACGATGACCCTTGATCGGGCACTGCCAGTCTTCCGAAAGACCACCTCAAAACCTTTAAAGCTCAGCCTTCAAAAAACACGAAAGCCCCGAATCCCGGGGCTTTCGCGTTTCTGCTCAGCTTTTTTGTTTCAACAAATTAAAACCTGGCACGCGCCCTGCAACACCTCTTACAGGTGATTCGTTTCACCACCCGTTTCGGGGACCTTGGTACAGGCAGGCCGGGGATTCCCCTCTTTACACCGGGCGCAGATCGCCACGCGATGCGCCCACCCTTTTGGGATCCTTGGTACAGGCAGGCCGGGGGTTCCCTCTTTACACCGGACCGACGCGTCACGCGAAGTCCACCCCGTTTTGGGAACCCTGATACAGGCAGGTCAGGGATTCCCGCTTTTATTACTCGCGGAGATGGATCTCCAGCCGCCAGCGGTCATCGACCTTGCTGCCGGCCCAGTCTCCCTGCAGCGGCCGCGCCGCCAACACCGTCAGCAACAACCCTCCGTCACTCGCTCGCGTGCGCCAGTTCACGTCCTTGCCGTTGAGCTTGAGCTGACCTTTCTGCGCTCGGCCCTCGGCCTGAAACAGCAGGGCCACGGTGCCATCGATGATCTCACCGTGCAGCTTCGGCTCGTTGTTGAACCACACCACCAAACCGCCGTCAGTCACTTCGACTTGCTGCAGCACACTGGGATCCGGCGTGGTCAGACGGCCAATCATCAAGCCGATCATCATCCCGACAATCGCCAGCGAACCGATCACTCGCGGGAATAGTTTCGAACGCCGGTCTGCTTGCGGCGTAGAATGCGCGTCATCTTTACCTTCGGAGCCGTGCATGTTTCACGTCATCCTTTTTCAACCAGAAATTCCGCCGAATACCGGCAACGTTATCAGGCTGTGCGCCAACAGCGGCTGCCACCTGCATTTGATCGAACCGCTGGGCTTCGAGATGGACGACAAGCGCTTGCGCCGTGCCGGTCTCGACTACCACGAATATGCCACGCTGCAACGCCACGCCGACCTCGCCAGTTGCCTGGAAAGCATCGGCAACCCTCGGGTGTATGCGTTCACCACCAAGGGCTCGCGGCCGTTTCATGATGCCGCGTTTGTCCCGGGTGATGCGTTCATCTTCGGCCCGGAAAGTCGTGGCTTGCCGCCGGAAGTGCTCGACGCCCTTGGGCCGGATCAGCGCCTGCGTCTGCCGATGCGTGAAGGCTGCCGTAGCCTGAACCTGTCCAACACCGTAGCGGTCGCCGTGTACGAAGCCTGGCGCCAGAACGACTTCAAGTAACACCACAAAACCGCAGTTCCTGACTCCACTGTAGGAGCTGCCGAAGGCTGCGATCTTTTGATCCTGCTTTTCAAGATCAAGATCAAAAGATCGCAGCCTGCGGCAGCTCCTACATGAGACGAGTATTTCAGCCCAAGAAAAAAGCGCCTGTTACGGCGCTTTTTTCGTTGTAGCCAGGACCGTTTATTGAACGGTTGGCGTCTCGCCGCTTTCCTGCATGCGCTGCAGTTCTTGCGCGTACAGGGCGTCGAAGTTCACCGGAGCCAGCATCAGGGCCGGGAACGAACCACGGGTGACCAGGCTGTCCAGGGTTTCGCGGGCGTACGGGAACAGGATGTTCGGGCAGAACGCACCCAGGGTGTGGCTCATCGAAGCCGCGTCGAGGTTCTTGATCAGGAAGATACCGGCCTGTTGCACTTCAGCGATGAAAGCAACTTCTTCACCGTTTTTCACGGTGACGGACAGGGTCAGCACGACTTCGTAGAAATCACCTTCCAGCGCTTTCTGACGAGTGTTCAGATCCAGACCGACCGCCGGATCCCACTGCTGGCGGAAGATCGCCGGGCTTTTCGGGGCTTCGAAGGACAGGTCGCGTACATAGATGCGCTGCAAGGAAAATTGCGGTGCGGTTTCTTCTTCGCTGGCTGCAGTGTTCTGTTGGTCAGTCATCTCAGATCCTTTCTGATCTTGGGTCTTTTAGGGAGTGCTGTACGTGGGTGCAGCCGTTCAGGCCTTGAGCAGCGCGTCGAGTTTGCCGGCGCGCTCCAGGGCAAATAAATCATCACAACCGCCGATGTGCTTGCTGCCGATCCAGATCTGCGGCACGGACGTGCGCCCCGCTTTCTGGGCCATTTCGGCGCGCACCTGCGGCTTGCCATCGACCTTGATCTCTTTGAAGGCCACGCCTTTGTTCTCGAGCAAATACTTGGCTCGGGAGCAATAAGGGCAGTAGTCGCTGGAGTAGACGATGACTTCGCTCATTTACTTCACCAGCGGCAGGTTGTCGCCTTTCCAGCTGGAGATCCCGCCGGACAGCTTGGCGGCGGTAAAGCCGGATTTCATCAGTTCGCGGGCGTGAGTGCCGGCGGTCTGGCCCAGGGCGTCGACCAGAATGATGGTCTTGGTCTTGTGCTTTTCCAGCTCGGCGGTGCGCGCAGCCAGTTTGTCCTGGGGAATGTTGATCGCGCCAACGATGTGGCCGGCAGCGAAATCCTTGGCCGGACGGATGTCCACCACCACGCCTGCGTCTTTATTGACCAGCGCAGTCAGTTCGCCGGTGCTCAGGCTTTTACCGCCGCCCTGCATCGTGTGCGCCAGCAGCAGAGCCAGCAGTACGACGAAGATACCGACAAGAATGTAGTGGTTAGTGGCAAATTCAATCAGGTGAGCAACCATCGAAGGAGGTTCCAGGGCGTTAAAATGTCGGCCAGTATACACAGCCACTATGGTCGGCCAAACCCCGTCCGGCGGTGACGCGGTCGGAACTTAGCTTTAAACTCCAACTCCCTTTTCCATCGCCCTCTTCTTTATTAGCCACGAGTGGATTCCATGACTACCACGCCTAAACCTTTGGTCCTGATGATTCTCGACGGCTTCGGTCACAGCGAAAGCCCCGAATCCAACGCCGTTTTTGCGGCGAAGAAGCCCGTCCTTGATCGCCTGTGGGCCACCGTGCCAAACGGCTTGATCTCGGGCAGCGGCATGGACGTCGGTCTGCCGGACGGCCAGATGGGCAACTCCGAAGTCGGCCACATGAACCTCGGCGCCGGCCGCGTGGTGTATCAGGACTTCACCCGCGTGACCAAGTCGATCCGCGACGGCGAATTCTTCGAGAACCCGACCATCTGCGCCGCTGTGGATAAAGCCGTGGCCGCCGGTAAAGCCGTGCACTTCATGGGTCTGCTCTCCGATGGCGGCGTGCACAGCCACCAGGATCACCTGATCGCGATGGCCGAACTGGCCTTCAAGCGCGGCGCTGAAAAAATCTACCTGCACGCTTTCCTTGATGGCCGCGATACGCCGCCGAAAAGCGCTGCGTCGTCGATCGAATTGCTCGATGCAACCTTCCAGGCACTGGGCAAGGGCCGCATCGCCAGCATTATCGGCCGTTACTTCGCAATGGATCGTGACAACCGCTGGGATCGCGTCGCTCAGGCCTACAACCTGATCGTCGACGGCAACAGCGAATTCAACGCCGCCACCGCGCAGGAAGGCCTCGACGCGGCTTACGCTCGCGGCGAGAGCGACGAATTCGTCAAAGCCACGACCATCGGTGAGCCGGTGAAAGTTGAAGACGGCGACGCTGTGGTGTTCATGAACTTCCGCGCCGACCGCGCCCGCGAGTTGACTCGCGTATTCGTCGAAGACGATTTCAAGGATTTCGAGCGCGCACGCCAGCCAAAACTGGCCGGGTTCGTCATGCTGACCCAATACGCGGCAAGCATCCCGGCACCGTCGGCATTCGCCGCGGGCAGCCTGGAAAACGTGCTCGGCGATTACTTGGCGAAGAATGGCAAAACCCAGCTGCGCATCGCTGAAACCGAGAAATACGCGCACGTGACCTTCTTCTTCTCCGGCGGTCGTGAAGAGCCGTTCCCGGGCGAAGAGCGCATTCTGATCCCGTCGCCGAAAGTCGCCACTTACGACTTGCAGCCGGAAATGAGCGCGCCGGAGGTCACCGACCGCATCGTTGAAGCCATCGAAAACCAGCGTTTCGATGTGATCGTGGTCAACTACGCCAACGGCGACATGGTCGGCCACAGCGGTGTGTTCGACGCGGCGGTGAAAGCGGTTGAATGCCTGGATACTTGCGTCGGTCGCATCGTTGAAGCACTGGAAAAGGTCGGTGGTGAAGCGCTGATCACGGCTGACCACGGCAACGTTGAAAAAATGGCCGACGAAGAAACCCACCAGGCGCACACCGCGCACACCACCGAGCCGGTGCCGTTCATTTATGTCGGCAAGCGTGATCTGAAAGTGCGTGAAGGCGGCGTGCTGGCGGATGTGGCACCGACCATGCTGAAGCTGCTGGGTCTGGAAAAACCGGCGGAGATGACCGGTACCTCCATCCTGGTCTAACCCGCCCGATCAAACACCACAAAACCCTGTGGGAGCGGGCTTGCTCGCGAATGCGGTAGATCAGTCGACTTCAATGTTGCCCGACCCACCGCATTCGCGAGCAAGCCCGCTCCCACATTGGTTTTGCGCTATTTTCAATACCGAATCTGCTCCAGTTATCACACAGCCCCAATTTGGCGTTTTTTTTGCAGCCTCGGGCGGGCATACTAGGCCGTCCCTTACCCTGGTGCCGCCCGCCCCTATGCTTCGCGTCCTGATCGCCCTTGCTCTGACCTGCCTGCTCCAACCGGCCTTCGCTGACGAGCGCGCGCAAACCCAACAGCAGTTGGACGCCACGCGTCAGGACATTGCCGAGCTGAAAAAGCTGCTGGGCAAAGTCCAGGAAGAAAAATCCGGCGTGCAGAAAGAGCTCAAGGGCACGGAAACCGAGCTGGGCAAGCTGCAGAAGCAGGTCGATGCGCTGCAGAAAGAACTGCAGAAAAGCGAATCCGAGCTGCAGCGACTCGATGCAGAGAAAAAAAAACTCCAGAGCGCGCGCACTGAACAGCAACGACTGATCGCCATTCAGGCCCGTGCGGCTTATCAGAACGGTCGGCAGGAGTACCTCAAGCTGCTGCTCAACCAGCAGAATCCCGAGAAATTCGCCCGCACCCTCACCTATTACGATTACCTGAGCCAGGCCCGCCTGGAGCAGTTGAAGAACTTCAACGAAACCCTGCGCCAACTGGCCAATGTCGAACAGGACATCGCCGCGCAACAGGCGCAATTGCTGGTGCAGAAAAGCAGCCTCGACACCCAGCGCGACGAACTGGAAAAAGTCCGCAAGGAACGTCAGCAGGTGCTCGCCAAGCTCAATGACGACGTAAAGGCCCGCGATCAGAAACTCGCCGCACGCGAGCAGGATCAGGCAGACCTGTCTAAAGTCCTTAAAACCATTGAAGAAACCCTGGCCCGTCAGGCCCGTGAGGCAGAAGAAGCGCGGCAGAAAGCGCTGATCGCCCAGCAGGAAGCGGAAAAAAAGCGCTTGCGTGAGGCGCAGGCGGAAAACACCGACGCCCCACGAAAACCCGCCAAATCGACGCCCGGCGCGCTGGTTTCCAGCAGCGGCGAGACCTTCGGTGGCGCTTTTGCTGCAACCCGGGGAAAACTTCCTTGGCCGGTTGATGGTCGACTACTGGCGCGCTTCGGTGAAAGCCGTGGCGACGACGCCCGTACCAAGTGGGATGGCGTAATGATCAGCGCCGCCGCCGGCAGCCAGGTGCATGCCGTGCACGGCGGGCGCGTGGTGTTCGCCGACTGGTTGCGTGGCGCCGGGCTGCTGGTGATCCTCGATCACGGCAACGGTTTTTTGAGTCTTTACGGCCACAACCAGACGCTGCTCAAGTCAGCGGGTGATGTGGTCAAAGCCGGTGAGTCGATTTCCACTGTCGGTAACAGTGGCGGTCAGGACACATCAGCGCTGTATTTCGCAATTCGTCAGCAGGGTCACCCGAGTGATCCGGCGCAATGGTGCCGCGCGCAAGGATAGGCGTTGAGTCACCTACATTAGGAGTTCGTTCGACATGCTGCATTTGTCCCGTCTTACCTCGCTGGCCCTGACGATCGCCCTGGTGATCGGCGCGCCTCTGGCGTTCGCCGCTCAACCGGCTCCGGCCGTCGCTCCGGCAGGCACAGCCGCGACCTCCAAGGCGCCGTTGCCGCTGGAAGAGTTGCGCACCTTTGCCGAGGTCATGGATCGGATCAAAGCCGCTTACGTCGAGCCGGTGGACGACAAGACCCTGCTGGAAAACGCGATCAAGGGCATGCTCAGCAACCTTGATCCGCACTCGGCCTACCTCGGCCCAGAGGACTTTACCGAACTGCAGGAAAGCACCAGCGGAGAGTTCGGCGGGCTGGGTATCGAAGTCGGCGCTGAAGACGGCTTCATCAAAGTCGTCTCGCCAATCGACGACACCCCGGCATCGAAGGCCGGTATTCAGGCCGGTGACTTCATCGTCAAGATCAACGGCCAGCCGACTCGCGGCCAGACCATGACCGAAGCCGTCGACAAGATGCGCGGCAAGATCGGCCAGAAAATCACCCTGACCCTGGTTCGCGATGGCGGCACGCCGTTCGACGTGACCCTGGCTCGTGCAGTGATTCAGGTGAAGAGCGTCAAGGCGCAGCTGCTGGAAACCGGCTATGCGTACATCCGCATCACCCAGTTCCAGGTCAAGACCGGCGAAGAGGTCTCCAAGGCTCTGGCCAAGCTGCGCAAGGACAACGGCAAGAAGCTCAACGGCATCATTCTCGACCTGCGTAACAACCCGGGCGGCGTGTTGCAGGCAGCGGTGGAAGTGGTCGACCACTTCATCACCAAAGGCCTGATCGTTTACACCAAGGGTCGCATCGCCAACTCCGAACTGCGCTTCTCCGCCACCGGCAAAGACGAAAGCGAAGCGGTGCCAATGGTGGTGTTGATCAACGGTGGCAGCGCCTCGGCCTCGGAAATCGTCGCCGGCGCCTTGCAGGATCAGAAACGCGCCGTGGTCATGGGCACCACCAGTTTCGGCAAGGGCTCGGTACAAACCGTGCTGCCGCTGAACAACGACCGTGCACTGAAAATCACCACCGCGCTGTACTTCACGCCGAACGGCCGCTCGATTCAGGCGCAGGGCATCGTCCCGGACATCGAAGTGCGCAAAGCGAAGATCACCAACGAGGCGGACGGCGATTACTTCAAAGAAGCCGACCTGCAAGGTCACTTGGGTAACGGCAACGGCGGCGCCGACAAACCGACCGGTTCGGGCGCCAAGCCTAAAGCCATGCCGCAGGATGATGACTACCAATTGGCCCAGGCCCTGAGCCTGCTCAAAGGGCTGAGCATTACGTCCGGCCGTTGAGGATGTCTTTGCGTTTCGTCTTCGTTCTGTTGTGCTGTCTGGCGGGTGCTGCTCACGCAGAGCCCGTCAGCCCAAAGCCTCACAAGGCCTACCTGAGTCTGATCATCGATGACCTGGGGCAAAACCTGCCCCGGGATCGCCGCGTGCTGGCCCTGCCCGGCCCGGTGACCACGGCGATCATGCCCGACACCCCGCACGCCACCGAATTTGCCCGCGAGGCCCATCGCGCCGGCAAAATCGTCATCCTGCACATGCCAATGGATCCGGCCACCGGGCCTTACGCCTGGCATCCCGAACTGCCCATCGAAGAACTGGAAAAACGCCTGAACGCCGCGTTCAAAATGGTGCCGTACACCGCCGGCATCAATAACCACATGGGCAGCCGCATGACTGCGCAACCAGTGGCGATGGCGTGGTTGATGGGCGAGTTGCAGCGCCGTCACAAGTTTTTCGTCGACAGCCGCACCAGTGCGCAAACGGTCGCCGCGCAGCAGGCGCAGAAGATCGATCTGGCGAGTGTTTCGCGGGATGTGTTTCTTGATGATGAGCGAACTGAGGCGGCGATTTACACGCAGTTGCAGACGGCGATCAGCCTGGCGCACAAGCAGGGTTCGGCGGTGACGATCGGGCATCCGTATCCGCAGACGCTGGCGGTGCTGGAGCGCGAATTGCCGAAGCTGAAGGCTCAGGGGATTGAGTGGATTGATATCCGGCAGATGATCAGTGTGCGCAGCAACAAGGCGACTGCGGCACACGGCAAGGATGGCGTGTACCGCTGAAAAGATCGCAGCCTTCGGCAGCTCCTACATTGGCAATGCATTCCTCTGTAGGAGCTGCCGAAGGCTGCGATCTTTTAACAAGCGCTACAAATACCGCCCCATGATGTCATCCACCACACCATCCTTGCGCATCTGGTCCAGCGCGGCCTGCAGCTTCTTCACGGTTTCTTCCGGCACGTCCTTGTTCAGCGCCAGATACAGTTCAGCGCTGTTGAAGCGCAGCACCGTCTTCAGCCCCGTCACCCCATCCTGTCGCGCCAGATAGCGCCCCGCCGGATCACCCGTCGCCCACAAATCAATCTGCCCGTTGACCAGCTTCTTGGCGTTGTCCTGATCGCGTAACACCACCACCGGCTTCAAGCCTTGCTTGGTCAGTGTCTCGGCAATCGCATCGCCCTTGTACGCGCCAATCTTGTATTTGCGCGCGTCCTCAAGGGTTTCGAGGGTGATCTTGCTGTCGGCCTTGGCCAACAGGATCCAGTCATCCGGGCCGATCGGGCCGACCCATTTGAAGAGTTTTTCGCGATCCGGCAGGCGCGCCATCACGAAGGCGCCGTAACCAGGATTTTCCAGGGCGAGTTTGTACACGCGCTCCCAAGGAAAGCGCAGGGTCAGGCTGTAAGTAACGCCGGCACGCTGGAACATTTCCCGAACGATGTCGGTGGCGATGCCGTTGATGTTTTCGCCTTGGGCGAAATTTTTGCCGTTCTTCGCCATGTTGTACGGCGGGAAGTTTTCGGTAAGGAGCACCAGATCGGTGTCGGGACTGGTTTCGGCGCGGGCCGTGTTGATGAGCAACAGAGAGGCGCTGGCGAGAACTAGAAGCAGGCGTTTGATCATGTTGGGCTACCGAAATCCATGGCGTGCCCAAGAGTGCCTTGGGTGCGCCATGGTGTCCACTGGCCTGTATCGATTTTGACGCTTAACGCATCGTGATGCCGCGTTTAGCCATGTAGGCCTTGGCTTCCTGCACGGTGTATTCGCCGAAGTGGAAAATACTCGCCGCCAACACAGCGCTGGCGTGGCCCTCGAGAATGCCGTCAGCCAAGTGCTGCAAATTGCCGACACCGCCGGAAGCGATCACGGGAATGCCCAGCGCATCGCTGATCGCGCGGGTCACGCCGAGATCGAAACCGTTTTTCATGCCGTCCTGATCCATGCTGGTCAGCAGGATTTCGCCGGCACCGAGGCCTTCCATTTTCTTCGCCCACTCGACGGCATCGAGGCCGGTTGGCTTGCGCCCGCCGTGGGTGAAGATCTCCCAGCGCGGGGTTTCGCCCGGCCCCGAAACCTTCTTGGCGTCGATGGCAACGACGATGCACTGCGAGCCGAAATGCTGCGCGGCTTCGCCAACGAATTCCGGGTTGAACACGGCAGCGGTGTTGATCGACACCTTGTCCGCACCGGCATTCAGCAGATTGCGAATGTCCTGCACGGTACGCACACCACCGCCGACGGTCAGCGGAATGAACACCTGGCTGGCCATGCGCTCGACGGTATGCAGCGTGGTGTCACGGCCATCGACGCTGGCGGTGATGTCGAGAAAAGTAATCTCGTCGGCACCCTGCTCGTCATAGCGACGGGCGATTTCCACCGGGTCACCGGCGTCGCGGATGTTCTCGAATTTCACACCTTTGACGACCCGGCCGTTATCCACGTCCAGGCAAGGGATGATGCGTTTGGCCAGAGCCATGCTTAATCTCCGATTAAGAGTTGCAAGCTTCAAGCTTCAAGCTGCAAGAAAGAGCGGACGCGGTCGCGCTTCTAACTTGCAGCTCGCAGCTTACAGCTTGGAGCTGGTCGCGTAGCTATCGCAGAAAGCCTGGGCTTCTGCCACATCCAGCGTGCCCTCATAAATCGCGCGACCCGTGATGGCGCCGATGATGCCCGGCGCCTTGGCGTCGAGCAGCGATTTGATGTCACCGAGATTGTGGATGCCCCCGGACGCGATCACCGGAATTTTGGTAGCGGCAGCCAGCGCAGCGGTAAACGGCACGTTGCAGCCCTGCATCATGCCGTCTTTGGCGATGTCGGTATAAACGATCGAGGAGACGCCGTCGGCTTCAAACTGCTTGGCCAGATCGATGACCTGCACGGTGCTGATTTCAGCCCAGCCATCAGTGGCGACGAAGCCGTCTTTGGCATCCAGACCAACGATGATCTTGCCCGGGAACGCGCGGCACGCTTCAGCAACGAACGCCGGATCTTTCACGGCTTTGGTGCCAATGATCACGTAGCTCACGCCAGCCTTGACGTAGTGCTCGATGGTTTCCAGCGAACGGATGCCGCCGCCGATCTGGATCGGCAGAGTCGGGTAACGCTTGGCGATCGCGGTAACCACTTCGCCGTTGACCGGCTGGCCTTCAAACGCGCCGTTCAGATCGACCAGATGCAGACGGCGGCAACCGCCCTCCACCCACTTGGCAGCCATGCTCACCGGGTCATCGGAGAACACTGTGGAATCTTCCATGCGGCCCTGGCGCAGACGTACGCAGGCACCGTCTTTAAGATCGATAGCGGGAATAATCAGCATGCTTTTTCCTTCGTCAAAAGAGCGGCAAGCTGCAAGCGACTAGCTGCGAGCATGCGGTGTACCAGTTCTTGCAGCTTGAAGCTTGCGGCTTGCAGCTGCTCCTAATTTTTTTCGAGCGCCCACAGGTCGCTTTCGATGCTTTCAAACCGCTCTTTGAGGTGGGTCTGAACATCGAAAATCGCCCTGTTGTAATAGTGCGGAGCAATTTCGCGGGTAAACAGCTCAAGAATTTCACCCGCTTCGAACGATCCCAGATCGAGTTCGAAACGGTCTTCCATGAACCGCTGAATCTTGCGATTGGCCTCGTTCTCCTGTTCGGGAGTGAGGGTCAGAATCGGCGGTTTGGTTTTCTTGGCGGCCATTTACCAGCGACCGTCCCACGCCGCGAAGTTCTGCAGCAACTGCAGGCCATGGGTATGGCTTTTCTCCGGGTGGAACTGCACGGCGAAGCGCGAGCCATCGGCCAGCGCCGCAGCGAAATCGACACCGTAATGACCGCCACCGACCACTTGCCGCGCATTGGCGGCAGCGATGTAGTAGCTGTGCACGAAGTAGAAACGCGCCATGTCCGGAATGTCATGCCACAACGGGTGGCTGACCTTCTGCTGCACTTCGTTCCAACCCATGTGCGGGACTTTCAGGTGCTCGCCGTCTTCGTGCAGGTCTTTGCCGAAGAACTTCACTGCGCCCGGAAACAGGCCGATGCAGTCAACGCCATCGTTCTCTTCGCTGCTGTCGAGCAAGGCTTGCATGCCGACACAGATGCCGAGGAACGGACGATCCTGACTGACTTCACGCACCAACGAGTCGAAACCGAGGCGACGGATCTCCGCCATGCAATCGCGAATCGCGCCAACACCGGGGAACACCACGCGGTCAGCTTCACGAATCACCGCCGCATCGCTGGTGATCAGCACTTTACCGGCACCGACGTGCTCGAGAGCCTTGGCCACCGAGTGCAGGTTGCCCATGCCGTAATCGATAACTGCAACCGTCTGCATTACAGAACGCCTTTGGTCGATGGCATTTGCCCGGCCATGCGCTCATCCAGCTCGACGGCCATGCGCAGCGCGCGGCCGAAAGCCTTGAACACGGTTTCGATCTGGTGGTGGGTGTTGGTGCCACGCAGGTTATCGATGTGCATGCTGACCAACGCATGGTTGACGAAGCCCTGGAAGAATTCCTGGAACAGGTCAACGTCGAAACCACCGACGGTGGCGCGGGTGTACGGCACGTGCATCTGCAGGCCTGGACGACCGGAGAAGTCGATGACCACGCGTGACAGCGCTTCATCGAGCGGCACGTAAGCATGACCGTAGCGACGGATGCCTTTTTTATCGCCGATGGCTTTGGCAAATGCCTGGCCGAGGGTGATACCGACGTCTTCCACCGTATGGTGGTCGTCGATATGCAGATCGCCCTTGCATTCAATATCCAGGTCGATCAACCCGTGACGGGCGATCTGATCCAGCATGTGCTCAAGAAAAGGAACACCGATATCGAATCGGGCCTTTCCGGTGCCATCAAGGTTGATCGAGGCTTTGATCTGGGTTTCCAGAGTGTCGCGCTCGACAGAAGCCTTACGTTCGGCCATCACCAGCTCCGCAAAATCATTGGGCGAAAAAGGCAGCCATTATAGGCACGCGGGGCGCAAACAGAAACACGAGAGGTGATATGGCTGACGGATAGAACGCCCGGCTGTCGCGGGTAGACATGTCCATACAAGCCATTACAGGCAACCGAAAACAAATGTGGGAGCGAGCTTGCTCGCGAAAGCGGTAGTTCAGCCAACACTGATGTCGACTGACACTCCGTCTTCGCGAGCAAGCTCGCTCCCACAGGTTCGGTGTTTTATCCAGCTAACACCTTAGTGAAACAGTACCGCCGTTTTCTGCAGGGTTACCCACACACCCCACGCCAACGGAATACCCACGGCCAACCACGCAGCAATCGCCAGCGGCTTGCTGCCCGGCGCGGCTTTCCACTCCAGAACCGTGCTGGCATCAGCACCTTTGTCGTGACCCAGCGCCTGTTCGGCGGCCAGTTCAGCGTCGGTCATGAAGTACTTGTCGGCCACCGGACGAACCAGCATGTTGCACAGGAAGCCCAACACCAGCAGGCCGGCGAGGATGTACAAGGTGATGTCGTAAGCGGCAGCGCGTTCAACGCCGATGCTCAGCTGATATTCACGCAGGTAGTTCACCAGCACCGGGCCGAGCACACCAGCCGCCGCCCAGGCCGTCAGCAGACGACCGTGGATCGCGCCAACCATTTGCGTACCGAACAGGTCAGCCAGATACGCTGGAACCGTCGCGAAACCACCGCCGTACATCGACAGAATGATGCAGAACGCCGCCACGAACAGCGCAACGTTGCCCAAATGACCCATGTTCGGAATCAGCGCGTACAGGGCAAAACCCAGGGCGAAGAACACGAAGTAGGTATTTTTGCGGCCCAGGTAGTCCGAGAACGAAGCCCAGAAGAAACGACCACCGATGTTGAACAGGCTCAGCAAACCGGTGAAGCCTGCTGCGATCGCAGCGATCGAAGCCAACTGCCCAGCATCGAGCTGACCAAACGGCACGTCAACGCCCAGCAGCTTGCCGCCGAACACTTCCTGCAACAGTGGCGACGCCATGCCGAGGATGCCGATACCGGCAGAAACGTTCAGGCACAGTACCAGCCAGACCAGACGGAATTGCGGGGTTTTCCACGCCACATTCACGTGCACGTGACGATTGGTGATCATCGCGTTCGCGGCTTTCTTCGCCGGCGCAGTCCAGCCTTCAGGTTTCCAGCCGGTTGGCGGCACGCGGTACGACAGAGCGCCACCGATCATGAACACAAAGTAGATCGCGGCCATGGCCACGAAGCTCTGCCAGACGCCAACACCTTCAGCCGAGCCGAAGTGGCTCATCAGCGCAGTCGCCAACGGTGCACCGACCATCGCGCCGCCACCGAAGCCCATGATTGCCATGCCGGTCGCCATGCCGCGCTTGTCCGGGAACCACTTGATCAGGGTCGAGACCGGCGAGATGTAGCCCAGACCGAGACCGATACCGCCGATCACGCCCGAGCCAATCCACATCAGCCAGATCTGGTGGGTATAAATACCCAGCGCCGAAATCAGCAGACCGCCGCACCAGCACAGTGCCGACACCACGCCAGCCTTACGCGGCCCTGCGTGCTCCAGCCAGCCACCCCAGATCGCTGCCGAGCAACCGAGGAAGATGAAGAACAGCGTGTAGATCCAGCCGAGCATGGAGATCGGCCAGTCGCATTGCGACGAAAACACTTGTGCGATGAAGCTCATGTCCGGCGCGCAAGTCACTGGCGCGGTGACGCCCAGCGCCTTGGACAGCGGCAACCAGAAGACCGAGAAGCCGTAGGCCATGCCGATGCACAAGTGGATGGCCAACGCGGCCGGTGGAACCAGCCAGCGGTTGAAACCGGGCTTGGCGATGATGCGCTCCTTGGACAGGAACGCAGGCTGGGCGGCGCTGAGGCCGTCCGCCGTAATGCTCGTGCTCATTGTGTATCCCCCAATTATTAGTATGGTTCGCCAGCCACTGTTCACCCTCGGCCTTATGCACGCAGGCATGACCGTTTTTTGGGTGAAGCTCCTTGAAGGCGCGACGTTAAGTCGCAGAGGGACGGACGAACGGGGCGAAGGTTACCATTTGCAGGTGACAGAAAAACCAAACTGATATCACCTTTTTCATGTCATCTGATCTCTACACCTGTGTAGGAGCTGCCGAAGGCCGCGATCTTTTGATCCTGTTTATGAAAAACATCAAAAGATCGCAGCGTTCCGCAGCTCCTACACGGGGCGATTTTTGCTGAACGACGGGTGAACCAAGCGCAGAAAATGGCGTCGCAAGCGGGGGCCGAACTGCGCCTGCTGGCACCTGCCGGACATCCTGAAGCTCTGGCCATCGCGGCGAAGTTGCACGTGCCATCCGAGGTACTGGCAACATGACGCCACACCGAACCGGGCATTTGCAGCGCTATACTCCCCGGCTAAATTACGAATTCGACTAATTACAAGGACTCGCCCATGAAAGCGTTCGGCAAAATCCTGGGTCTGGTACTTCTCGGGCTGTTGCTGATCATCGTGGCGGCAGGCTTCGCCCTGACCCACCTCTTCGATCCCAACGACTATAAAGACGAGATCCGCCAGATAGCCCGCGACAAGGCCCACATCGAGCTGACGCTCAATGGCGATATCGGCTGGAGCCTGTTCCCGTGGCTCGGCCTGGAATTGCACGAGGCCAGCGTCGCCACCCTGATCAAACCGGGCGAACCATTTGCCGACTTGCAGATGCTCGGCCTGTCCGTGCGTGTGCTGCCGCTGCTGCGCCGTGAAGTGCAGATGAGCGACGTGCGCGTCGAAGGCCTGAACCTGCGCCTGAACCGCGACAAGGACGGTCATGGCAACTGGGAAGACATTGGCAAGCTGCCGCAGCCTGCCGGTGCAACGCCAGCCGCCGCTGCCAGTCAACCGGCCAGCGAAACCCCGCCAGCAGCGGAAAAACCACCTCAGCCAATCCGCCTCGACATCGACAGCCTGACCGTCAACAACGCCCGCGTTGAATACAACGACGAGAAGACCGGCAAGCAGTTCAGCGCCGAAAGCATCCAGTTGAGCACCGGCGCGGTTCACGATTCGACCAATATTCCGTTGAAGGCCACCGCTTTCCTCAGCACCAATCAGCCGATGCTGCGGGTGCGCACCGAGCTGAACGGCGAATTGCGCATCGAGCGCGCGCTGCAACGCTACAGGTTCGAAGACATGAAATTGTCCGGCGAACTGACTGGCGATCCGCTGCAAGGCAAAGCCATGACCTTCTCGGCTCAAGGCCAGGTTTCGCTGGATAAAGCCGCGAACGTCGCCGAATGGACGGGGATCAAGATCTCCGCTAACCAATTGCGCGCTTTGGGCGAACTGAAAGCCAACGATCTCGACAAAACCCCGCAGATCACTGGCGGCCTCTCCATCGCTCAATTCGATCTGGCGAAATTCGTCGACAGCATCGGTCAGACACTTCCGGCGATGGCCGCCGGCAGCCTGAGCAAAGTCGAACTGGTCAGCCGCATTGCCGCCACGCCAACCAGCGTCGCGTTCGACAACATCAACCTGAAAGTCGACGACAGCAGTTTCAGCGGCCGCATCGCCGTCGAGGATTTCGCCAAGCAATCGCTGCGCGCGATCCTCAAGGCTGACACCTTCAACGTCGACCGCTACCTGCCGCCGAAATCGGAAAAAGCTGCGAACGCCACGCAAGTGCGTCAGGCCGAAGTCGCCAGCACCGAAGCCGATGCCATGGCCGGCGCCGGCAGTACGCCGCTGCCGGACAAGCCGACCAAAACCGCGTGGAGCACCGATCGCCTGCTGCCGGTGGAACGTCTGGCCAAGCTCGATGTGGACGCCGATCTGACTTTCGGCCAACTGACCCTCGACAAATTGCCGATCCAGAACGCCGCACTGAAAGCCACCGGCCAGGGCGGCCTGCTGACCCTGACCAACCTGAGCGGCGACTTGTACAACGGCAACTTCGCCGCCAATGGCACCCTTGATGTCCGCCAAACCGCGCCCGTGCTGAATTTGCAGACCAAGCTCAATCGCGTGCCGGTCGATAAAATCCTCGAAAGCCAAGGCAAGAATCCGCCGGTGAAAGGTCTGGTGACGCTCACCAGTAACGTCACCGGCAACGGCAACAGCCAGCAAGCGCTGATCGAAAGCCTCAATGGCAACGCCAGTTTCGTGATCAATAACGGCGTGCTGCTCAACGCCAACCTTGAACAGCAATTGTGCAAAGGCATCGCCACACTCAACCGCAAAACCCTCAGCGGCGAGCCACGCGGCAAAGACACGCCGTTCCAGGAACTCAAGGGCAACCTGACCTTCCGCAACGGCATCGCCAGCAACCCGGATCTGAAAGTGCGCATCCCCGGCATGACCGTCAACGGTGACGGCGACATCGATTTGCGCGTGCTCGGCATGGACTATCGCGTCGGCATCATCGTCGAAGGCGACACCAGTGCGATGCCGGATCCAGCCTGTCAGGTCGGCGAAAAATTCGTCGGCATCGAGTGGCCGCTGCGCTGCCGTGGCCCGCTGGAGCTGGGCGCGAAAGCCTGCCGCGTCGACAATGATCGACTCGGTCAGGTCGCGACCAAACTGGCTGGCGACAAGCTCAGCGACAAGATCGACGAGAAACTCGGTGACAAGGTCAGCCCGGAATTGAAAAACGCACTGAAGGGGCTGTTCAAGCGATGAGAGCGGAGCAGTTTTCCACGGCGGTGCTGGATTGGTTCGACCGCCACGGCCGCCACGATTTGCCTTGGCAGCAGGACATCAATCCGTATCGGGTGTGGGTGTCGGAGATCATGCTGCAGCAGACTCAGGTCAGCACCGTGCTCAATTACTTCGACCGTTTCATGGCCGCGCTGCCGACGGTCGAAGCGCTCGCCGAAGCGCCGGAAGACGAGGTGCTGCACTTGTGGACTGGCCTGGGTTATTACACCCGCGCGCGCAATTTGCAGAAGACCGCGAAGATCGTCGTCAGCCAGTACGGTGGCGAGTTTCCGCGTGACGTCGAAAAGCTTACGGATTTGCCGGGTATCGGCCTGTCCACTGCTGGCGCGATCGCCAGCATCAGCATGGGCCTGCGCGCGCCGATCCTCGACGGCAACGTCAAACGCGTGCTGGCGCGTTTTACTGCGCAAGAGGGCTACCCCGGCGAGCCGAAGGTGGCCAAACAGCTTTGGGCCAACGCTGAGCGCTTTACGCCGCATGATCGGGTCAACGCCTACACCCAGGCGATGATGGATCTCGGCGCCACGCTCTGCACGCGCAGCAAGCCGAGTTGCCTGCTGTGTCCGCTGGAGCGTGGTTGTGAAGCGCACATGCTCGGCCTCGAAACCCGCTACCCGATTCCCAAGCCGCGCAAAGCCATCCCGCAAAAGCGCACGCTGATGCCGATGCTCGCTAACGGCGACGGTGCGATTCTGCTTTACCGTCGCCCCTCGAGCGGTTTGTGGGGCGGTTTGTGGAGCCTGCCGGAACTCGACGACCTCGACGACCTGCAACACCTCGCCGACCAGCACGCACTGACCATGGGCGAACAGCAGGCGCTGCCGAGCCTTGTCCACACGTTCAGCCATTTCCAGCTGTCCATCGAACCCTGGCTGGTTCAGGTACAGGAGGCCGCCCATCACGTGGCCGAGGCCGACTGGCTCTGGTATAACCTCGCCACCCCGCCGCGCCTGGGCCTCGCCGCCCCGGTCAAAACCTTGCTCGAACGCGCGGCCGCCGTCTTGAATGCAGGAGAGTCGCCATGACCCGCACCGTAATGTGCCGCAAGTACAAAGAAGAACTGCCAGCCCTGGAACGCGCCCCTTTCCCGGGCGCTAAAGGTCAGGATATTTTTGACCACGTCTCGGCCAAGGCCTGGGCCGACTGGCAGAAACACCAGACCCTGCTGATCAATGAGAAGCGTTTGAACATGATGAACGCCGAAGACCGCAAATATCTTCAGGGCGAAATGGACAAGTACTTCTCCGGCGAGGAATACGCTCAAGCCGAAGGCTACGTTCCACCTGCAGAGTAAACCCCGGAAATCGGGGGTCGGATCGTAAGCGACGGAATTAATTTAAGAAATTTTAAAAAAGTCGTTGACGTAAATCCGAAAAACCCTTTTAATGCGCCCCGTTGCCCAGATAGCTCAGTCGGTAGAGCAGGGGATTGAAAATCCCCGTGTCGGCGGTTCGATTCCGTCTCTGGGCACCAAATACCGAAAACCCTGAATCGCAAGATTCAGGGTTTTTTTATGCCTGCGATTTGGTAAGGCACGGTTACATATCGACGGAATCGCCGGACAACGTTTCCCTCCCCCTCTATCTACCCCTCCCAACAAGCATCAGATCGCGATCAGACGAATAAGCCTACAAGGCCCGGAGTCGCACATCCCTGAAGTCTCTCAAACCTGTCGGAACGCTCCGTAGGCAATAGCGGAAATGGACGACATACGCGCTCTCTCAACTTAGGCAGAATAAGACGAAGAGCTGGAAGCTCGACAGCAGATTCACAACAGGGATGTAGCCAATGACTCACGCCACCAAACCAGACGTCGCAAATGCTGGGGGCCTTAAAGAACAAGAAATCAGAACCTTCAAATTTGACCTTCGACAATCAGAGTTGCTTCAAAAATTCACCGAAGTATTGGCAAGCCGCGGCGGACCGCAGGCGTCTGAAGCCCAGTCCATAACCACCAAGGCATACGCTGAACTCATGTCTGCTTTTTCGGAGCAACAACGCACATTGCTGACTGCCTACTCCGATTGCTTGTTGTCCGTCTTGATTTTTGAAGGACTAAAAAAAATCACTGATTGCGATCCTCCCGATGAATTGCCCGACGTGGCTTCCTTGGAAAACAGGTTCGACGTGCTCTGCCTGGCCGCTCGCAACCAAATATTACTGAGCCTTGTTGATAATCGTGCATTCGCTTATGACATGGATAACGACGGCAAATTGGTTCGTCTGGTAGCCAACTTCAAGGGCGGGGGACTTACCAAGATCAAAGCTGAGCCGAAATCCAATGAGCTGAGCTCACATTCGGGCCTGGCGCTTGGCCCACATACCGAAGCACCTTACTGGTGCGCTGTTAAGGTAAAGGACAGCCATTCCCCCTCCCCATCGTCGTTGATACTTTCCGCGTTATGGAATCCCGGCCGTGAACCAACACGCGTGATACCGCTCCCTCCAATTCTCGAAAAGATCGGCGCCGTCCATTGCCTTGCCCTCACCAGCGACAATTTTGAGTTCACCCGCAGTGACTCCTTTGTAAGTGGTAAAGGAGAAGCCGGACGCGGCGTTTCGATTTTGGAATTCGACGAAAACACTGGATTCGCTGCCCGATTCAATTCCTATCGTTTCTCGGTCAGTAGCAATGCATCGACCTTCGTTAGCAAGGCTTACTCCGCTCTATGCGAGTGCGTAGATAAAGCGATTCCAGCGGATTATTCGCTGACGCAGGAATCGGCCATGGTGATCAACAACACGCGAGCCCTCCACTGCCGGGATGTCATCAAAGACAACAGAAGGGTTCTGGTGCGAATTTTTGGACTGTCCAGATTTGCCTCACCAATCGTCATTTCAGAGAACCCGTTACTGCTACAAGGTTGAATTCCTAGCGCTTATCAGCCTGCTGAACACCTCGCCAGTTAATGGCCGACAAACAACCATAAAGAGGGAACACAATGTCTTGGGACATCATCGGCATGCTCGCGCTCGTCGCGTTCTGCGCCGGTTTTTTTGATGCGATCGCTGGGGGCGGCGGCTTGATCACCCTGCCGGCTTTATTTCTGGCGGGGGTGGATCCGATCAGCGCCATTGCCACGAACAAGTTTCAGGCGGCATCAGCCACGATCTCGGCCACGGCAACCTTTGCCCGCAAAGGCTTGATCGAATGGCGGGAAGGTCGCTATCTGATGATCTGTGGCTTCATTGGCGGCGCCAGCGGTGCGCTGCTGGTCAGCTCAATCGACAAGCGCTACCTCGAAGCCTGCGTGCCGATCATGTTGATTCTGGTGGCCATCTATTTTGCGCTGTCACCAAAACTGGCGAATGAAGATCGACGCAAGCGAATAGGAATTCTGCTGTTTTCATTCACCGTTGCGCCCATCCTGGGCTTTTACGACGGTATATTCGGGCCGGGCGTGGGTTCTTTCTTTATCGTAGGATTTGTACTTCTGTGCGGCTTGGGCATGATGCGCGCCATGAGTTTTACCAAGCTCGCCAACGCATCCTGCAATCTGGGTTCGCTGGCGGTGTTCATCACCAAAGGCGTGATCATCTGGCCAGTCGCAATTGCCATGGCACTGGCGGCGTTTGTCGGCGCGCAGTTAGGCGCGCGTGCCGCTGTTCGGGTCGGGCCGCGACTGATTAAACCGATGCTGATCGTGGTTTGCTGCGCCTTGGCCATCAAACTGCTGAGTGTTGAAAGCAACCCATTGCGCGTTGTGCTATCGCAGGCAGTGGCCTCGTTTTAAGCGCCAAAGCGCCGCAACCTTGAAAAACCCGCGCCCCCCCAGAGATCCGCCCCTTACGGAAGAGGGTCATCCCCGCGATGAACCAGAAACGAACTCGCATCCCCCTGCCCCATCCGCCGCCACCTCAGGAAAGCCTGGTATCGAGAGGACTGGCGATCATGATCAGCGTGTTTCTGATCTTTACTGGCGCGCTGCTTTGCTACTCGGCCATCGACGGCTTGATTCACGACACCATCACCACCGCCACTCGCGGCGGGCCGGCCAAGGTCTACACCCTCGCCGGGCAACCGGGCGCGTACTGGTTTCATATCGTTTTTGAAGGATTTTTTGGCGGATTGCTGCTGGTCGCAGGGGTGGCGTGGCATCAACTGACGCGTATCGGCAGACCCGCGAGCAGGGCCCGGCGTAAATACCGGTAGCACTTGGCGCTCGTAAGAAATGGACTACAGACCATGCCCGCCAACGTCCTTTTCCTCGGCAGTGTCCTGCATGACCAATCGCCTCTTCCTGCGGATTTCACCGTCTCTCCCGACATACTCAAACGGCGACGCCGGGCATGCTTTTGCGTCTGTTCACAATGAAGCGGAAGACCCGATGAGCCAGTTAAAACCTGCTGACACGCGAGACCCGAAAATCGATTCATTGCTGGGGGAGCTTGGCGAGTTGATTCGTCAGGCACGGCAAAAAGTGCTGCGAGCGGTTGATACGATTCAAGTACAGACCTGCTGGCAGATCGGCCGGCATATCGTCGAGTTTGAGCAACAGGGTGCCCAGCGTGCGGGCTATGGAAAGCAGCTGCTGGCTCTGCTGGCGAAGGATCTGACGGCTCAGTTCGGGAAGGGGTTTGACGCATCAAACCCGCGTTATATGCGCCTCTTTTATCAGGCGTTTCCAATTCGTGACGCACTGCGTCACGAATTGAGCTGGACCCACTATCGTCGGCTATTGGGAGTGAACAATGAAAAAGCGCGCCATTGGTACATGGACGAGTGCGCCAACCTGAACTGGTCAAGCCGCGCCCTCGATCGCCAAATCCTGACGCTCTACTACGAGCGGCTCCTCATGAGTCGAGACAAAGCCGACGTGATCGAAGAAGCCACCACCAACATCGAGGCAATGAAGTGCAATCCGCGTGAATTCATTCGTGATCCGGTGATGCTCGAGTTTCTCGGCCTGCCGTCAGCCGGCAAGGTCAGGGAAAGCAGTCTCGAACAAGCCCTCATCGATCACCTGCAGGGCTTTCTGCTCGAACTGGGCAAAGGCTTTTCCTTCGTTGCTCGCCAGCAACGCATCAGTACCGACGGCGTTGATCTGTACATCGATCTGGTGTTCTACAACTACCTGCTCAAATGCTTTGTGATCATCGATCTCAAACGCGGCAAGCTCAGCGCCCGCGATGTCGGGCAGATGGACATGTATGTGCGCATGTATGACGAGCTCATGCGCAGCGAGGGCGACAAGCCGACAGTCGGGATAATTTTGTCTGCCGAAAGCAACGATTCGGTGGCGCGCTATTCAATGCTCAAAGGCAACGAACAACTGTTCGCCAGCAGTTACAAAACCATATTGCCGAGTGAAGAAGAGTTGCGCGCTGAACTCAATCGCGAACAGGCCTTGATCCAAGAACGCATGCTGACTCAATCCACTGAATAAACCCTACGGATTGTTCCCGGGCGGCGCGGAGACTATCGTTGGCAGCTTACCCGCCAAGGTCGAGAGTCATGAGCTGTCAGGACATGCCCGCAACGCAGGATGTGCAGTCAAGGTCGCCGATTTTGAATACTGCTCAAGGCGAGCCTTTCAAAGAATCGGCCGCCGACGGGTACGTGCTGGGCGGTTTCACCTGGCGTCACACATCCCCCGATGCCCAGCGCCCGGTGGTCATCATCAATGCCGCCACCTCCGTGCGCTGCCGCCACCACTCGCGATTCGCCGCCTATCTGTTCGCCAATGGCTTCGACGTCATTACCTACGACTACCGCGGCATCGGCGAATCGCGACAGGCTTCGATCAAAGGCCTGAACGCTTCGTGGACTGATTGGGGCGCGCTGGATTTCGAGGCGATGCTCAAGCGTGCGCAACGCGAGTTTCCCGGTCAGCCGATTGACGTGGTCGGGCACAGTTTTGGTGGTTGCGCGGCGGGGTTGGCTGAATCCGGGCGAGTTATCCGACGGTTGGTCACTGTCGGCGCGCAGTTCGCCTACTGGCGAGATTACGCGCCCGAGCATCGCTGGCGCATGTTCGGCAAATGGCATCTGCTGATGCCGTTGATGACCCTGTTCTGCGGCTACTTCCCCGGCAAACGCCTCGGCTGGCTGGAAGACACACCGACGGGCGTCGTGCGCGACTGGAGCACGCCTGCCCCGCGTTTTGAAGGGCGCCCAAGCGGTCGCGCACTGATGAAAAAAACCGGCACCCTGCCCTTCGCCAATGTCCGCGCGCAGACGCTGGCCATCAGCATCAGCGACGATCCCTACGGCACGATTGCGGCCATCGAACGCCTGCTCGGCTACTTCAACAACGCTTCAAAAACCCACCTGCGCATCGAACCGCAGGACATCGGCGAACAACAAGTCGGACATTTCGCCTTTTTTCGCAGCGCATACCAAGCCACACTATGGCCCATCGCTCTGACCTGGCTGCACACCGGCGCACTGGCCCCCGACACACCGGGGCGGCAAGTCCCGCGCAGCTGAGCCCTCTCAACGCACGACGGAACACATCATGGCCTCCGCCAACAAGCAGCAAAAACGCGCCACCCGGGCCAAAGCCAAGGCCAAGCAGAACCGCACCAAACGCGCTGAAGCGCCGGTCGAGCTGGATCCGAACGACGACCGCATCGACTTCGAATCGGTGGATCTGACCGAGCTGTTCAAGAAAATGATCGACGCAGAGAAGATCAGCCAGCAAGCCCTGTGCACCGCGTTCCTCGAAGACCCGCTGCTGGAGCTGGTTTATGAGCAGGAAGGCGAAGAAGGCGCGATGGACTTCATCCTCGCCGCGCTGATCGAGTATCGCCAGTGGTCGCAGGAAACCGACGAGGCCGGCGCGCTGGCATGGATCGAATCACCGGCCTTCCAGGCCGACTATGTGGCGGCGTCCGACGCGATCGCCGCAAACACCCAACAGAAGAACTGAGCTCCCATGGCATCCCTGAACAAGCAACAGAAACGCGCCAAACGCGCCAAGGCCAAAGCCAAGCAAATCCGTATGGTCGGCCGCAAGCCGCTGGAGCAGGACGAAGACCTCGACCACCTCGCCGAGCCGGTGCCGGAATACGTCCTGGCGATGTTCAGCAAAATGCGCGACGCCGAAGCCATCAGCCGCAACGAAATGCTGCTGACCCTGCTGCGCGAACTGGCGTTCGTCATCGTTGACCATCCAGAGCTGCTGGACATGGAAAACGCCGACAACGAAGGCATGGCCGCCACCCACCTGGCCGCCGACATGCTGATCGACTACCGCATGTGGGCCGAAGGCGTAACGATCGAAGAAGCCCAGGCCTGGCTGAGCGAGCCACAGTTCATCACCGATTTCGGGGTTGCGCTGGATGCTTATGGCAAGTCGGTGGAAGCACAGGAAGACAAGAGCGAATAAACATCGCTCAAAAACAAAAACGGCCGCTAGTCATCACTGACAGCGGCCGTTTTGCATTACGCGTTACGGATCAGTTCAACACCACCGCGCCACGTTTTTCCAGCTTGCGACGGCGTGCGACTAGCAGACCGGCAGCCACCACCATCAGGCTCAGCAGGCCAGTCGCGAGGATCTCCACGCGATGCGCTTCCTGGAACAGCATGATCGTCAGGGCCGCGACGATGAAGATGATCACCGCGTAGGTCAGGCCCGGGAACAGCCACATGCTGAAGACGATTTTCTCGCCGCGTGCCATGCGCTGTTTGCGCATACGCAGTTGCGAGAAGGCGATTACCAGGTACACCAACAGTGCGATCGCGCCGGAGCTGGCCAGCAGGAACTCGAACACGGCGGCCGGGGCCACGTAGTTGGCGAACGTGCAGAGGAACGCTGCGCCAGTCGACAACATCACCGCCCAGTAAGGCGTGCCGCTTTTGTTGGTGCGGGTCGACATGGCCGGGGCATCGCCACGCTTGCCGAGGGAGAAGAGCATGCGCGACGAGGTGTAGAGCGCTGAGTTCAGGCAGCTGGTCACCGCGACCAGAACGACGATGTCGACGATCATTTTCGCGTTAGGAATGCCCATGCGCTCAAGCACGGTCTGGTAGGAACCGAGGTTGGCCAGCGTAGGATCGTTCCACGGCACCAAGGCCACAACGATGAAGATCGACACGAGATAGAACAAGCCGATCCGCCAGATCACCGAGTTGGTGGCCTTGGAGATTTGCTTGCCCGGGTTCTTCGATTCCGCGGCCGCGATGGTCACGATCTCGGTACCCATGAAGGAGAACATGGTGGTCAGGATTGCACCCAGCACCGCGCCCATGCCGTTCGGCAGGAAGCCGCCGCTGTCGAACAGGTGCGACACACCGCTGACCTGGCTGTTCGGCAGGAAGCCAAAAATGGCGGCAAGGCCAAGGCCGATAAAGCCGATGATCGCCAGCACTTTAATCAGCGCAAACCAGAATTCGAACTCGCCGTAATTCTTCACGCTGAACAGGTTGGTGACCGTGAGCAACATGGTGATGATCAGCGCGAAAGCCCAGATGCCTACGCCCGGGAACCAAGCGTGGAGAATGGTCGCGGCGGCGTTGGCTTCCAGCGGAATCACCAATACCCAGAACCACCAGTACAACCAGCCGATGGTGAAACCGGCCCAGTGCCCGATGGCACGGTCGGCGTAAGTCGAGAACGAACCGGTGTCCGGCGAGGCAACAGCCATTTCGCCGAGCATGCGCATCACTAACACCACCAGGGTACCGGCGGCGGCGTAAGCCAGCAGCACGGCAGGGCCGGCGGCAGCGATGGCGTGGCCGGAGCCAACGAACAGACCGGCGCCGATCACACCGGCGATCGACAACATGGTCACATGACGCGGTTTGAGCCCTTGTTCAAGGCCATTGGAGCTTGGGGTACTGCTCATCGAAACTACCTTTGCGAGGAAAGCGATTCAGTCCGTCCTGTCTGGTGTGTTCTTTCTCGTAAAAAGAAACCAACAGGGCGTTCCGGATTCTGCACGCAATAAATGCGCCAAAATGTTTCAAAGTCTTCTGGATCGCGGCTTTGCGTGCGACCGGACGGTCATCGCAAGTCCTTGAGATTAATGGCTATTCGCCAGAACGTTACCCTGCGACTCACATTCAAGACAAATCAGCGCACCAGAAACACACTGAAAAAGTGTGGGATGCACAATAAAAGAGCGAATCCTGTACGTTCGGCCGGATAGCGCTTCCAACACCCCGCCAAAGCTGGCAACATCGCGCCTTTTTTTACGCGACACCCACGGGTTTGCACGATCAAACACCCGTTCGGTTGTTGATGGGGCGACAGTCTGCTGTGCCGATGCGACAACCTGCCACATGCCACCCGTTAACCGCTCGTAGCGCTGTTGGCTGCCATTGAAACGCTATGCTAGCTTGGCCGCCTCGCCAGGAAGGCCACCCAACAGCTGGAGCGCAACATATATGAGGAACGCACATGGCTGAGGCCACGCCCGCGCTTGAAATCCGCAACTTGCACAAACGCTACGGACAGCTTGAGGTGCTCAAAGGCATCTCGCTGACCGCCCGCGACGGCGATGTGATCTCGATCCTCGGTTCCTCCGGTTCCGGCAAGTCCACGTTCCTGCGTTGCATCAACCTGCTGGAAAACCCGCACCAGGGCCAGATTCTGGTGGCCGGTGAAGAACTCAAGCTCAAGGCCGCCAAGAATGGCGAACTGGTTGCCGCCGACGGCAAACAGATCAACCGCCTGCGCTCCGAGATTGGTTTTGTGTTTCAAAACTTTAATCTGTGGCCGCACATGAGCATCCTCGACAACATCATCGAGGCCCCGCGTCGCGTGCTCGGCCAGAGCAAAGCCGAAGCCATCGAAGTCGCCGAAGCGCTGCTGGCCAAGGTCGGCATCTCCGACAAGCGCCACGCGTACCCAGCGCAATTGTCCGGCGGTCAGCAACAACGCGCGGCGATTGCCCGCACGCTGGCGATGCAACCGAAGGTGATCCTGTTCGACGAGCCCACCTCGGCGCTTGACCCGGAAATGGTTCAGGAAGTACTTAGTGTCATCCGCGCATTGGCCGAAGAAGGCCGCACCATGCTGCTCGTGACCCACGAAATGGGCTTCGCCCGTCAGGTCTCCAGCGAAGTGGTGTTCCTTCACCAAGGCCTTATAGAAGAGCAAGGATCGCCACAGCAGGTGTTCGAAAACCCGCTTTCGGCGCGCTGCAAACAATTCATGTCCAGCAACCGCTAACGGAGCAACATGCATGCAGAACTATAAAAAGGTCTTCCTGGCCGCCGCCGTCACCCTCGCGTTCAGCGCCGGTGCCATGGCTGAAACCCTGAAGATGGGCATCGAAGCGGCTTACCCGCCGTTCAACAACAAAGACGCCAGCGGCAACGTGGTCGGCTTCGACAAAGACATCGGCGACGCCCTGTGCGCGAAGATGAAAGTCGAATGCAGCGTGGTCACTTCCGACTGGGACGGCATCATTCCGGCCCTGAACGCGAAGAAGTTCGACTTCCTGATCTCCTCGCTGTCGATCACCGAAGAGCGCAAAGGCGCGGTCGATTTCACCGACCCGTACTACTCGAACAAGCTGCAGTTCATCGCACCGAAAAACGTCGACTTCAAAACCGACAAGGACTCGCTGAAAGGCAAGACCATCGGTACTCAGCGTGCAACCCTGGCCGGTACCTGGCTGGAAGACACCTACGCCGATGACATCAAAGTCAGCCTCTACGACACCCAGGAAAACGCCTACCTCGACCTGACCTCCGGTCGTGTCGACGCGATCCTCGCCGACAAGTACGCCAACTATGACTGGCTGAAAAGCGACGCGGGCAAGAACTACGAGTTCAAAGGTGACCCGGTCGTAGAAAGCGACAAGATCGGCATCGCTGTACGTAAAGGCGATCCACTGCGTGAGAAGTTGAACGCTGCCCTGAAGGAAATCGTCGCCGACGGTACCTACAAGAAGATCAACGACAAGTACTTCCCGTTCAGCATCTACTGATCCTGACCTGTGGGACTGGCGCCGTGATGCAACGGCGCTGGCTCCCGACTTTGCCTGCCGCAATTTGAACAGAATTCCATGATTATCGACCTCTACGGATTCGGCCCGGCCCTCGCTGCCGGCGCGCTGATGACCGTCCAACTGGCCCTCACGGCCCTGTGCCTGGGACTGGTGCTCGGTCTGCTCGGCGCCTTGGCCAAGACTTCCCCGTACAAGCCGCTGCAATGGCTTGGCGGCACTTATTCGACCCTCGTGCGTGGCGTCCCGGAATTGCTCTGGGTGCTGTTGATCTACTTCGGTACGGTCAACCTGATGCGCGCCCTCGGTGAGTTCTTCGGCAACCCCGACCTGCAACTCAATGCCTTCGCCGCCGGTGTCATCGCCCTCGGCCTGTGCTTCGGCGCTTACGCCACGGAAGTGTTCCGTGGTGCGATCCTCGCCATTCCCAAAGGCCACCGTGAGGCCGGCCAGGCCCTGGGCCTGTCGAAATGGCGGATCTTCACCCGTCTGATCATGCCGCAGATGTGGCGCATCGCCCTGCCCGGTCTGGGCAATCTGTTCATGATCCTGATGAAAGACACCGCGCTGGTCTCGGTGATCGGCCTGGAAGAAATCATGCGTCACGCGCAAATCGGCGTGACCGTGTCGAAACAACCGTTCACCTTTTATATGGTCGCCGCGATCATGTACTTGGGCCTGACCGTGCTGGCGATGACCGGCATGCACTTCCTGGAAAAACGCGCCGCTCGCGGCTTTGCGAGGAGCGCTTAAATGAACTGGGAAGTCATCATCAAGTGGCTGCCGAAACTGGCGCAGGGCGCGACCCTGACCCTGGAACTGGTGACCATCGCTGTCATCGCCGGTTTGCTGCTGGCGATTCCGCTAGGCATCGCCCGCTCTTCGAAGCTGTGGTACGTGCGCTCGTTGCCTTACGCCTACATCTTCTTTTTCCGTGGCACGCCACTTTTGGTTCAGCTGTTTCTGGTTTATTACGGTTTGGCGCAGTTCGACGCGGTGCGTGCAAGTGCGTTGTGGCCGTACCTGCGCGATCCGTTCTGGTGTGCGACCGTGACCATGACCCTGCACACGGCGGCGTACATCGCCGAGATTCTGCGCGGAGCGATTCAGGCGATTCCGCCGGGCGAAATCGAAGCGGCGCGGGCCTTGGGCATGTCCAAGCCGAAAGCGATGTTCTACATCATCCTCCCGCGCGCGGCGCGCATCGGCCTGCCGGCCTACAGCAACGAAGTGATCCTGATGCTCAAGGCCAGCGCGCTGGCCAGCACCGTGACCCTGCTGGAACTGACCGGCATGGCGCGCACGATCATCGCGCGCACCTATCTGCCGGTGGAGATCTTCTTCGCGGCGGGCGTGTTCTATCTGCTGATGGCTTACGTGCTCGTGCGCGGCTTCAAGCTGCTGGAGCGCTGGCTGCGCGTCGATGCCTGCCAAGGGCGTTGATTCTTCCTACGTGCTGACGGGCGAGGACTTACTCGCCCGCTTCACCGCGCTGGATGCTTTTTTGATTGAGCATCAGGCGCTGTGGAAACCTCGACCGTTCACTCACCTTTCGCTTGCTTGGGAAGCGTCCTACCCGGAATTGTCCTCGTGGCTACGCGGGCGGTCGCTGGAAGACGCGGAAAACGCTCATAACCACCCTGCTGATCTTGCTGATGCGCCGGAGCCGTTTGCTTCATTGGCGGCGTTGTCGGCTGAGTTGAGCGTGGTTGGCGAGTTGCCGGGACATGCGCTGGAAGCTGCGGGGCATCGGTTGAGTGTTGATGTACCGGGGCGCAAGTGGCAACAGATCGAGGCGTTTGCCAGTCGTTTGTCTTTCACCTCGCAGCCGATGCATTGGCTGGACTGGTGCTCTGGCAAGGGGCATTTGGGGCGACGCTTGTTGGGCGCGGGGCAGCAACTGACTTGCGTTGAATACGATCCTTTATTGGTCGCCAGCGGTCAGGCGTTAAGTCAGCGTCATCACTTGCACGCTTTGCATGTGGAACAGGATGTACTGGCGGCGAACGCCTCTGCTGTATTGAGCGCGAATCACACGCCCGTCGCCCTTCACGCCTGCGGTGATCTGCATGTGCGATTGATGCAACTGGCCAGTGCCGCAGGTTGCCAGCAAATGGCGATCGCGCCGTGCTGCTACAACCGCATTTGCACAAGCGAATATGAGGCCTTGTCCTACGCCGGATTAACATCGTTCCTACAACTCTCGCTGGAAGATCTCGCTCTGCCGATGAGTGAAACCGTCACCGCTGGTGCACGCGTCCGACGTCAGCGCGACACCTCGATGGCCCGTCGCCTCGCTTTCGACCTGCTGCAACGGCAAGTGCGCGGCGTCGACGAATACTTACCAACGCCCTCCCTGCCCAGCGCTTGGCTGGACAAACCGTTCGCCGATTACTGCCGTGATCTGGCCGATCTCAAAGAGTTATCCACAATCGGCACGCCAGACTGGGCGGCACTGGAAGCGGCGGGATGGCAACGATTGGCCGAAGTACGCAATCTGGAACTGCTGCGCGGATTATTCCGACGACCACTGGAGCTTTGGCTGAACCTCGATCGGGCACTTTTCCTCACCGAACAGGGATACGCCGTACGCCTCGGCACCTTCTGCGAATCAGCGCTGACCCCGCGCAATTTTCTGTTGTTGGCCGAACGCGAATAAACCACCGCCAGCCTGTGGATAACTCTGTTGATGGATTTTACTCGGATCCAATATCCACGCCTGTTTCGGTGCTGAAACAGCTCTGGTCATTTTTTGTTCACATATAGAAAAAACCAATAAAACAGGGATTTGCGAACAAAATGAGAACGCGTCCACAAAAACCGGCCTAAGCACGTCTTCACGGTGCTCGGTTGTGCATAAGCCGCCAATCAAAACGACATAATCGCCGAAAATCAGCAGCCCCCGGCGAATAATTGCAGCGACCTGCCACCCTTGCTATACAGGGTCACAGCGCACCGGCAGCGCACATTCAAACAAGAAAAATCTGACCGACAGGAAGCGACAGTGACGCTCATTTCTTACGCACAGAATTTTGAAGACGTCCGCCTGTGGCGCGCACTCAAACAGTTCGAACACGGCTTCTACATCGATGTCGGCGCCAACGACCCGAGCCACGACTCGGTCACCAGAGCCATCTACGATCACGGCTGGCGCGGCGTTAACGTCGAACCCATGCAAAATTATTACGACGCGCTGTGCCAGGCGCGCCCACGCGACGCGACCGCGCAGTGCGTCGCCAGCGACCAACCCGGCGAAATGACCTTCTACGGCATTCCCGGCACCGGCCTCTCCACCGCTGACCCCGCCGTCGCTCAGCAACGCAAAGACCTCGGCATGGACGTGCGCAGCCTCACTGTCAAAGCCCGCACGCTGACCTCAATCTGCGAGCAATACGCCGCCGACCGCCCGATCCACTTCCTCAAAATCGACGTCGAAGGCCACGAAGAAACCGTCCTGCGCGGCATGGACTTCAGCCGCTTCCGCCCATGGATCATCGTCATCGAAACCCCATGGAAACGCGATCACACCTGGGAACACCTGGTCACCGACGCCGGCTACCAGTCGATCCTGTTCGATGGCCTCAACACCTGGTTCCTCGCCGACGAACACCTGAGCCTCAAACCCGCATTCGACATCCCACCGTGCAACCTCGACAACTTCCAGCTCTGCCAAGGCCACGCCCTCGCCCACCCACTGAGCCCCGGCGAACTCGACACCGCCCAACAACTCACCGACGCCCTGCACCGCGCCGAACAGGCCGAAGCGCAGTTGTTTGCCCTGCAAAACAGCCGGACAGTGAAGGCTGTGCAAACGCTGCGAAATGTACTGAGAAAGGCTTGATTTGCAGGGATGCAAAAATAGTCTGAATTCAGGGGTTTACAGAAATTATCCAGTCGCTATAATCGTCGCCCACAACGCCGGTATAGCTCAGTTGGTAGAGCAACTGACTTGTAATCAGTAGGTCCCGGGTTCGACTCCTGGTGCCGGCACCATATAGAAAAACGACTTAGGCTCACCTTGCGGTGGGCCTTTTTCGTTTTAGGCTTCCTCCATTATAAATTTTCCCCGTTCACTCCCCGTTTCTTTGAAAGCCTACTGATTCCTCCCTCGCCAGTTATGCGCGCAACTATCCATCTCGCACAAACATTCCCCCCTGACATCATAACCATCCAAGAGTGGGCAGACACCTCAAAATTTGGCGCCTGATATGATTGCGCTAATCGAAATCTCAGGAGTCAGCTGGAATGGATGCGAAACAAGCGATCGAGGTTCTTCAGAAAGATCTAAAGAACAATAGGGAAAAAGGGCTTACGACTGTCAACGTTGATGCTCTGAATCAGTATCTTGAACAGCTCAAAGGACATGCGATGCAAAATGCCGGTTCTCCAGAGACAGAACTTCAAGATGCCGAGCATTCGCATCAATGGGATATTGAAATGGTTAGGTCTGGCTGGGAAGCTGGCACTAACGCCCTGAAAACATGCTTCTTAGTATCAGGGGGCTCCGCTGCGGCACTACTGGCGTTCGCAGGGTCTGCTTGGTCAGCATTAAAGCCTGAGGGGCTTGAGGCTCTTGCGTTGACCATGGCACTGCTTGGTTGGGCGCTTTTCGCCACAGGGATCGCGACTGCCATTACTTACCTAGCGCAGTATTTTTTTGCTGATCGATTGAAGTGGCATGAGAGAGCCGGGGATGTATGCCAATGGTCTGCTGTATCACTAGTCTTGGCGTCTTACGTGCTGATACTTCTTGCTTACCTTCAGGCTGGCAAAATGTTATCAATGTTCAATATCGTGAAGGCCATAACTGTCAATTGACCCGGTGCGGCACAGTGGACATTGGAGCGCTGAGACGCAATGTCACAATCATATGAAAAATCTTTTTGGATAGCTCATCCGCGTGCGATCGCTTCATGCATCCTACAAAAATGGATCGCCAGCTTAAAGGAAAGCAGGTAATGACCCATTTGGCTGAGCGAAGTCAGCTTGGTTTTTTCGGCATGATTGTCGAACGACCTGTAAGGGATCGAAGTCACTCTGTCCAGGAGTGCTACGCCCTCCTCATCCATCCCATATCCCACGGGCAAAAAAAGCATGCTCGTGATTTTTTGCTCGCGGATTGACTGGATTTTGGACTTTATGGCATCCGTATCAATTCCGCTTTTTTCCAAGACGCTAGCGTAGCCCGCCAGCCCTATTACTGGAGCGTAGGTGATATAGATAGGAAGCTCTCGTTTGTTATCCGGGGATACGTCACAACTATTAGATATTACTAAAACCCGAACAGACCTAATTTTACCTGAAGGGAAATCCATTAACGGAGTCTGTCCCCAAAGGTCGCCTTGCAGGGTTTCATCTGCAAAATCAGTAGTATAGAGATTTGTTTTTTCAGAGAAATCCCTAAGAGCTCCGGCCAATCCGAGCTTCTGCTCTGCTGTGAGGTAGTAGGGTAAAAAATCCTTGTAATCAAACCGATCGATGTTCATCCAAGAATATTACCCTAGCACTAGATCCCAGAAGTTATCTTCAAGAACCTCAGCAAAGTCAGCCCCCAGTGGCTGCATGCCTCCTGACAGCTGTGTGACAAACGATTGGGAGGCGTTGTCCAGATATCGATGGATATCAAGCTCAACGGTTTCACCTACGTTAACCCTGATGGTTGGGCTTGTACCGGATTCTCGATAATTGCCGACAACCATAGTTGAAACGTTTCTTCCAGTAATGCTATCCATAGCTTCTACCTGGGAATGGGCGGCCATCACGACCGCGAGTACGAGTGCGGAAGCAGCGGCACTGTAGGTTGCAGGGGAGAACTGAAGAGTGTAGTTACGCATAGACAGGCTCCAAATACTCCAGTGCGGCCGCAGAAATACAATCGAACACTACTCGTTTGTTGGCAGTGTGCAACCGTTCAGTGCGCTCAGCTAATTTATCCAAGAAAACCTGAGGGTTTTCACCTTGTAGGTCTAGCACAGAATCAATATCAAGCACTGGGCCAGTTCGCGTTGTGCCGTTCGCAAGGACGTACTGCGCTGCCGAGCCGACCTGAATACTATGAAGCAGCTCCCCGTCTCGTGATTCCATTCTGACATGGAAATTATTGCCTGTTGGAGAGCGCCGGCCTAACGAAAGCTCAAAATTGAAACAGTCGCTAGCCTCCAGAGGTGAGCTGTCCAGAATATCCACATACTTAATAGAGCATCTATTCACAGCAGTTATCATCTGCGTTCGCAAAACCATGCTAAACGCGGTGTGAATCGCTTCTGAAAATTTGGCCCAACCTTGATATGGAAGCTTTGCTGCAACGCAAAAAATGTGGTCGCCCAGCAAAATCCAGAAATCTCCCCAACTGATGCGGCAGATTGGCGAGTGGATCAAATTTGGGTCTTGGTCACGGATTTCCTTTGGTAGAGAAGTCAGAGGTAAGTTTTCCAATGACTTTTCGCCTGGCAGTTGGCTGTAGAGCATCCCAGGCCAAATAGATGCAACCGGCACATGGCTATCAAAACGCATCTCGAACACCGCGTCTATCAGCGGCTCTTTGCCCAGCTTGATTGGCATAGCTGCCCCAGCCATCTTGTGCCCCACCTGACTTACTCCTCCCATTCGATTCTGAGCTCCTTCTCGAAGAAAAGGGGACTGCGCTCGGCCCTTGCGGCATTAATGCTGTGGGCGCGCGATTCTAGAGCAGCACGCCGGCCGTGTCGATGAACAGACACCCCAACGGGAAGCGAATTCACCATCTAGGTCCGCGTTGCTCTATGGGGCAGTGTAGGTGATCCATAGTTCGAAGGCCATGACGCTACTCGGCAGCCCCAACATTGTCGGCGTTCGCGCCAGCACCACCCCGGATCAGGGTAGTGGTAGTGACCCGGGATAGCTATCTGAGCATTCCAGCGAATCGCTCCAACAGGTCCAGAGTCTGCAGCGCCCCTCGAAACTATGGGAGCGATGAGTAATCACCTCGTCGACTGACGGCCTTAAGCATATTCAACAGCTTAAGTTATGTACGCAGCGTCCCAGTACTTTGCCATCGTCTGCGATGGAGTAACCGCATTCATAATTGAGTATCTCGATATCGGCTTCCTGCTCACCGTCCACACCACCATAAATCGTATGTGATTGACGGCCAACCAACGGATCACCGCAGTGCGGGCATACCAAATCGCTTTCGCGGATCAGTTCAGACAGGGCTGATAGCTTATCCTGAATGTTTTGGAGTTCTTCCTCCTTAATGTCGATCTCGCTGCGATGCATTTCCCCGTCGGCTTTGAGACGGCCAATTTCATCCTGGGTGACTTTGATTCGATCATTGAGGATGGATACCAATGTGTCGGGCGTCTGAGCCTTTAGCGCCGCAATCTGCTCGTCCTTATTGATCAAACGTTCTTTGAGCACCTGGATCGCTGCCTCCTTTGCCTGCGCAAGGACGCTATAAACCGTAAAAAGGGCGATGATGAATGCAACGATTGAGGCCAGCTGGGTGAAAAAAATTACTTCGTTAGTCATGGCCGTATTCCTTGGCATCAGTGCTTTTGTCGAAGCTTACCTATGTCGGAAGGCTTTGACATGACCTTGCTGCAAACGCGGTATCTGGCGGGATTTACTCTTTGTATCTGGGGGCGGGGGCTAGGATGTTGCCGGCCACCGAGCACCCGAAGGCGCCCAGGCGAGTTTCTTCACTGTGATGCGGTTCGGTTCCCTGCCTCTTGCCGGATCGGCGTTTAGTAACCCGTGAGACTGGATATCGCACACCACTTTGTCGGCGGGTAGATAATCGCAGCCAATAATGGACACGGCTCTATCCTCGATGCACGGTTGACGCTGGCGCCGGCACGACTCTAGGCCAGCAGATGACCTGCAGATTTTACCAACGAAATATGAGCCATTACCCATAATTCGGGTAGTTTGACAAGTGGGCAAGCCGACCAAGTGCCGGTTCCGGGCGAACGAATCGTTCACCCCTGCTCCGATCTGCTGTCAGGGCGATGGTCGCTCCAGTAAATTCTTGACGAGCGTCCACGCCGTCACATTACTTTTCACTCTGGAGGCCGCACAGCAATGGGCTTCGGGCGATTTGAAAGGCATCAGTCGGCGAAATCCGTCAAGGAACTGTCAAGAATTGCCTGGCGCGCTAAGCATTCGTATGGCCAAGCATTTGACAGCCCAGCTGCCGTCCTCGCCCGCGGCTTTTAAGATAACTCCGTAAAAGTCTGGCGGCGATTCCAAATCTCGTGAAGATGCCGGGCCGACCGAGTGCGCCACGTTCGATATATACCCCGATCTCATCGTAATTTCGAAAGGCTACCTGCAATGCTTGACGAAACTGAAGGCACTTCGCCATTCTGCGAGCCATATCGTGCAAGAGATCTTGCGCTAAATCGAAGTGGACCAACAAGGAATGGTTGTATGCCAAAAGGCAATCCAACAGCAGCCCAGCTTTGGCAGGGTGATGTCTCTTTCTTTTCCCTCGATACGGACCTAATCCAAGCAGCCGGTTACAACTTTGAGGGCGGAGCGCTGAAGCAACTTCCTAAACAGTTGCCTGACACTATGAGCCTCCAGCTATCAGAGGTCGTTGCGCAGGAAATAGTCTCTCACCGTATGGCAGGTGTTACGAAAGCAGTCGACGGCTTTAAAAGCTCCTCCAACGAGTTAAAGAGACTGGCTTCTATCAGCATGGACGACATCGATCAGTGCTTCGAAAAGCTCACGGTCGGAGCCAATGCATGGGCGTACTTCTATCAACAGATCAAAGACTATGCCTCTACCTGCCAAGGTCAAATTCTGCCAATAGATGGTCATCTCTTGGCGCAACGTATTTTCGATCTTTATTTTGATACCTCTCCGCCATTCGGTACTCGTAAAGATAAGAAAACTGAGTTTCCAGATGCTACGTCTCTACTTCTACTCGAAGATTTTGCGAAAGACAAAAAAACAATGGGCATGATCGCATCTGGGGATGAAGGCTGGAGTAAGTTTGCCGACACCTCTGATTATTTGTACTGTGTCAGGTCAATTGATGAGCTAGCTGCTCTTTTCTCCGCAACAGACGCTTACGCAAAGGCTATCGAAAGTAAAGTTATCGAGTCTGTTCAAAGTGATGAGTCATCTCTTAGAGATAGCCTCCACGATGCGCTAGTTGAGCATGTAAGTGACTCGTCTTGGAGTGCGACCGACGTAGTAAGTCACACAGTTAGTAGAGTGGAAGCCGAAGTCTATGACACTAAATTCAAAGGCTATAAGATAGAATCTGCAGAGGTTTGGTCTATCAGCCCAGATAAGAAAACCTGGGTTATTGAACTCAACATTACTGCGGCAGTCGAGCTTTCAATTAGCGCAGAGTTTTTCGCATGGGATTCCATCGATCGGGAGGAGGTCTCTCTCGGAGCAGATGTTTTTCCCTCTGAAAGCACAATCGAGATTCAAGTGTATTTTACTTGCGGGGGAGTAGAGGAAGACTCCCAGCCGGAAGATTGGGATATAGAGATTGAGATCGCTAAGGGAGACTATGAATGCGACCCGATGGATGTTGAGCCGGACTTCTTCGATTGAGATCGAATCCGTCCAGAGCCTGTCCATAATCCGCCTGAGGTGTATCATGGGTACGAGGCGGCAAATCCCCACTCTTTGACGCCACGCACGCGGAATAAGCCTCAGACGGGTGACCTGCGTGGGCTTCGTCTCATGCATGTCTCAAATTCCGTCAAAGCGTGGTCAAAGTAAGCGGGTCGTCCACAGGAACCCACTAGTTCTCATCTTCCGCATCTTTCGGTTCTGCATTTTTGTCATCACCGTTTTTTTCCATTTTCTCTAATAACTTGTCGCATAGGTGGCGAAAAGACATTCGTTTTACTTTCCCTTCCTGTAGAAAAATGCAATGACCTAGCGAGTAAGCCCCGTCATTAGGGAATCCCGTAGTGTCTGCTGGGATGTTGCTCATCCCCATAAAGTTGCCGAGCACACCAACAATCACACCAAAGCAATTTTTTCCAGGAAGCATTAGCACGCAGGAGCAACCACTCAACTCTATGGCGGCTTTAAATAGTTGGTAATCAGATGGATCTGGAAGTGCTTCAGGGTCTTGAAAGCGGGTGTACAGTCTGACACTGGGATTAACGTCAGTAAGGCGCTTTGCGGTCACGATCATGCGGGCTTGGCTGTGCTGCACGCCATTTTTAAAAAACTCCTCGCAGGCGAAGTACCCCGCTGCCAGCGCTACCTTCGTCACGAAACGAATATCTGCATCCATATCGGAGTTTCAAATCGCGGACCTCGATTGTCCGGATTCCCTCACCCTTTGCTACATAGCGCTTTTGTTTTAAGTCATATAGTCGTAACCCGGTTTTTGAAAATATCGCTTGGATAGGCAAAAGCGCCGATAAAAAATCGATCGCGAGCAGATTCAATCTCCCCTTCGAAGTGCTGGCCTCCTGGCTCCACACTCTGACCTTCATTCGAAACTGCTGCGCCCACCACTCACGACTATGGAACCGAGAACTCTCGATTCGACCCTCCTTACCTAAAGAATGGGTCATCCAAAATGCGCCTGGCGACCGGCCTCAGCCCAAGCAGCGGCTATATATAGTGTTAACGATGCTGGCGTATCTGACCGATTTGATCAGCCCGGACAGCCAGTGGAAATTTCACCTGGCCGAAATGATGGACGAGAGGGAGCAAGGTTATTTGAAACTTATGGGATTTCCAGATGACTGGAAACGGCAACCGCAATGGTGTTTGGGGTGAGCAGCATATCTCAGTGCCCTGAACTGGCGGGCTCAATGGCAATAAGGCTTCCCAATCCAATATCGCTTGATCCTTCGACGCTTTGTTCTTCCGCCGCGGAGAGCGGCCTCTGCGATACGCGCGCGATCTCACCGGCCTTCATCTGACGTACAGCCTCCAGCAAGTCCTGCTGAAATTGATCCAGTTCATCGACCATCGCTGATCTCCTCGTTCTGTTGTTGAATAAAGGTCAAATGCAAGTCGCGACTGAGAAAACTTGGCGCAAAATCCTGAGAAATCTGCTGTAACGAGAAGGAAGGCAAGCCACTACTGGCCACGATTGCGCGCCTGCTGCTCCCCGAGCTACCGTCAAACCCGTCGCTGCCAATTCAGCGACCGGGCCTGATAACCCGCGTAAGATACAGGCGCACCAGCGCCCCAACTCACGTTTGCCGGCGCATTTTTTGTGTCTGCATTACCGTGCAATGGCGGCTGTGCGTGGGAGACCTTCGGGTCTGCCGGGTTCCTGTATCTCCGGTTTATCAGCCCGCGCATAGCTGCCACCCATTCGTCTGATAACGAATTGGCAGCTCTCATTTGGTACAGGGAGTTCACAAATGAAAGCCATTGATCCGTCAGTAACCCCGGTCACTTCACGCCGCCCTTCTCGAACTGAAGGTGAAGCGAAATGACCCATTCTCAAGATTTGAAAACACTCGGCCTCACCCACTTTTCATTTCAATCCAATCAAGCGATGTTCCGCACCAACCGTGGTGTGCCGGTAATCGCCGCCCTTTCCCATGCATCCCACTTGCTTCACATCTCACGTTTGCTCACTGCGGACACTTCAATCTCGCGAGACCCTGATCTTCACGCTTATGCCTCGCAATATCTGCAGGAGTTAAGCAAAGCGCTGATCGATGATGTAGTGAAAGTGATGGATGCGCCGTCGGACAAGCCATTGATGTAAACACCGGTGTATGGCCCTCGCTGATGCGAGGGCTTTTTGCGTTTCAGACCTGACTGATTTCAAGCACAAACGAAATCTTCTGCTGAGTCGCACTCCACACATAGCGCAAATGCTTACCCTGCTTCGGAATCGACACCGCAGGCGGCCGAAACGCGGCGACGCATTCATGGCCCGGCAGGCGAACGCTGTTGTAGAGCAGTCCCCATGACTCGGTTTCGCGCAGTTGCCGGGCGAAAACCTGAGACGGCCCATAAGCCTCAGGATCCGGATTGTGCAGCTCGGGATGATCGTGACGAATGTCGTGTAACGGTTTAACCACCCGATTGACGTAAGTGCGCATGGTCAACTCAAGATCCGCTTCCTGGGTCGCCGCCAGAAATCGCTTCTGGTGATAACAGGTCTCGGCGATGGCAGCCGCCTGACTGCTTGCGGCGTAGTAAACGCCGAAGGTGCCGTCGCAGAAACGGCTGCGTTTGCCGATATGAGTAAACGCAGCCATCACCGGAGTCGATCCGGGGCCGGAGAGTCGATCTTCGGGACGCACTCGGGCGAGAACGCCGGCCTGCTCTATCAATCGATCATTGGTCAGCGCCTCAATCGCGTAGGCAATTTCCAGGTCTTCGGGATCGAGCACATCTTCAAACAGTGCAATCGGCGGGAAGCTGCTGTTAACGATCCGGTAGGCTCGCGGCCACGGCACATCAACCAAATCGGGCGCCTTCAACCGCGCACCCCATCGAGGTAGCGGCGCACATCGGCGATATCGACCACGCGTCCGGCGAGCATGTAATCCAGCGCCGTTTGGCCATTGAACGGCGACGCCGTGTTTGGGCTGCTGACCCACGTGTAGGCGCGTTCGCGGCTGTTGCTGAAGATGATACTCAGCGCCTTGTGAATGCCCATCAGGTAGGAGATGCGCTCAAGGGTGTCGTTCGGCAGACGGATATTTGGCAGGTGTTTGTATTTGTAGAACGTGGTGTTGCCGACGCCGCCCAGCAATGTGCGTTGCTGCTCGGCGCTGCAGCCCCAGCACTCCATGAGGTTGAAGAAGAACTTCAGCGCGACGCGACCGGCTTCGGGGGCGTCGAGTTGTTCGCTTGGAGTGAGAGCTGGAGGTGAAGTAGGCATCAGATCGTTACCAACTCGTTATGTGATACATCAAGATTAGTACACATATGAACCAAACAAATAAAGCGCTTCATATGCGGACTCCTACTGCCTATTTTTCGTTTGACTTGCCAATACGCCTGACAGAGAATCGGCCCCAAGAGCGCGAAACCGACTGCCTTCAGGTGGCAATAGTCGGCGTTAGGAACCCCGTTGATAACCTGAATATCAGCGCTCGGGTGAGACCTCTTCTCCCCTGCTTGAGGGAGCACAATATCAAGCACCTACTTCAGAAAAAGCAGCCTCTTCAGGCTGCTTTTTTTGTTTGGCGGTTTGGAAACGCTGATACACCAGTATTCCATGGCGATGCTTATTCAACGCTTTCTTGTCGCAGTTCATGAAATTCCAGAGAGCGTGTCCATAGTCAGCGTGGATCACCACAAGCATCTGATATTTCGTGTCGTACGCACCGATGAACGCCAGTCGTATCGAACCGTCATCGTAGGAAATTTGCCAGATTTCCAAGGGATTCTGAATGGTATCCAATGCAAACTCGGTGAAGCGCTCTCGCGCATTGGGCCTTTTTTCGACGATATGTAGTAGGTATTCGCGTCTGACAGTGACCGCGACGTAAGGCGTTTGTATCACGGAGTAACTCTTGCCTTCCGACAACCCAAACCCCAACGCAACCTGCTCCCAAGCCAATTCCAAACTTGTCGCACCAGGAATTTCTCGAGCATTCGAATTCAATAACCTCACTTCGATATCGCGTATGTCCGGTAAGCCAAGGGCTATCCAATTGGTTTGATTGGGAGTAGCGCGCTTTCCTGGCAAATTCATTGGTACCCACCCAGTCGCGCCTTGGCTAGGCGGAAATATCCTTAACTGCAATGGATTCGGCCTTAACAAAATCCTCAAAGTAACAAGTCCATATTTCGCTGGTTTTTGGCGGTGGGGTAAATCAGCCACATCCTCATTTGCAATCGGACACTTCTGGTATATGGAAGGATTGCTGCCGAGCGAAGGTGGGAAAAATCGCCACAGCTCTTAGATTCCAAACGAAAAAAAGTGCCCGGATCTTTCGATCCGGGCACTTTTTTTGACCCCCATCACCCCCCTTCCCCCAAAAACCCCGATCCTGTGTCAGCCTCCAGCCATCGGCGGGGACATCAATTCGCTACTAAACCCGCGACAACTATGCTCAGGTACAGGAATATACCCAGCATATGGCCGCCGAACCGGCAGTCTCGTAAACAACAATACCCAGCCCACTTTAGAGGGCATTACCCATGGATAGCAGAACCTTACGCAATCTGATGCGCATCGTGCAGACCGGCTCTTTGTCGGCCGCAGCCGAGCATTCGTGCCTGACTGTGCAGGCGTTGGCCGCGCAGTTGAACAAGGTCGAAGAGCAGTTCGGTTTCCGCTTGTTTCGTCGTTCCAACAAAGGGCTGACGCTGACGCCGCAAGGCACCGAGCTGACGCCGTATATGGACAAAGTGCTGATTGCCACGCGACAGATGGAAGAAAAGGTCGAGGCGCTGAAGGTGCCGGGCCAGCGGACGTTGAAGGTTGCGTTGAACAACACGTTGTCGACTGACTTCAACCGGCGAATGATCGGGCGCCTGATTGAGGTGTTTCCCGATTATCAGATGGAATTCAGCTACGCCGAGTCGATGGAAAATCTCAGCAAGTTGAAGAACGAAGACTTTGACCTCGCGGTGCTGATCGGCCCGCAGCGTCCGGGTTTGCCGAGCATTGTCTTGCCCGAAGTGCAGGTGCAGGTGGTCGGCGCGCATTGCGGGCAGGAGAACGATCCGCTGACGTTGCTGGGCAACAAGTTTCAGGTACGTCCTGCAGAAGATTGTCCGTATTCCCACAGCTTTTTGCGTTTTCTCGACGCCGGGCTGGGCAATCACGAGAACGGTCAGCGCATGGTCTATTCGTGCAGCGAAACGCTGACGTTGTCGTTGATCACGCAGATGGACGCGGTCGGCATGGTCTCGCGTGAGGCTGCGCAGAAAAACGGCCTGACGATTTTCCCGGGGTTCGAGGACTTCCTCGAAGTGCGCCTGGCGGTGAACAACTCCGAGTTGTCGCGCCAGGCACTCAGCGATGTTGTCGATCTGCCGTTACATGAACGAGCCGAGCGCAATGTACGCAGCCGTCCCAACCGCCACACTGAGAAAGAGGTTTTTGCTGAAATACGCACATAACAACGTCGGAATCGCGGCATAGAATTCCGGGCGGTCGAGCTGTATGTGCTGATCCTTGATCAACAAGGGAGTCAGGCTGATCGCAGCCACGATCGCCACCGGCAGGTATTCCAGCGCCCGCGCGACAAATGGCGGCCAGTGCTCGGTGTTGATTTGCAGCGGCAAGGCGCGCGGCAGGAAGGTCACGGCCATCATCAGCACAACGACCAGAATCAGGAACGTTTGGTCAGGCATACACCCACTCCGCAGCCCACAAACGTGGCGATAAACACATTAAACGGCGAGCTGCCGACCAAGCTCAGGGCGCCCATGCAGATCACCGCAGCCGCAGCGGCGATCAGTTTGTTGCGCGTGTTGCACAGCGACACCAGCACGTAGAGCATCATCGCCGTCAGTGCGTAGTCGAGCTGATATTTGATCAGGTGCGCCGCGTACTGTGCGCAAACTGCGCCGAGCAATCCGCCGAGCACCCACGAGGTGTGGCAGAACAGGTTGAAGCCGATCAGATAGCGCACGTTGACTGGTGCGCCGGTGCCGAGTTTCACACTGTGGAAGGCGAAGGATTCATCGGTCAGGCCACCGGCGTAAGCCCAACGCTCCATGCGGCTCAAACCGAGCGCGCGCAGGGCTTTGGCCATATAGACCGACATCAACATGTGCCGCGCGTTGATCAGGAACGTGGTCAGCACAATGGTGGTCAGCGACGCGCCGCTGGAGATCAGCGCCAGCGCGGCGAATTGCGAAGCGCCGGCATAGACGAACAGGCACATCGCCACCGGCAGCCACATCGGCAACCCGGCGTTGACGGCCATCAGCCCGAACACAAACGACACCGTGAAGTAGCCGGCGACGACCGGGCTGGCTTCGGCAAATGTGCGCGATGGCTGATGGGTGACCATCAGCGGCGCACTGCCGGACCGTTCATTCATAGATCCCTCTCAAATGTCCGTTCGCCGTGGGGCTCGCAAAAACCCTGGGCAGTCCAAAAACGCTTGCCCGCGAGGTTAGCATCGTCGACGAACAGAAACATCCGCAACACGCCGACACGTTTCATGTCGGACGACGCCGCTTCAACCAGACGCTGACCGACACCCTGGCTGCGATAGCGCGGGCTGACGGCCAGATGATTGATCGTGCCGCGACTGCCGAGCATGCCGCCAAGCACCGCGCCGACGATTTCGCCGGCGACGTCGAAGGCGAGATACGACGTGGTGGTTTTCTGGATCAGCACGCCGCGCAGGCACTTGGCGTCCTGCCATTCGCAGAAAGACACTTCGTCGAACTGGCGGAAGAAGCGCTCCATGCGCTGCGCATCCTTGGCCGTGGCGCGTCGCAGCACCACAGGCGTCGAGCACTCGACGCCATCGATTGGGGTGATCTGATTAGCGAACAATGTCGAAAGCGGTCCCGGGCCGCGAGAAAGAAATCGCCAGAATCTGCCGATATGCCATGGCATGGGTGTGCGTGTTGCGCGCAGGCGTCACGTAGTGGCGCATGTCGCGGTCGAGGAAGTAAGTGGTGTCGAGAATTTCCTTGTAAGTGGTCGACGCCAGTTGATGCTCGTGGATGTCGTACAGACGACTCTCGGCACCCTCGACGTTGTTGCGGCCCCAGAAGTGCACACCGCTGAACGGGTAACCGTCGCAGTGAATCCCTTCCGGAGTAATTTCCAGTTGTTTGCCGGGTTTGATCTCGATACGGATCTGATGGATCTGGCACTGCCAGATTTCATCGTGCAGCTCTTCCGGCAGCACGCTTTTGTACACTTCAAAATCGGTGTCGATCAGGCTGCGCATCACTGGCGACGAAATCACTTCATCGGAGAAGTCCTGGAAGTGTCGTACCAGGCCGCCGACGTAAGCGTTGTTCTCTTTCGACTGCACGTACGCGCGATGCTCAAGTTGCGTCAGCTCGCGGGTTTTCGGGTTGTACTCGAAGTCACTGTAACGACGGTAACGCATGCCGGCTTCGGCCTGACCGTAGTAGCTGTCAGGCTCCATGTTTTCCCAACTTTTGGTCAGTCTGACGAAGTCGGCAAAATGACCGTAGAGATTGAAGTCACCACCCTGGACGTTGACAAATTTGTCGCGCCGTAGCGATTCGCCCACTTCTCTGTTCAAAACGATCATTACCCAATTCTCCACTGCGTTGAGCGGCCTAATCTATTAGGTGGAGAATTTGCGTCCATGAGAAAGAATTTCAGGCATTTAAAGCCCTGTTTGAAACGAAGTTTGCAGCGACTTAAAAACTACTTTTACATGACAAAAACATGGTTTTTTTCTGGTTTTCATCGAAAAACCGTCGAAAAAAAACCCCGAGCGAATCGGGGTTTTTTTCAAGTTTTTACACTTAAGCGATCATCAGAAGATGTTGATCGGGTAATCCACGAACACACGCAGCTCGTTGCCGCTGACGTTGTACTCGCTGGACTTCTGCGACACGCGCAGGATCGAGCTGCGCAGTTTCACGCTCAGGTCTTTGGCCGGGCCACTTTGCACGACGTACTTGAACTGGTTGAAGATCTCGCGCTCGGTGCCGCCTTCGCTGGTGGACGTAGTGATGTTGTCGCCACGTACGTAAGCAACGTTGTAGCTCAGACCCGGCACGCCGAAAGCGCTGAAGTCGAGGCCGTAGCCCAACTGCCAGCTGCGTTCGTCTTCAGCGTTGAAGTCAGACCAGTAGGAGTTGGCCAGGTAGATGGTGTTGCCACCGTCGCCGACACGACCCTGATCTTTCTGATAGCCGCCGTAGGCGTAGCCCAGGTTGCTGTCGCCAGTGGAACGCTGGTGCGCCACGGTGAACGAGTGTGGGCCGGTGACGAAAGTCGCGGCCAGGCTCCAGATCTTGTTGTCGTCGCCGGTTGCACCGCTTTCGCGGACGTAGGAATTGTCCAGCTTGGTGCGGTAGCCGTTGAAGTCCAAGGTCAGGGACTGATCCTTGTCGATCGGGAACACGTAGTTGGCGTTCACGTATTGCTTCTTCAGCACGTCTTCGACGTCGGAAGCGTACAGCGCAGCCTTGAACTGTTCGGTGAACTGGTAGCTACCGCCCAATACGTTGATCGATTTCAGACCACCGCTGTCACGGCCTTCAGCGCTCTTGCGCGATTCGGCGGTGAAACGACCGGCGTTCAGCTCCAGGCCTTTGATCTCTTTGGAAGTGATCAAAGTACCGGTGTAGCTTTCCGGCAGCAGACGCGAGTTGTCGTAGTTCAGCACCGGCAGGGCCGGCATCTGGTCACCGTACGTCAGGGTGGTGCTGGACAGACGGAATTTGACCGCTGCGCCGCCCTTGGACAGGTCGTCGGCCGGAGCGCCGCTGGCGCCCTTCTTGAAGAAGTCGATACCACCGGCGCCGCTGCGATCTTCGCTGCGTTCCAGGTTCAGTGCGTACAGACCGAAAGCGTCGACGCCGACACCGATGGTGCCTTGGGTGAAGCCGGACGAGAACGTACCGATGGCCGCTTGGCCCCATTCGGATTTGTCGTCGTTGCCGTCTTTGTAGTCACGATTGATGTAAGCGTTGCGCAGCAGCACTTTGAGGCTGCTGTCTTCTTGAAAACCCTTGGACTCGGCCTGGTCGTTAGCCATGGCCTGTGTGGCGCTCAACATCCCCAGAGCGATCAGGCTGATTCGCTTGTTCAACATTTTATTTTCCTTATTACGGGTTGAAACGCGCTGTGTCGAACGGCTGAAACGGCGCTTTTGCACTCTTTTTTCATCCCGAAACAAAAAGACCCGCCCACGACCAAGTCGTGGCGGGCCTTCTTATTATTTTGAGTCATGGCGGTTGGCCACAGGCGTTGGGCCGAATCGTAGCCGCGCCCGGAACAATGTGTCAATTTCAAGAATCGTCTTTAAATAGGCGAAATTCGTCTAAGAAACGTAAATTTTGTGATGGCCGGTTGCAAGGAATCGGTCACAACCAGTGATTTTGACGCAGCGCAGAGGAAGATTCTTCAGCGGTTTATCGCGTCCATGATTGCCCTCACGAGTTGGTTTATTTCGCTGAACGAGCGGGTTGTACGGGCTGAGACACAATCCGAAACAATCCGGCAGCGGAACTTCTCAGGAATAATTAACGAAAGTAAATAGCAAGCATTATCATCCGCGCCCTACATGCTTCAGCCTAAAAATCCTACGGATGTTTTCTTCAATGCCTGCCCCTTTTCGCCTGACGTCCTACAGCTTTGGCCTTTCTGCCCTGCTGTCTGCCGGTTTTTCCTACGCTGCTCCTACAACACTGCCTGAAACATCGATCAGCGCTGCCGAAGCCGAAGACGATGATCCGCGCGTAAAGGTCAGCAACACCGCGACTCGCACCTCGACGCCGGTGCGCTACGTGCCGCAGGCCATCGATTCAATCAAGACCGCCAATGTGGCGAACTACGGCACCAACGACATTGGCGATGCGTTGAGCGGTATTCCCAACGTCAGCAGCGGCGCCGACACGCGTTTCGACAGCCTGCGCATCCGGGGTTTCGATGCGAGCAACGACTTTTATCTGGACGGCATCCGCGACGACAGCCAGTACAAGCGCGACATGCACAACATCGAACGCGTCGAAGTGCTCAAGGGCCCGGCCGCTGTGTTGTATGGCCGTGGCAGCCAGGGCGGCATCGTCAACCGCGTGAGCAAAATGCCGGAATTCGGCCGCCGCTCGACGATTGAAGCCCAAGGCAGCAGCGAAGATTTGCGCAGTCTTTACGCCGACCTCAGCACCGATCCGAGCGAGAACATCAGCCTGCGCCTGAACATGGGCAACATGGATGAAAACAGCTTCCGCGATGGCGTCAGTGGCAATCGCCAGTTGTTCGCGCCGTCGATGAGCTGGCAACTGAGCCCGGATCTGAATTGGTTGGTGCAGTACGAATACAGCCGCTACAACCGTACGCCGGATCGCGGTATTCCGGGGGTTAATGGTCGGCCGGCCGATGTCGGGCGCGACACCACTTATGGCAACGATCACGACTTCATCGACGACAAAACCCAGTCGTTGCGCTCGAAGCTCACTTACGAAATCAACGAAAACTGGCAACTGCGCCAGACCCTCGGCGTGTTCAAACTCGACAGTGATTTCGACAACACCTACCTCACCGGTTATGTCCCGGCGACCAACAAGGTCACGCGTCAGCACTGGCAGCAGGATCTGACCACCCGCAACATTTACAACAACATTGAGCTGGAAGGCGGTTTCGACACCTTTGGTCTGGAGCATCGTCTGCTGACCGGGATCGAGATCGGCAGTCAACGCCGCGACCCGAAGCTGTACAACGCGGCGACCACGGGCCCCGGCAGCTCGCCAGTGCCAGCGCTGGATCGGTACAACCCCAATCGCGATTTGCGCCACACCGGGCGCATGCAGGTATCCAGCGACACTCACACCGAGGTCGAAAGCCGCGCCCTGTACGTGCAGGATCAATTGCGTCTGAACGATCAATGGCAGGTGCTCGCCGGTTTGCGTTACGACACCTTCGACATCGAGTCGACCAACCAGTTGAAAAACATCAGCGAAGACCGCGACAGCCACAGCACCAGCCCGCGCGTGGGCCTGGTCTGGACGCCGCTGCACAATCACTCGTTCTATGCCTCATGGACTAAAACTTTCTCACCAGTGGGCGGCGGTCTCATCGGTATCACCCCGGGTGCAGCGGGCAACTCCAATGACCTGAGCCCGGAGCTGACCAAGCAGAAAGAAATCGGCGTGAAGAGCGACTGGCTTGATGATCGCCTGAATACCACGCTGGCGATCTACGACCTTGAGCTCTACAACCGCCGCACCGCAGATCCAAACGATCCGACCGTGACCGTGCTCTCCGGTGTTCAACGTTCACGCGGGATTGAACTGACCGGCACCGGCAAAATTGCCGGTAACTGGTACGTGCGCGGCGGCGTCGGCGTGCAGGACGCGACAATCGAGAAGGACAACAATGGCCTGGAAGGCAAACGCATCAACAACGTCGCCAAGCACAACGGCAGCCTCTTCCTGACCTGGAAACCGGAGATGGGCTGGTATGGCGAAACGGGACTGACGCTGGTTGGTCAGCGCTATGCCGATAACCTCAATACAACTGTGCTGCCGGGTTATGGACGTTGGGATGCGCTGGTCGGTTATCGGATGAAAGATTGGGATTTGCGCGGGGCGCTGAACAATATTACTGATCGCGAGTATTACTCGTCGGCGACCAGTGCTGCGCAGATTCAGCCGGGGGCGCCGCGTAGTGTTGTTATGACGGGGACTTATTCGTTCTGATTTCAAACAGAAATCGGGATTTACAGTTCCAAGTTGCAGGTTGAAAGGACGTTACACCGTTCGTCGGGACTGTCAGATTTTACAGGTACCCAAACCACTCTTTCGGCCTTAAAAAGAATCAGGTTCTTTTAAGGTTTTTCTGAGGAGACATTCCATGTCGAGCAATGATGAGGGAGGGTGGTATTCGCCAAAGGACGGTGATTTCCTTTCGCTGCCCGCTTTAATCAGTGGCTACGTGGACACCACCTATACAGGGTCGTTGAGAGTTGGTATTTCACTTAGACGCAACGGAGTTGAGTATTACCGAGAAGTACCTCGTGTTGAAAAATGGAATTTCAGCTTTAGGACATCAAACTTACTACTGGGCCCTGGACACCTCCAAGCCTTTGTGTGGAATCCGGATGACAGCAAAAATTATTTCCCAGATATCGATTTTATTTACGTACTCACTCCACCTGAAGAAAATGAATTAGCAGATTCAACCGACTGCTACCGTGAGGTGCTGTAGACGAGGGGCTTTTTTCCATACTCCTCCCCGACGATCTTTCCAGCCCCCATAAAAAAGCGCCGCCATCCCGGCAGCGCTTTCACCCATCCCTGTTGTTCTTCTTATCCTTCCAGCACATCCCACAACGCTTCCAGTTCGTCCTCGCTGAACAGGTCAGCGGGGTAGCGCTCGATCATCATCCGGCGCGGATCAGGAACCCTGATCTGACGCGTTCCATTGGACTTCAACCAGTGCGCAACGCGGTGGAGCGATTCGCCGTTAACGGCCATGGGATGCAAAGTCCGCTCGCTGATTACGTTCACTTCGGCGTTCATTTCAGCGCTCTCTCCCCGTTCGTGAGCGGCTACGTTATCCAAGGTTTATGACAGAACGATTGACGTTCTTTTCCCCCTCCCTAGTGCCCACAGACGAATACAAGAGCTATGCCAATGTTTCGCATTTGTCGACAAGTGGATACAAAAAAGCCCGCCGTCCTTTCGGGCTGCGGGCCTCTGTTCATACTTAGCGAGCTAATCATTGCCCGGCTGATTTGGTAATCAACTCAAGCTGTTACGACTCAACTCACTCTTTGTGCGGCGCGGGTTGCTGTTGGGTAAGGCAGTGGATGTTGCCGCCGCCCAGTAACAGTTCGCGGCCCGGCACCATGACCACTTCGTGCTGCGGGAACAGGTTCTGCAGAATTTCCAAGGCGGGTGCGTCCATCGGGTCGTCGAAGCTCGGCGCGATGATGCCGCCGTTGACGATCAGAAAGTTCACGTAAGAACCGGCCAGACGCACCGACGGATTACGCTCCTGCGTGCCGTCGACCGGATCGACACCAGCGCACTCTTCTTCGGTCGCATACAGCGGCCCCGGGATCGGCATTTTGTGCACCGTGAACGGGCGACCCTTGGCGTCAGTGCTGCTTTGGAGGACTTTCATCGCTGCCTGGCAGCGCGGGTAGTTCGGATCCTGTGGATCATCAGTCCACGCCAGCAGCACTTCACCCGGACGCACGTAGCAGCAGAAGTTATCCACATGGCCGTCGGTTTCGTCGTTGAACAAACCGTCCGGCAGCCAGATGATTTTATCCACAGACAGATTGGCGCTGAGCACTGCTTCGATCTCTTCGCGGCCCAGGTGCGGGTTGCGATTGCGGTTCAGCAGGCATTCTTCGGTGGTGATCAGCGTGCCTTCGCCGTCGACGTGAATCGAACCGCCTTCGAGCACAAAACCTTCAGTGCGATAGCGTGGGCTGCGTTCGATCTCGAGGATCTTGCCGCCGACCTGCGAGTCGCGATTCCACGGCGAATACAGACCGCCATCGAAACCGCCCCAAGCGTTGAAGTCCCAGTTCACACCGCGCACTTCACCGCTGTTATTGATGACGAAGGTCGGGCCGCTGTCGCGTACCCAGGCGTCATCGCTGGACATCTCGACCACGCGGATATTCGGCACGTCGAGGCGGGCGCGGGCGTTTTCGTATTGGCCGGCGGAAACGGCAACAGTCACCGGTTCAAAACGCGCGATGGCTTTGGCCACCGCTGCGTGCGCGGCTTGCGCCGGTTTGCCACCCAGACGCCAGTTGTCCGGGCGCTCGGGCCAGATCATCCAGGTCTGCGTTTGCGGCGCCCACTCGGCCGGCATGTGAAAGCCGTCGGCGCGCGGGGTACTTTTCAATGTGGTCATCGGGATCAGGACTCCAGGGAACCGTCGAGGGTTTTCAACGCGCCGTACAGGTTCGGACGGCGGTCACGGAATGAACCCCACGCGCTGCGAATGTGTTCGAGCTCGTCGAGGTTGAAAGTGTGCACAAGAATACCTTCTTCGGTTTTATTCAGCTCCTGCACTTTTTCGCCGAACTGGTTGGCGATGAACGAAGAGCCGTAGAACGTGATGTCGTAGCCGTCCTGTTCTTCGTTACCGATGCGGTTGCTGGCGATCAGCGGCATCAAGTTAGCGCCGGCATGGCCCTGCTGCACACGCTGCCAGTGGTCGCGCGACGAGATGGTCTTGTCGTGCGGTTCGCTGCCGATCGCGGTCGGGTAGAACAAGATTTCCGCCCCCTGCAACGCCATGCTGCGCGCCGCTTCCGGGAACCACTGATCCCAGCAGATGCCCACGCCGATTTTCGCGTAACGGGTATTCCACACTTTGAAACCGGTGTCGCCCGGGTTGAAGTAATACTTCTCGTGATAGCCCGGGCCGTCCGGAATGTGGCTTTTACGATAAATCCCGAGGTTGCTGCCGTCGGCGTCGATGATCGCGATGCTATTGAAACGCGCGCGGCCGGCCAGCTCGTAGAAGCTGATCGGCAGCACCACTTGCAGCTCTTTGGCGATTTTCTGGAAATGTTTGATCGCGACGTTTTCTTCCACCGTCGTTGCCAGTTGCAGATAGTCCGGGTTTGGCTTCTGGCAGAAGTACGGCGCCTCGAACAGCTCCTGAATCAAGATGATCTGCGCGCCTTTGGCGGCGGCTTCGCGCACCAGCCTTTCAGCGATTTCGAGGTTGGCTTCCAGATCCCACGAACAGGCCATCTGAGTGGCGGCAACGGTAACGATACGGCTCATGAATCATCTCCGGGCAAGTGCTTTGACGGTCGACCATTCGACCGAAAAGAAAACGCGCGCACCGGACAGCGAGACGCCATGCCGGAGCAATGGCGACTTTATAGCCGATAAATATCGGCTTTAGAAGCTACTAAAATGCATTTCGTCTAATTCAACGCATTAAAGACCGATACAAATCGAATTAACAACGAAACCCTGTAGGAGCTGCCGAAGGCTGCGATCTTTTGATTTTGCTCTTAAAAATCAAGATCAAAAGATCGCAGCCTTCGGCAGCTCCTACATGGGATCAGAGGCCTTCGGTGAGGACTTGGTCGAGCATGTCGACGAAGAAGTCGACACTCTGGCGCGACGTCACCATCGGTGGTTTGATTTTGAGGATGTTCAGATCATCCCCGGTCGGCTGCATGAAAATCCCCAACTCACGCAGACGATTACACAGCAGCGCGGTCTCTTCGGTCGCCGCTTCCAGCGTCTCGCGGTTACGGATCAGCTCAAGCCCCAGATAGAACCCGGAACCGTGCACCGCGCCCACCAGCGGATGTTTATCGATCAACGCTTCGAGCCGCGCCTTGAAGTGGCCACCGACCACCTGCGCGTTCTCCCAGAGTTTTTCTTCTTCCATGACATCGAGCACCGCCATGCCGATCTGGCAACTGACCGGACTGCCGCCCGCCGACGAGAAGAAATAACCTTCGGCCTCCAGCGCCTCGGCAATCTCCCGGCGAGTAATCACCGCACCGAGTGGCTGGCCGTTGCCCATGCCTTTGGCCATGGTGATGATGTCCGGCACCACGCCCTGCTCTTCAACGCCCCAGAAAAATTTACCCATACGCCCATAACCGACCTGCACTTCGTCGGCGATGCACACCCCGCCCTGCGCGCGCACCAAGGCATAAACCTGTTTCAGATAACCCGGTGGCAGCGAGATGCCGCCGGCATTGCCGTACACCGGTTCGCAGATAAATCCGGCCAATTGGCGCTTCTGCTCGGCGAGTTTTTCCAGGTGATGCTCAACGCTGCGCACATAATCCGGTGCCGAATCGACGCCACGGAACTCACCGCGATACATGTTTGGCGCAGGCACCGGGTGCACCCAGTCCGGGCGGCTTTCCAGGGCTTTCGGGTTGTCGGCAATCGACGTCGACACCGCGTCGGCGCCGACTGTCCAGCCGTGATAAGCCTCCAGCACGCTGATCATGTCGCGACCGCCGCTGTAGGCCCATGCCAGACGGATCGCCAGGTCATTGGCCTCACTGCCGCTGTTGACCAGGAATACCCGATCCATGCCTTCCGGTGCCAGCTTCAGCAAGCGCTCGGAAAACTCGGCGACTGCCGCATAGTTGAAACGCGAGTTGGTATTGAGCAGCGACCACTGACGCGCCGCGACGGCGGCCATGCGCGGATGGCCGTGGCCGAGTACCGCGACGTTGTTGAGCATGTCCAGATAGGAGCGGCCCTGCATGTCGATCAGGTGATTGCGCCAGCCTCGTTCGATGCGCGGCGGGTCGACGTAATAGTGTTTTTGCGTGCGGGCGAAACTGGCGTCACGGCGTTCAAGCAGGGTTTTGCCATCCAGCTCCGGCTCGGCATCGCAGGCCAGCCCCAGCAGCGCGGCTGGCGACGGACACAATGCCTGCCAGGCCGCCGCGTGGATTGGCGTGCAGAACAGCGGCGCTTCCAACTGCGCGCCACGGCAAAGCTGAACCAATAACGGGCCGCTGACCGAGCCCAGCACCTGACCTTTGACCAGTGCCGCGCCGCTGTGCAGCGAAGGCGTCACGCCCCACAGACGTACGCTGAGTTGCGGGCCATCGAGGCGCAACGCGCCGTCCGCCGCTTGATGCAGCACGCCGGCAAATGGCGCTTCGACGGCAGTGCCGTTGGGCACGCGCAATTCGACGTGCAGCGGGAAGGTGTCTGGTTCGTCCGCACTGTCAGGGCGCGTGCGCGACAAACGGTACTGACCATAACGGCTCGCCGCCAAACCATGCGCCGCAGCGGCTTCGGTCAGCAGGCGCTGATCGATACCTTCCTGCTCCCAGTTGCCCGCCTCGAAATGCGCGCTCAAGACGCCAAGATCGATCAAGGCAAATTCGCGCCCGACCAGACTCGGCAGCAACGGGGCAAAACCTTCGCTGTTGATCGCCGGCAGGGAATGACCGACCGCCGTCAGAATCGCCGCCTCCATCAGCGCCAGCGGCACCGAGGTCGCCACGCGGAAAATTTCCCACTCGTGGGTGAGGTTGTCGCGGCTATACGTATTGGCCGGATCAATACTGACCTGCTGCTCGCCACTCAATACCAGCACCGCCGCCCGCGCGACGATCAACGGCCACAGCGCCTGCAACTCTTCGTGTTGCAACGGATTGACCGCGTGATAGGCCTGCACCGCCGGCAGAATCACAAACGGATCGCCGCCGGCGTGATGCAGCAATGCAGCGCAGGTCACCGACAAATCGGTAATACGCCATGTGCGCACCAGATCGCCAAAATCGATGACGCCCTGCAATTGCCAATGGCGCTGCGCATCGCGCTGCCACACCGCGTTGTCATCGGTGATGTCCATGTGAATCGCCTGCACCGGCAACTTCTCGAGCAACGGCTGCAAGCGGCGCTCAGCCTGTTCGGCTGCGTCGGCGATCAATTCGCGCTGACGCTGATCCTTGATCACCGGCAGCAAATGGCTGATCAACGCGCTGGCGTGGCGCGCATCCCACTGCAACGTGCGCTCAAGGCCCGGATGATCAAAGCCTGCGAGCGCCAGATCCATCTCACCGCAAAGCCGACCAAACCCGGCCACGACTTCTGTGCCCAAATGGTCGAGATCGGTCAGCGGCTGGCCTTCGATGTAATCGAGCAAGCGCACGTGCACCGATTCGCCAGCGGATTCCAAGGTCAACAAATCCTGACCATTGTTGGCGACGATAACGCTGGGCACCCTGACTGCGGAATGTTCGGCGAGGTACTTGAGGCCGGCGTGCTGGGCTTGCAGCTCCACCAGCGAATAGTCGCCACGGCATATTTTCAGCACAAACCGGCCGCGCTCACTGTCGACCCGGAAGTTGAGATCCTGCTGGCTGCCCAAGGCTTTTAACCGGCCACTGATCCCGTAATGTTCCGCGAGCCATTGCAGGGCTTGCGCCTCAGAAACCTGAGGGCTAGGCAAACTGGCGCGGTGAAACAACGTGGCAAGTGGCATGCAAACAACCCCTGAAATTTTATTAGGCGCCTATATCGCCATTGCTGCAGAGGATGCGCAACCCCCACCCGCTGTTACAGTGACGCTTGGTAATTTTTATTCCTGCATTCACCGCATCGTCCAAGGACGCTGACGTCTTCGCCTGAGCCTAGGCATAATGCGCCTGTTCCCCACAGGCGCATTCGGCATGAAACCAACCCTTCCCCGCAGACCCCGCTGGCGCAGCCTTGCGTTGCTGGCGCTGTGTCTGGCGCCGCTGTTGTGGCCGCTGGAACATCTTGCCGAGCGGTATTACCGCAGCGAACTGGCCGGCCAGAATCGCCAGACCCTCGACCTCTACGTCGCCAACCTGCTGGGCACCCTGCACCGCTACGAAGTGTTGCCGCAGATCCTCGGTGATCTGCCCGCGCTACGCTCTGTCCTCGGCGCGCCGGATGATGGCGTCACCCAAGGCAACGCCAATCGCCTGCTGAAAAATATCGCCGCGCAAACCGGCGCCGAAGTCATGTACCTGATGGACACCAACGGCCAGACGCTGGCGGCTTCGAACTGGGACAAACACGACAGTTTTGTCGGCCGTAATTTCTCCTTCCGTCCGTATTTCAGTGAAGCGATGGCCGGGCGTCTGGGGCGCTTTTTCGGGCTCGGCACCACGTCAGCCAAACGCGGTTACTTCTTCGCCGCCGCCGTGCGCAACGGCGAGAAAATCATCGGCGTATTGGTGATCAAGGTCGATCTCGATCACACCGAAAGTCTTTGGGGCAAAACTCCAGAACAACTGCTCGTGACCGACCACAACGGCGTGGTCATTCTTACCTCGCGCCCGGAATGGCGTTTCCGCTCGACCCGCGAGTTGAGCGAAGCCGAACGCTCTGCGATCACAGCGATCCAGCCCTATCCAACCCGCGAGCCTCGACCGCTGAACCTCAGCCCCACTGCCTGGCTGATCCAGACCCACGACATCGCCGAAACCGGCTGGAGTGTCAGCATCCTTGCCCCGCGCACGCTGATCGATCGCCCGGTGCGCACGGTCGTGGCCATCGGTGGCGCCACGTTGCTGGTGGTGATGTTGTTGCTCGGTTTGATGATGCAGCGTCGCCGTCATTATCTGGAACGCATCGCTTTCGAGGCCAAGGCGCGCCGCGAACTCGAAGGTCGTGTTGCCGAACGTACCAGCGACCTCGAAGGCCTCAACCGGCGCCTGAAACAGGAAGTGCTGGAGCGCGAACAGGCGCAGCAGGAACTGGTGCGTGCGCAGGATGACCTGGTACAGGCCGGCAAACTGTCGGCGCTAGGGACGATGTCGGCAAGCATCAGCCACGAACTCAATCAGCCGCTGGCGGCGATCCGCAGCTACGCGGAAAACGCCGAAGTGCTGCTCGATCATCAGCGCACCGACGACGCGCGCGGCAACCTCAAATTGATCAGCGAGCTGACCGGGCGCATGGCCTCGATCATCGCCCACCTGCGCGCCTTCGCCCGCCGCGATCGTCATGCTCCGGAAAGCGTTGCCCTGCAACCGGCGCTGGACGATGCCTTGGCACTGCTGGCCAAACGTCGGCGCAGCATGGAAGTCGAGCTGATCCGCGATTTGCCCGCCGCCACGTTGTGGGTCGAAGCCGGGGAAACCCGGTTGCGCCAGGTGCTCGGCAATCTATTGGCCAACGCCCTCGATGCGCTCACCGAAAAAGGCCCGCCGCGCAAATTGTGGCTGAGTGCCGAATCCACCGCCGAGGGCGTCAATCTGTACATTCGCGACAACGGCCCGGGGTTCTGCATGGAAGCCCTCGGCCGCGCCAGCGAGCCGTTCTATACCACCAAGACCCGCACGCAGGGGCTTGGTCTGGGTTTGGCCATTTGCGAAACCCTGATGCGCGCCTTCGGCGGTGAACTGTCGTTCGCCAACCACAAGCAAGGCGGCGCCTTGATCACCCTGCGGCTGCGCGCCGGTGCGCCCGGGGTCAGCCTGCAACCGTCCGAGGATCGAAGTGCATGACCATCGACAATCGCATTCAGGTGGTGTTGATCGACGACGATCCGCACCTGCGTCAGGCCCTCGGCCAGACTCTGGATCTGGCCGGCCTGAAAATCCTGCCGCTGTCCGAAGCCAAAGGCCTCGCCGCACAACTTGAGCGTGACTGGCCCGGTGTGGTGGTCAGCGACATTCGCATGCCGGGCATGGACGGTCTGGAATTGCTCAGCGAACTGCACGCTCAGGATCCGGAGTTGCCAGTGCTGTTGATCACCGGCCATGGCGATGTGCCGCTGGCGGTGCAAGCGATGCGCGCCGGCGCTTACGACTTTCTCGAAAAACCTTTCGCCAGCGATGCACTACTCGACAGCGTGCGCCGCGCGTTAGCCCTGCGCCGATTGGTGCTGGACAACCGCAGCCTGCGTCTGGCCCTCAGCGATCGCAACGAGTTGAGCGCGCGACTGGTCGGCCAATCGGCGCCGATGCTGCGCCTGCGTGAGCAGATTGGCGCACTGGCGGCGACCAAGGCTGACGTGCTGATCCTCGGTGAAACTGGCGCTGGCAAAGAGGTCGTCGCCCGCGCGCTGCATGATCTGTCGAGCCGACGCAACGGGCCGTTTGTGGCGATCAACGCCGGCGCATTGGCCGAGTCCGTGGTCGAAAGCGAACTGTTCGGCCACGAACCGGGCGCCTTCACTGGCGCGCAGAAACGCCGGATCGGCAAGTTCGAATTCGCCAATGGTGGCACGCTGTTTCTCGATGAAATCGAAAGCATGAGCATGGACGTGCAGGTGAAATTGCTGCGCATGCTCCAGGAACGTGTGGTCGAGCGACTCGGTGGCAATCAGCTGATCCCGCTGGACATCCGCGTCATCGCCGCGACCAAGGAAGACTTGCGTCAGGCGGCCGATCAGGGGCGTTTCCGCGCCGACTTGTATTACCGTCTCAACGTCGCACCGCTGCGCATTCCGCCGCTGCGCGAACGTGGCGAAGATGCGCTGATGCTGTTCCAGCATTACGCCGACGAAGCCAGTGCCCGCCACGGTTTGCCGCCGCATGAATTGCAACCGGCACAGCGTGCTTTGCTGCTGCGCCACACCTGGCCGGGCAACGTGCGTGAACTGCAAAACGCCGCCGAACGCTTTGCCCTCGGTCTGGAACTGGCGCTGGATAACAGTGCTGTTGAAGGTGTCGACGGTGCGACCGTTGCAGTTGTCGAAGGCGGGCTAAGCGAACAAGTGGAACACTTCGAGAAATCGCTGATCGCCGCCGAACTGGCGCGCTCGCACAGCTCGGTGCGCAGCCTCGCCGAAGCACTGGGCGTTCCGCGCAAGACCTTGCACGACAAATTGCGCAAGCACGGTCTGAATTTTGGTGACAGCAGCCACGGGGACGAAAACGAATGAGCACAGACAGTCAATATCTGGAGTCGGTGCTTCATCACGACATTCCGCTGACCCGCGACATGGGCCTGCGGGTGCTCGACTGGCGCGAGCAGCAATTGAGTCTGTATTTGCCGCTCGATCCCAACGTCAACCACAAGAGCACCATGTTCGGCGGCAGTCTCTATTGCGGCGCGGTACTGGCCGGCTGGGGCTGGTTGCATTTGCGTTTGAAAGAAGAAGGGATCACCGATGGGCACATCGTGATTCAGGAAGGGCAGATCAGTTATCCGCTGCCGGTGACGGGCGATGCCACGGCGATTTGCCCGGCGCCTGATGAGCGGGTGTGGAAGAAGTTTTTGGCGATGTATCAGCGGTATGGGCGGGCGCGGTTGGTGTTGCAGACGCGGATCGTCAATGTCGGGAGTGAAGTCGATGCGGTGACGTTTAGCGGGCAATACGTGTTGCACCGCTGACGATCAAAAGCCCCTCACCCTAACCCTCTCCCGGGGGGAGAGGGGACTGACCGGGTTGTTCTCTCGATTTGCATCGACCTGAGATATCGAGTCGAACTCAGGTTTTGAAGCGCATGAAGATCAGCTCCCTCTCCTGGGGGAGAGGGCTGGGGTGAGGGGGATTCTGGATCAGCCCACTTACCCGCGCGCCAACTCCAACAACCTCGCCCGCCATGCCGCCTTCGCCGGCAGCGCCAAAAAGAACTCGTTCAACAGCGACTCCCGCGCCGGATAACAAAACGCCTCACCGCGTAAATCCAGTACCTCGCCGCCCGCCCCTTCCAGCACACCCTGCGCCGCCGCCGTGTCCCACTGCGAAGTCGGCGCCAGTCGCGGATAGCAATCCGCCGCCCCTTCCGCCAGCAGGCAAAACTTCAGCGAGCTGCCGATGTTCGCCAACTGCAGTTCACCGAGGCTGGCGCTCAAGCCCGACAGCAATCGCTCCTGCTCGGGGCTGGAATGCCGACGGCTGGCGACAACCGTAAACGCCTCACCCGTTCCCGGCACATCACGCACCTGAATCGAAACCGGTGTGCCGCCCTTGTCGCAACGCCACGCGCCAAGCCCGGCACCACCGACGTAAAAGCGACCGTTGGTCGGCATCGACACCACGCCAAACACCACCCGACCGTTTTCGATCAACGCAATGTTGACGGTAAATTCTTCACTGCCGCTGATGAATTCTTTGGTGCCATCCAGCGGATCCACCAACCACCAGCGCGTCCATCCGGCGCGTACGTTTTGGGGAATGTTCGCGTCTTCTTCAGACAGCACCGGAATACTCGGATCCAGCGCGGTCAGCCCGGCCAGAATCAAATGGTGCGCCGCCAGATCCGCCGCCGTCACCGGTGAATCATCGGCCTTGGCGGTGACTTCAACGCCTGCGCGCCAGAACGGCAAAATCGCTTCGCCGGCCTGCAATGCCAGTTCAACCACTGGCGCCATCAACGGATGGGGGAAATTCATCGACAGGTCACTCACGACTGAAAGAACCCACGCTGGGTCAGCAAGTCACGGGTCAGATACAGCGCCGCCAATGCGCGGCCTTCGGAGAATTGCGGGTTCTGCGCCAGCGCCGACAGATCACGCAGATTGACCTTGTCGACCCGCATCGGCTCAGGCTCGTCGCCCTCCAGCCGCTCTTCGTAGAGATCGGTGGCCAGCACCACCTGAATCTTCTGGCTCATGTAACCGGGCGACAGCGACAGCTCGGTCAGATGCTCCAGTTGCCGCGCGCCAAAACCAGCTTCTTCCTTGAGCTCACGTTCAGCCGCCGCCAGCACATCTTCGCCCGGCTCGATCAAACCTTTGGGCAGCGACAATTCGTACTCATCGGTACCGCCGCAGTATTCCTCGATCAGCACCGCGTGCTCGGCATCGAGCATTGCCACGATCATTACCGCGCCATAGCCGGCGCCCTTGCCGACCAGCCGCTCGTAGGTGCGCTCCACGCCATTGGAAAAACGCAGCTTGAGTTCTTCGACGCAAAACAGACGACTGGTGGCGACGATCTCGCGGGCGAGTACGGTAGGTTTCTGGCGCATGCAAAGCTCCTTGGCGTGAACGCGCTACTATAACGCGGCTTTCCCGATTGTTTACGTCGGATATCTTTCTACCGTTTCGAGACGTTGCCATGCCCTCTTTACCCTGGTCCGACATCGATACCGTCCTGCTGGACATGGACGGCACGCTGCTGGATCTGCACTTCGACAACCATTTCTGGCTGGAACACCTGCCCCAGCGCTACGCCGAACTGCACGGGGTCAGCCGCGCAATGGCCGAGATGGAATTGCAGCCGCTGTTCGAACGCCATGCAGGTCAGTTGCAGTGGTATTGCCTGGATTTCTGGAGCAGCGAACTGAAGCTGTCAGTGCGTGAGTTGAAACAGGAAACCGCGCACCTGATCGCTTTGCGTCCTGACGCGGATACTTTTCTGGAAGCAATAAAACGCGCCGGGAAACGGGTGATCATGATCACCAACGCGCACCGTGACTCACTGTCGCTGAAGCTGGAACGGATTGAACTGGCGCCGTACTTCGAGCGGCTGATCAGCTCGCATGATTACGGTTTCCCCAAGGAAAACCCGCAGTTCTGGGACGCGTTGCAGGCAGATATCGGTTTTGATCCGGCACGCAGTCTATTCGTCGACGACACCTTGCCGATTCTGCGCAGCGCGCGGGATTTTGGCGTGGCGCACTTGCTGGCAGTCAAACAACCCGACAGCCGCAAAGGCCCGAAAGACACGGCCGAATTCGCGGCAGTCGAAGACTACCGCGACCTGATCTCAGGCTTGTGACCCCACTGTAGGAGCTGCCGCAGGCTGCGATCTTTTGACTTTTATTTTTAAAAAAAACAGATCAAAAGATCGCAGCCTTCGGCAGCTCCTACAGGGGTTCCTGTTTACTCAGGAATACGCAGTGTCTGACCCGGATAGATTTTATTCACATCCTTGAGCATCGGTTTGTTGGCATCGAAAATCTTTTGATACTTGTTGGCATCACCGTACACACGCAGCGAAATCGCGCTGAGGGTGTCGCCCGACTTGACCACAACAAACTGCGCAGCCGTCACAACCGGGCCGCTCACGGTGATCTGATCATCAACACTGCCAACCCCGGCAATATTGCCAACGGCCAGCAGGATTTTCTCTTTCTCTTCCTGACTTGCCACTTCACCGGTCACGGTGACTTTGTCGCCATCCACCGTTGCCTGCACATTCGGATTGCCCAGCCCGACCTTATTGATGTGATCCTTCAATTGCTCACTGGCATTGGCGTTACCGGGGGTCAGCAGATCCAGCAGCTTCTCACCCGCTTCTTTCACAAAGCTCAAAAGACTCATAGCGCACACTCCTTGATTTGGGTTCCAGATGCCCAAGCCTAGACCACGTCAGGCAAACCCGGTTCCGAGCCGACCAATGACTCTGTAACCGTATGCGTACGGAAAAGGCCCCTTGATCGACGCCATCTATCAATACATCGACAGTAGCGATTAGACGCGACAACTTGACGCGCCTAGTCTTAACGTTGATCAAACCGTCGGTGATGCCATGAACGCCAAGCGCCCAACTTGCGCGGCGCCTGCACTCGAAACGCCCGCGCCTGCCGCCAGCCAGACCTACAGCTACAGCGATCTTCCCCGTAAAGAGTCGGCGAGCACTGCGCTCGCCGAGGAAGTCGCGTTGGCGATCGCCTACAACGGCATCAGCCAAGCCGTGATGCTGGTGACGCCGACTGACCTGGAAGACTTCATCGTCGGCTTCAGCCTCGGCAGCGGCATCATCGAAGACGCGACCGACATCTATGACCTGCAACTGACCGGCGCCGGCTCAGCGCAATACGCGCATGTGACCATCGCCAATCGCGCCTTCTGGAACCTCAAGCAGCAACGTCGGCAAATGGCTGGCACCAGTGGTTGCGGATTGTGTGGCGTCGAAGCGGTGGAACAGGCGTTGCCTGATCTGAAAGTGCTGCCCGGAGCGCCGTTGCCACCGATTGAATGGCTTGATGGTTTGCGTCAGCGCATCAGTGCGTTTCAGCCTTTGGGTCAGCACTGCGGCGCGGTACACGCGGCAGTGTTCATGAACGCCAGCGGCGAACTGCTGCTCGGTCGCGAAGACATTGGCCGGCACAACGCGCTCGACAAACTGATCGGCGGACTGATCCGCCAGAAGATATCCACCGAAGGCGGACTGGCAATTGTCACTAGCCGTTGCAGCCTCGAATTGATCCAGAAAGTGTTGCGCGCCGGCATCCAGACCCTGGTCAGCCTGTCCGCGCCCACGGGCCTCGCCGTGCAATGGGCCCGTCGACACAACCTCAATCTCATCCACCTGCCGCAGAAAAGTGCGCCGCGGGTGTATAGCCCCGCGATGGAGAATCAAGCGTGAGCCAACATCATCAAGCCGACCAGAAACCCGTCCCGCGCTACAAGCCTTACAAAGGCGCAGCCGGCGGCTGGGGTGCCCTGATCAGTGTGGCTCAGGCCTGGTTGACCAGCGACAACGCCCTGAAAAACCTGCGCATGATGCTCAAGACCAACCAGAACGGCGGCTTCGACTGCCCGGGTTGCGCGTGGGGCGATTCGCCGGAAAGCGGCATGGTCAAGTTCTGCGAGAACGGCGCGAAAGCGGTGAACTGGGAAGCGACCAAGCGTCGTGTCGACGCCAAGTTCTTCGCCAAGCACAGCGTCACATCGTTGCTGGAGCAGAGCGACTACTGGCTCGAGTATCAGGGCCGCCTGACCGAGCCGATGGTCTACGACGCCGAAACTGATCGCTATAAACCGATCAGTTGGGACGACGCCTACACGCTGATTGCCAAACACCTGCAAAGCCTGCCGAGCCCGGATCTGGCCGAGTTTTACACCTCGGGCCGCGCCAGCAACGAAGCGGCTTATTTGTACCAGTTGTTCGTGCGCGCCTTCGGTACCAACAATTTCCCTGACTGCTCGAACATGTGCCACGAAGCCAGCGGCGTGGCGTTGGCGCAAAGTGTCGGCGTCGGCAAAGGCACCGTGACCTTCGATGATTTCGAACACGCCGATGCGATTTTCGTTTGGGGCCAGAACCCCGGCACCAATCACCCACGCATGCTCGAACCGTTGCGTGAAGCGGTGAAACGCGGCGCGCAAGTGGTGTGCATCAACCCGCTGAAAGAGCGTGGCCTGGAACGTTTCCAGCACCCGCAACATCCGATCGAAATGCTCACCAACGGCGACAAGCCGACCAACACCGCCTACTTCCGTCCGGCACTCGGCGGCGACATGGCGCTGTTGCGCGGCATGGCCAAATTCCTCCTGCAATGGGAACGCGATGCGCAGAAGGCTGGCGCGCCAGCGGTGTTCGACCACGACTTCCTCAATGAACACAGCACCAACGTGCTGGAGTATCTCGGTGTCGTGGATGACACGCCGTGGGAACAAATCGTCGAACAGTCCGGCCTGACCCTCGTGGACATCGAGCAAGCCGCGCGCATGTACGCCAGAGGCAAAAACGTAATCATGTGCTGGGCGATGGGCATCACCCAGCACCGCCATTCGGTGCCGACCATTCAGGAAATCGCCAACCTGATGCTGCTGCGCGGCAACATCGGCAAACCGGGCGCCGGTCTGTGCCCGGTGCGCGGTCACAGTAACGTGCAGGGCGACCGCACGATGGGCATCAACGAGCGTCCGCCGGTGGCGTTCCTCGATTCTCTGGAGCGGCGCTTCCAGTTCAAGGTGCCGCGTCATAACGGCCACAACGTGGTCGAGGCGATTCATGCGATGGCCGAAGGTCGTGCCAAGGTCTTTATCGGGCTGGGCGGCAACTTTGCTCAAGCGACGCCGGATAGCCCGCGCACTTTCGAAGCGCTGAGCAATTGTGACCTGACCGTGCAGATCAGCACCAAGCTCAACCGCAGCCACTTGGCTCACGGTAAAGACGCGCTGATCCTGCCGTGCCTCGGTCGCACCGACATCGACATCCAGACTGAAGGCCCGCAAGCGGTCACCGTGGAAGACTCGTTCAGCATGGTTCACGCCTCCAACGGCCAGTTGCAGCCGCTGTCGAACCAGATGCGCTCGGAGCCGTCGATCATCGCCGGCATCGCCGCCGCTACGCTGGGCAGCAAACCGGTGGACTGGAACTGGCTGGTGGCCGATTACGCGCGCATTCGCGACCTGATCGCCGACACCATTCCGGGCTTCAAGGAATTCAACGAGAAGGTCAAAAACCCGGGCGGTTTCTACCTTGGCAACAGCGCCGGTGCGCGCAAGTGGAACACGCCGTCGGGCCGCGCCAATTTCCGCGCGAACCTGCTGCCGAAAGATCTGGTGCACGAACGCACTCGTGCGACTGGACAACTGCCGGATCTGATCCTGCAATCGATGCGTTCTCACGATCAATACAACACGACGATTTATGGGCTCGATGACCGTTATCGCGGCGTGAAGGGCCAGCGCGATGTGTTGTTTGCCAACGAGGCGGACATCATTCGCCTGGGCTTCCGTCCGGGGCAGAAGGCTGACATCGTGTCGCTGTGGGACGACGGTCGTGAGCGTCGGGTGAAAGGCTTTACCTTGCTGGCGTTTGATATTCCGGCGGGGCAGGCGGCGGCTTATTATCCGGAGGTGAATCCGCTGGTGCCGCTGGAGAGCACCGGGGATGGCAGCCATACGCCGACGTCGAAGTTCATCGCGATCCGGTTGGAAGCGGCGAGTGAGACGGGGTTGATCATGGCCAAGTCGGCTTAACACAAGGTCAAAAGATCGCAGCCTTCGACAGCTCCTACAGAGATCGGTGTAGGAGCTGCCGAAGGCTGCGATCTTTTCGTTTTTGCCTTTCGAACGCCCACAAAAAAGGCCGCTTTTTTACAAAAGCGGCCTGTCCGAAGTAGTTAAAGACCGGCAAAAATCAGATAAGTTCCGTATACAAAACAGTAACTTGCGAAATTGTATACAAGTCGTGTTATTCGTCGGATTTCGATTGTCACGCTTGTTACACAGCCTCAGGATCGGCGCCGTCATCCCTTTGAGGCTCCTCTATGAAGTTCTCCCAGATTCTCTTGTTGTCCCTTGGCCTGGTCAGTGGTTTTGCGTCGGCAGGCGGCACCACCGAAGCAGGTGTTGGCGGCGCATTGGGCGGGGTTCTTGGCTCGGTCGTCGGTCAGTCTTTAGGCGGCAATACAGGTTCCACCATTGGCGCAGCCTTGGGCGGCGCGGGTGGTAGCGCAGTCGGCGCCGACAAACGCAGCCGTGGCGAAGCAGCCATTGGCGGTGCGTTGGGCGCTGCTGGCGGTAACGTGGTCGGTCGCAGCCTCGGCGGCAGCACTGGCAGCCTGATCGGTTCGGCCGCAGGTGGCGGTGCCGGTGGTGCGTTGGGTAACTACATGGGCAACAAGAGCGATGACGATGATCGTCATTACGATCGCGGTCGTGATAACCGTCGCTACTACCGCGACGACCACCGTGGTCGCGGTCATGCCTACGGTCACCGCAAGCATCACAAGTATTATCGTCACCGCTGATTGCTGATTGGCGGCAAGTAGATCAAGAGATCGCAGCCTGCGGCAGCTCCTACACAGATCAATGTAGGAACTGCCGCAGGCTGCGATCTTTTTGCTTTATCCCACCACCAGACGTTCCAGCGCCTGACGCAATTCGCTCGGAATCGGCACCGGCTGATTGCTCGCCCGATCCACAAACACATGAACGAATCGCCCGGCCGCACAGGCCTCGCTTTCGCCGACCTTGAACACCGCCAGTTCGTACTGCACCGAACTGTTGCCCAACTTGCCAACCCGCAATCCGATCTCGATCAGATCCGGGAACGCGATCGAGGCGAAGTAATCGCATGCCGAACTGACCACGAAACCCACCACTTCCCCGTCATGGATATCCAGACCACCGACCTGGATCAGGTAAGTGTTCACGGCTGTGTCGAAGAAGCTGTAGTAGGTGACGTTGTTGACGTGACCGTAGGCGTCGTTGTCGTGCCAGCGTGTGGTGATGGGCTGGAAGTGCGGGTAGTCGGTGCGTTGAGGCATCGGGTTGGACATTGATCAACGATTCCTGAAGGTATTTGTTGCGAGTCTAATTTAAATCCGTGGCGCGGCCTTCGCGAGCAAGCTCGCTCCCACATTCGGAACGCATTCCAAATGTGGGAGCGAGCCTGCTCGCGAAAGCGTCACCCCAAGCACCCAATCACTCAGCGATCAGCAAACCCCTTCCCCTGCGCCGCCAACTCACCAATCAACCGCGCCGGTTTCCACTGATCGCCCTGCCGCGTCTCCAGCGCCAACAGCCGCTGATGAATATCCGCCAGCCCCTGCTGATCCGCCCAGGCCATCGGCCCGCCCTTATCCGCCGGGAAACCGTAGCCATTCAGGTAAACCAGATCGATGTCATGGGCAGACTCGGCAATACCTTCCTGAAGAATCTTCGCCCCTTCGTTGACCAATGCCAGCAGGGAGCGCTCGAGAATCTCCTCCGGGCCGATCTCACGGCGCTGAAAGCCCAAGCCTTCGCTGACCTGCAACACCAGCGCATCGACCTCAGGATCATGCTCAGCCTGACGACTGCCCGGCTCGTAATGGTAATAACCGTTGCCGGACTTCTGCCCGAATCGACCCATTTCGCACAAGCGATTATCCACGTGCACCTCTGGCGCATCCTGACCCTTGCCGGCCAACTCGCGCGCGCGCCATTCCAGATCGATGCCGACCACGTCGTACATGCGAAACGGCCCCATGGCGAAACCGAATCCTTGCAACCCCGCATCGACCTGCTGTGGATAAGCGCCTTCAAGCAACATCTTGCGCGCCTCCAACACGTACGGATGCAGCATGCGGTTGCCGATAAAACCATGGCAGTTGCCCGAGACCACGCTGACTTTGCCCATGCGCTTGCCCAAAGCCAGTGCGGCGTCCAGAGCTGCTGGTGAGGTCTGCGCGCCGCGAACGATTTCCAGCAGTTTCATGATGTGCGCCGGGCTGAAGAAATGCAGGCCCAGCACTTGTTCCGGACGTTTTGTCGCCGCCGCAATCGCATCGATATCCAGTGCCGATGTATTGCTCGCCAATAGCGCTTCAGGCTTCAGCAAGCCATCCAGCTCGCGGAAGATCTTCTGCTTCAGTTCAAGATTCTCGTACACCGCTTCGATCACCAGATCGACATTGCGAATCGCCGCGTAATCCGCCGCCGCACTGACCCGGGCGATACGCGCATCAGCCTCGGCCTGATCAATGCGCCCCTGCCGTACATTGTGTGCATAGGTGTCGGCAACGGTGGCGAGTGCCTGCTCAAGCATCTGTGGGTTGTTATCTACCCACTGCACTGTCACGCCGGCATTGGCCAGGCACATGACGATGCCACGGCCCATGGTGCCCGCGCCGATCACGGCGGCCTGCTGAATATCGAAGGATGTCTGGCTCATATTGTTCTCTTGTTGGCGATCCAAAGACTGGTCTCACCATAGTCAGCCGACGACGTTTTTTGAAGTTTATTACCGTGATGATCGACATTCAGCGGATGGATAGAGCCCTTGTCTTGATCATGTAGGAGCTGCCGAAGGCTGCGATCTTTTGATCTTGAAAAATCAACATCAAAAGATCGCAGCCTTCGGCAGCTCCTACAAGGGTTAGAGGTGATCTTGTGCCCAGCTGCGCACCTCGGCGTAGGGGTATTCTTCGAGCGCCGCATACCCGGGAATCGCCCGCGCCTTGAGCTTGGTAAACAGCGGCACGCTGATCCCGCACAAAAACCGTGTCAACCGCTCCGCCGTCGGAACGCTGCCCGTATGTTGTTCGTGCCTGTGGATAAAATCCCCACACAGCGCCGCGAAGTTTTTATCCACAAGCGGCGGCAATTCCGGCGGCGCCGGCAAGCGTGCAACCTGCCCATGACACACCGAACAATGCCCACAACGCTCGGGCGCATCATGGTCACCGAAGTACCCGGCCAGTCGATAACCCAAACACCGCTCGGTGGCGAAAACCTCAAGCATCGCGTGAATCCGCGCCACTTCGGTCTGTTCATGTCGAGTGAAGTAATCGTGCAACTCGCCACTCAACACGTCACTGTCAAAGTCGCTGTGCAGCAGGCTGTAGACCTCAGTCATCTGCTTGCTTTCAAGCTCGACCCAGCCCTTCTCCTGAAAATAATCCAGCGCCGTTACCACCCGATTACGCTCGGCAGAATACTGTTCGTACATCGCATCGAAACTCACGGTCGCCCATGTGCGTGCGCGATTTGAGGTCTGGATAATCGCCGCGACAAAATCCCTGCGCTCACCCTCGAAACGCGAGAGCAGCGCGTCCGGCTCCACCAAGTACTTGAAACGGTATTCGGCGTAGTAGGCATAGCGCGGCGCGATCAAACCGCGCAGCTCCAACTGCACCAGCAATGTCTTCAGCGGCAACGAACGAATGTTGCTTTGATCCGCCAACGGCCCGAGCAAAAACTCCCACTGCCCGTCCGGCACCGAAGCCTTCAGTTCGTCGAGCACATGACGAATGCCATCGCGCTCCGGCGTATCGCCGTAGACGAAGTTTTCCAGCACGTTGAGGCTGTCGCGGTTGGCCAGCACCAGACAGTCCGAGGGCTGCCCGTCTCGCCCGGCACGGCCGATTTCCTGACTGTAGTTTTCGATGGATTTGGGCAGGTCGAAGTGCACCACATTGCGGATGTCACTCTTATCGATGCCCATGCCGAACGCGATGGTCGCGACGATGCAATTGGACTGCCCGGCCATGAAGCGTTTCTGGATCGCTTCCCGCTTATCGTGGGGCAAACCGGCGTGATACGCCTCGGCCTGAATGCCGTTGCGTTCAAGGTGTTCGGCGATGTGTTCAGCGGTTTTCTGCAAGGTCACGTAGACGATGCTGGGCTGCCCCGGGCGCTCACTCATCCACTCCACCAGACGCCGACGTTTGTCCTGACCGCGCACCGGTTCCACCAACAAGTTGAGGTTGGGCCGGTAGAAACCGGTGGTCACCACATCCTCTGGAGCGATGGCGAATTTGCTCTGCATATCGACGATGACTTTCGGCGTCGCGGTGGCTGTCAGCAGTAAGGTTTGCGGGATGTTGAACTGCCGTTGATAGTCCGGCAGCTTTAGGTAGTCGGGACGGAAATTGTGGCCCCACTCGGAAATACAGTGTGCCTCGTCCACCACCAGCAAGGAGATCGGTACCTGCTGCAAAAAATTGCGGAAACGCTCGTTTTTCAAACGCTCCACCGAGATCATCAGGATCTTCAATTCACCCGTTCGAGCACGCGCCATCACGTCATTGGCGTCTTCGCGGCTCTGCGCAGAATCAATGCTGCCCGCTGAAATGCCGTGGCGTTGCAGGAACGCCAATTGATCCTGCATCAGCGCCAGCAATGGCGAGACCACCAGCGTCAGGTGCGGCAGCAACAACGCCGATATTTGATAGCAAAGGGACTTGCCGGAGCCGGTGGGAAAAATCGCCGCCGCCGAGCGCCCGGCCAGCACTGCGCTGATCGCGGCCTCTTGTCCGGGACGAAACTGTGGATAACCAAAAACCTGTTCCAGGGTGTTGTGCATTCGCTGTCACTCCTTTGACCGCTGCCATGCCAACAGCCTAGCGGGCAATCGCAGCGAGTCGAGAAAAGGTCGGGGCCAAATCGATTCGGAATGATACAGCGGTCACGCAAATTCTGTGGGAGCAGCCTGCACGCCCGCCGTTTTCCCTTTAAGCGCGTGTCAGACGTTTGCAAACGCCCTACAGATTCTGTCGCGCACCGTACCGCCGTGTACGGCGAATTACCCGACAAGCAGGTAGGAATTTTCCGCATAGAGGTTTTGCCTCGAATATGCCGAAAAATCACGTAGGGAAAATCCGTAAACCCTGGAAAACCCCCTACAAACACTGTCCATTGCGGCCGTCTTGTCCCGCTGCGCAACGCCCTTCTATAGTGGCCGGCGCGGCTGAAAGCACTCTGTCGGCCGACCCGAGCGTCTTCGAACAGGACAAGCCTCACCATGATCGACCGTTACCAGCCACTCAAAACCTGCTACAGCGAAAAACCCGTGATGTTGATCGACACCGCCGCCAGTCACAGCGATTTGCTCGATGCCGCCGACCAACGCTTGCGCGCCGCCAGTGATCTGCTGGAAACACTTTACTGTATGTGTTTCAAACAGGCCGACGCGAAAGATATTCCGCACATAGTCAATGCGCTTTATTTATTGGTGCAAGATGGCTGCGACCTGCTGCAAGTTGCCAAGCTGCAACTTAAATAACTCGACCTCAATAAAAACCACAAACCCGGATACAACCCAGCGCTTTATTAATGAGTGGGACGCACACTAACTTGTTGGCTCTTATCACCAACAAGGCCAACATCATGACAGTCGTCACTATATTTTTTTGCGGCACAGGTTCTAACAAGTTCGATACCCAACATGAAAACTTCTGGGACGGCGAACTGGTTTCCACCCTCGCCTCTCACCATACAGGCCGCGAGTTCGCTGAATGGATCGTCGTCGACGGCCCCGGCAGCGGCAACCTGCAGGCCGATGATCTATTCACCGAGAACAAAGACTACGGCCTAAGCGGCACACTGTTCGGCAAGGGCTGGGAAGAAAACGTTCAGCACGCCTTGAACATCATCAAGGGCCAATGTGAATGGCAACGAGAGCAACTGACCGAAGCCGAATACAACCGACTTAAAGCCGCCGGCATTCCCATTGAAGATGTAAAAGTGGAAGGCTCGTGGTTCTGGCGTAAATATAACTACGGCGACCGCAGCGTCACCCAACAGAAGTTACAGGAACAAATCATCAAGACTTTCCGTAAAGATGGCGTTATTCCGACCACGGTTAACCTGGTAGGCTGGAGTCGTGGCGGTATTAGTTGCCACATGCTCGCCAACGCGATGCTCAAGGACAGCGCACTGCAAAACATTCCGGTGAACATCTTTGCGATTGACCCGGTGCCGGGCATCGCCAACTTTCAGGAGCAACGCGTCAAACTCGGCAGCAACGTCAAAGAGTACGTCGGCGTTTACGCCCGCGACGAGCGCTCCAAAGGTTTCAGCTGCGTGATCCCGCAGACCGCCACCGGCACCAAAACCTCCATTTATCCAATGGCCGGTCGCCATGCCACCCTCGCGGGCAACGCCACTTCCACTGGCGGCGTGCCGACCAATGCCAGCGACCTGAAAGTGCTAACTGAACCCGGCCGCATCGTTCGCCACCTGGCTGAGATCTGCCTGAAGCGCTGGGGCACAACACTCGACAAAACCCTCAACCTGACCCAGACCGACCTGGAAAACCTCACCAACGGCATCGTCCGCGACGAGGCCAGATATCAATTAATGCACAACTATTCATACACCTACTTCACCGAACTGGATCAGGGCGAACGTTATGTTTCCCTCGGCAGCAAAGGCGTGCCGTTCTCGACTGTGAAAGGCCCGATTTACCAACCGGCGACAGGGTTGGCGACGAGTTTGCTGGATATTTCTGCGTATGTGCATTTGCGTTGAAAAACGTTGAATGATCGGTAGGAACGTCCGATGCAATCTTCGTCCAGTTCCTACAAGAACAGACCGCTTTGTCGACTATCGGGATTTGAGGGCGCGAATCTATAGTTGTGACTGTCGCTGCCAATCAGCGACTCGGGCTTGGTCACCCGTATTAGATGTGCATTCACAGTCGTTGTATGCTGCTGGCGCTTTTTTGTGTCAGCACGCTCTATGGCGGCTGTGTTCGGGACGTCTTCGGGCGTGCCGGTTGTGAATGCCTCATCGGTTGACCAACCCGAACGCAGTCCGCCACCTATCGCTTGGTCACGGTAGGAGGGGATTCTCCTGACGCAATACGAGGCAAAAATAATGAAAACATGGAATCAATTCACCACCGACCGCTACCGAACGCTCGAATCCAATCTCACTGACACCAACCCACTGATCATCGACACAGAAGCCAACCCCCAAGACATCCTCGAATGCGCCGTCCAGCGCTTACGCGCATCAAGCGACCTGCTACGCACCCTCTACTGCCTCAACTTCAAACAAGCCGACGTCGAAGACATCCCCCACATCACCCACGCCCTCTATCTGCTGACGCAGGATGGTTGTGATCTGCTGCAAGTTGCCCAGCAGCAAATGCTCAACTGGAAAGCTCCGGCTTAAAAATCCCCCACACCAGAGAGCATGAATGCTCGAAAACCAACGTCCAAAGCAGGAGTTGAATTTTGCAAACTACTATTGATTGCGTACGATGGGAGCCACTGTTCAATCAAGGGCTCATCTTCATGACCACTGAAACTATCGATCACAGCACCCTCGCTCGCTTGATTGAAAACGGGTCAGTCAGCAGCGCAAATATCGTCGCTCAACCGGGTGGCTGGTCGATTCAAATTTTGCAGGGAAGAAAAGAATGCTCGCTGGCAGCACAGCGTAGTGGTCAGGTACGACTGTTCAAGCGGCTTGAAACGCTGGTGAGCTACTTGCGGGGAATGGGCATCAGCCACTTCAATGTAGATGCCTCCAGTTACGACCCGCAGCAACTGAAAACCTACGCTCGGCCTGATCGTGCCGAAGCAATGAAACAGGCCCACGAGGCGGCCGCTTATGAGGAATGGTTCAAGCGTCAGGTGCAACTCAGCATTGATGACCCAAGGCCGAGCATCAGCGATGAAGACAGCCGCCGAATATTTGCAGCCAAACGCGATGCTCTCCGTCAACGAGCGCGCTGATGAAGTTGGTCTGGCGCCCCGAGGCGCATGACGACCGAGACCGAATCATGGATCGCATTAGTCAGGACAACCCTGTTGCAGCGGCCGATCTCGACGAAATATTCGAATCAAAAGGGGAAGTCGCTCGACAGCGCCCGACCTTGTACAGAAAGGGCAGGGTTAAAGGCACACGAGAAATCGTTGCAGCTTCTAATTACATCATCGTCTACATGATTAAAGATGAATGCGTGCAAGTTCTGCGAATAATGCATGCCCGGCAGCAGTGGCCCTGACCAATCAAAAAGAGCCGATAAGACCCCAACTGCCAGATCAACCAAACACTTGCAATTATTCTGCTCCAGCGATTCCTCAAGCAACAAATCCGCGAGAGAACTAAAACGCGAGATCCAAAAAGTTAAAAAAATTCCGACGTCAAAGACGAGTGTTCTTGATACGACACTCGTTAGCGAGGATCGTCTAGAAGCCTTCCCGCTGAATACTCATTCACTGTCTGCACTGCTGATGAAAAATCGACAACGAACCCCATGATGAAAAGCCGACCAAAAAAAGCCGCCCCGAAGGGCGGCTTTTTCATTCACATCAAACCAATCTTACAACTTCGGCCCGGCAGCCTTGATCGCATCGCTCACTTCGAACTTCTTGAAGTTCTCGATGAACAGACCGGCCAGTGCTTTGGCAGCCTCGTCGTACGCAGCCTTGTCAGCCCAGGTGTTGCGTGGGTTGAGCAGGTTGGTTTCAACGCCCGGTACGGCCAGTGGCACGTCGAGGTTGATGGTGTCGAGGTGTTCGGTGTCAGCACCGATCAGCGCGCCGCTCTGGATCGCTGCGATCACCGCGCGGGTGGTCGGGATGTTGAAGCGTTTGCCGACGCCGTAGCCGCCGCCGGTCCAACCGGTGTTGACCAGGTAAACCTTCGAACCGAAGCCGCGGATGCGCTTGATCAGCAGCTCTGCATATTCGCCAGCCGGACGCGGGAAGAACGGTGCGCCGAAGCAGGTGGAGAAGGTCGACTTGATGCCGCTGCCGGAACCCATTTCAGTCGAGCCCACCAGTGCGGTGTAGCCGGACAGGAAGTGGTAGGCCGCTTGTTCTTCGTTGAGGATCGACACTGGCGGCAGCACGCCGGTCAGGTCGCAGGTCAGGAAGATCACCGCGTTTGGCTCGCCACCGAGGTTCTGTTCGGAACGCTTGGCAACGTGCTCCAGCGGGTAAGCGGCGCGGCTGTTCTGGGTCAGGCTGACATCGGCGTAGTCGGCGTGCTTGGCGTCGTCGATAACGACGTTTTCCAGTACAGCACCGTGCTTGATGGCTTTCCAGATAACCGGCTCGTTCTTCTCGGAGAGGTCGATGCACTTGGCATAGCAACCGCCTTCGATGTTGAACACCACGCCTTCGCCCCAGCCGTGTTCGTCGTCACCGATCAGGTAACGGCTTTCGTCGGCCGACAGGGTGGTTTTACCGGTGCCCGACAGACCGAAGAACAGGGTCACGTCGCCTTCTTCGCCGATGTTGGCAGCGCAGTGCATCGGCAGCACGTCAGCGGCCGGCAGCAGGAAGTTCTGCACGGAGAACATGGCTTTCTTCATCTCACCGGCGTAACGCATGCCGGCGATCAGCACTTTTTTCTGTGCGAAGTTGAGGATCACGCAACCGTCGGAGTTGGTGCCGTCACGCTCAGGCACGCACTCGAAGTTGGCCACGTTGAGCACTTGCCACTCTTCACGACCGGCCGGGTTGTACTGGGCCGGGTTGATGAACAGGCAACGACCGAACAGATTCTGCCAGGCAGTCTGGGTGGTCATTTTCACGGCCAGGTAGTGATCTTCAGCTGCGCCTACATGCACGTGGGAAACGAAGTGCTCTTGCGCGTTGTTGAACGCCTCGACACGAGCCCACAGCGCGTCGAACTTGTCGGCCGGGAACTTGCGGTTGATCGGGCCCCAGGCGATAGCAGCCTGGGTGGAAGGCTCTTCAACGATGAAACGGTCAACAGGCGAACGACCGGTGCGGTGACCGGTGCGAACAACCAGAGCGCCGGTATCGGCAAGCTCGCCCTCACCGCGATTCAAGGCTTCTTTTACCAGATCATCGACACTCAGATCGGTGTACACGGCGTTATTGGCTTGCGTCATGAGATTCCCCGTCGGCCAGTGGCCGAGTGTGCTCCAAACGTTTTGTAGTAGAAAGTCGTGCACTACTACCGCGACAAAAAGTGGGCCGGATTATGCCAGAAACGCCCAAAAAGAGTAGGGCCCTCCCGTCGTAACGGCGTAATTGCGCGTTTGAGCAGTGAATTTACCTGCGCTGAACCGTTTTAGTGCCGGGTGTCGGATGGCGTGTCGACACCTGCGCCAGCGAACAATTGAGCGATATCGGCTGCATCAAACAGGTAGCGCTCGTTGCAAAACTGGCAATCGATCTCGACGGTGCCACCCTGTTCGGCGACCAACGCTTGCGCATCTTCCAGACCCAGACTGACCAGCGCATTGCCCGAACGATCCCGCGAGCAACTGCAACGGAAGCGCAGATTCTGCACATCGAACAGACGCACCTGCTCTTCGTGATAGAGACGATGCAGCACGGTTTCGTTGTCCAGGCTGAGCAATTCATCGGCGGTCAGGGTGGTGGCCAGCGCGGTGATGTGCTGCCAACTGGCGGCGCGATCTTCTTCGTCTTTCAGACGATCGGCCGGCAATTGTTGCAGGAGCAAACCACGGGCACGACGACCGTCGGCGAACAGCTTGAAGCGCGTACCGACCTGTTGCGACATGACGAAATAGTTGGTGAAGCAATCGGACAGGGTTTCGCCGTCGAGGTCGACAATGCCCTGATAGCGCTGGCCGACAGTCGGGTCGACGGTCAGGGCCAGAACACCGTTCGGCATCAGGTCGGCGAGGGTCGCGTCCGGGGCGATCTGGTCGGCGTGATAACGCGCCAGACCACGGATGTCGCGGTCGCTGGAGCACTCGATCATCAGCATCGGGATCGGGCCTTCGGAACGCGCCTGCAGAATCAGCAGTCCATCGAACTTGAGGGTGCCCACCAGCAACGAGGCGGCGGCCATCAGCTCGCCCAGCAATTGCGCAACCGGCTCCGGGTACGGGTGCTTGGCGAGGACTTCGGCGTAGCTGCGCTCAAGCGCGACCAGTTCGCCACGGGTGTCGCTGTCATCAAAGATGAAGCGTTGGGTGAAATCGGTATCCGGTAGGTCGGTCATAGGTCTGGGTATCTGAAAGTGGTGACAAAATGGTTACAAGACGTGAAAATTTGCGCTTCTTGGCACCCCTTTTGGTGCCGACTGCTTTGCCATGGGAGGCATTTTATGAACAATCCGGGTTTGTTCCAATCAAGGTGGAACCTCGGCCGGCTGGTTCTGTGCAACGTGGTGCCATTAGCACTACTGGCTTTCTGGTTATGGCCTACGGGCAACGCGCTGTGTGTGATTTTCGACGAGTGGCTGTTTCGCTCACTCAATACACCGCTGGCCAGCAACCCCATATGGCTCCACATCTGGGCAATTGCAAGTATGCGTCCGTTCGACATCGTCGTTGGCCTGATCCTGCTGACGCTGCTGATCAAGGGCGACTGGGTGTTCAAGGCGATTGACGTGCGCCGGGCTTTTTTCGGTTTTCTGTCAATTCTGTTGTTGATGGTGGTAATTCGCGCACTGTTTTCCAAGTTCGCCGACTCTATGGATTGGCAGCACAGCAGTCCGTCGATGGTGCTTGAGGGCGCCGTGCACATCAGCGACTACTTCCCGGATCTGGAAAAAACCTGGGAAATTAAAGATCGCTCCAGCCAGAGTTTCCCCGGTGATCACGCCTCGGTGTTGTTGATCTGGGCGCTGTTCATGGGCGTGTTCAGCCGTACGGTCGGGCAATTTTTGGCGGTGTGGGGCTTGGCGGTGTTGTTCATGTTGCCGCGACTGGTGGCTGGTGCGCATTGGGGCCAGGACGATTACATCGGTGGGGTTTTATTGGCGGTGTGGGCGTTGGGCTGGGGTTATTACACGCCGTTCGCGTATCACGCTGCGAACTTCTGGTTGAAGGTGACGGCGCCGGTTTTTGCGCTGCTGGGCAAGTTGCCGGTGGTGTCGCGGATGAGTGTGGTGCGTAGCGCCTGATCCGCGTTGACTCCGGCGAGTGCCGTGCACTCGATTCGCGAGCAAGCCCGCTCCCACAATTGACCGCATTCCTTCCGTTGAAATGCAATCCAATGTGGGAGCGGGCTTGCTCGCGAAGAGGCCGGCACCAACAACGCAAAAATGTCGCTCTCACTCGTCGTGGCTGCTGCCACGAAACTTGAACAAATCCCGCCGCTGTTTCTTGCTCGGTTTGCCATCGGTGCTCATGCCCAACGCGCCCGCCTTGCGCATCGCCGCAGCCGCCTCACGTTTGGCAACACTCTCGGCAGTCTCCGCGTACAACGTCTGCGCCTCGGGCGCACCGCGGCGCACGATCGACAGCGCCTCGACCTTCACCGTGCGCACTTCGAACCCCATACGAATCTCGAACTCATCGCCAATGCGTGGCTCTTTGCCAGGCTTGCAGCGCTCGCCCCGACAATGCACCTTGCCACTCTCAATGGCGGCTTTGGCCAACGCGCGAGTCTTGTAAAAACGTGCGGCCCACAGCCACTTGTCGAGACGAACCTTGTCGTCCTCTTCCTGTTTTTGCGCCATATGAATTCCTCGGTCAGCCAGTAGTCGGAACTGTACTACCGTTTCTGTCGGGCGCAACAACCCGGCCCTCCAGATAGACTGTGATCCAGGCCGGTTCATCGGCACGGAGAGATCGAGTGACAAAATTTCCATCTTCATTAACTTCGCCCAAGGCCGGTTGCCAAGGCTGCCAGCAAAGCGAGCCGCTGGGCTTCGAGTTTGCCTTCGCCTATCAACCCATCGTCGATCTGCGCGATCAGTCGATTTTCGCCCACGAAGCGCTGGTTCGGGGTGTGGCCGGTGAAGGCGCGTTCACCGTGTTGGATCAAGTTACAGAAGACAACCGCTACCGTTTCGACCAGCTCTGCCGCACCCGCGCCATCGAAGGCGCGGCCACTCTAAATATGCAGACACACTTGTCGATCAACTTCATGCCCAACGCGGTCTATCGTCCAGAGTTATGCATTCGCAGCACTCTGGAGGCGGCAAAAAAACACAATTTCCCGATCGACCGATTGATTTTCGAAACCCTGGAAAGCGAGCACGTAGATAACTATCGCCATTTGACCAATATTCTGCGTGAATACCGCGAATTCGGCTTCAAGACCGCCATCGATGACTTCGGTGCCGGTTATTCGGGGCTCAATCTGCTGGCTGATTTCCAACCGGATCTGATCAAACTCGACATGGCGCTGATCCGCGATGTCGATCGCGACCGTGTTCGTCAGGCGATCGTTCGGGGGATTGTCACAATCTGTGCGGAGTTGGACGTTACAGTCATTGCCGAAGGCATTGAGAGCGCCGGTGAACGGGATTTCCTGGCGGACTGTGGAATATTTCTGATGCAAGGCTACTGGTTCGCCAGACCTGCATTCAAAGCGTTGGCCCAGGTAGCACCTGAGGCCTGGACGCGTTAATCGTTGGTTTTTATCTATTGAAGACATTTGACCATTTGACCGTTGTCGGTCTGCGCGAGTGGGTGGCGCTCCCGGATTTGGGAGTCGCGGGCCTGCGGGCGAAAATCGACACCGGGGCCAGCACCTCCAGTCTGCACGCCACCGATATCGAACCGTTCGAACGCGACGGCGAGAAATGGGTGCGTTTCACCGCGCACCTGGGCACGGTGGTGCAGTTACGTCACCGCCGCTGCGAAGCGCCGCTGGTGACGCGCAAAACCATTAAGAGCTCCAACGGCCATGCGCAGGTGCGCTACGTGATCAGCACCACCCTGGCCTTGGGTGATCGGGTCTGGCCGGTCGAGTTCACCCTCGCCTGCCGCAAGTCCATGCGTTATCGCCTGTTACTCGGTTCCAAAGCCCTGATCGACGGCCAGTTGGTGGTCAATCCGGGTATCAAATATGTACAAGACAAGCCGGTGTTCCCGGTATCTACCTCCTCCACAGGTGTTGCATGAAGATCGCTGTGCTGTCGCGGAACCCGCGTCTGTATTCCACCCGCCGTCTGGTCGAAGCCGGAACCGAGCGCGGGCATGAAATGGTAGTGATCGACACGTTGCGCGCCTACATGAACATCGCCAGCCACAAGCCGCAGATCCACTATCGCGGCAAACCGCTGGAAGGTTTCGACGCGGTGATTCCGCGGATCGGTGCGTCGGTGACGTTCTATGGCTGCGCCGTGTTGCGTCAGTTTGAAATGATGGGGGTGTTCCCGCTCAACGAATCGGTGGCGATTGCCCGTTCCCGGGACAAATTGCGTTCGCTGCAATTGCTCTCGCGTCGCGGCATCGGTTTGCCAGTGACCGGGTTTGCTCACTCGCCGGATGACATTCCCGATCTGATCGACATGGTCAACGGCGCGCCGCTGGTGATCAAAGTGCTGGAAGGCACCCAGGGCATCGGTGTGGTGCTGTGCGAAACCGCGACTGCCGCGGAATCGGTGATCGAGGCGTTCATGGGCCTGAAGCAGAACATCATGGTGCAGGAGTACATCAAGGAAGCGGGCGGCGCGGATATTCGTTGCTTCGTGGTCGGCGACAAGGTGATCGCGGCGATGAAGCGTCAGGCGAAACCGGGTGAGTTCCGCTCAAACCTGCACCGTGGCGGCAGTGCGAGCCTGATCAAGATCACGCCGGAAGAACGCATGACCGCGTTGCGAGCGGCGAAGGTCATGGGCCTGGCGGTGGCGGGTGTGGATATTCTGCGTTCCAATCACGGGCCGCTGGTGATGGAAGTGAACTCGTCGCCGGGGCTGGAAGGGATTGAGACCACCACCGGGAAGAATGTGGCGGGGATCATTATTGAGCATCTGGAAAAGAATGGTGGGCCGAATATGACGCGCACCAAAGGCAAAGGCTAAATGCAAAAGATCGCAGCCTGCGGCAGCTCCTACAGGAAACGCATTTCCATGTAGGAGCTGCCGCAGGCTGCGATCTTTTTTTCAGCCGTTAAACGGCATCGCGCGGCAGCATCAACCCAAGCGGCAACCTTACCCGCGCCTCCAGCCCACCCCCGGACCGGTTGCGCAACTCAACATTGCCGCCATGCATCGACGCAATCCGCTTCACGATCGCCAGACCCAAGCCAGTACCCTTCCCGCCCCGAGCACGATCGCCGCGAGTAAACGGGTTAAAGATCGCCTCAAGCTCTGAAGGATCAATCCCCGCCCCACGATCCATCACGCTCAGCACCACATACGGCGCGCTGACGTCACCGCTCACATAAGCCGCAACTTCCACGCTGCTGCCGGCATGATTCAGGGCGTTGCCGATCAGGTTATTGAGCAAGCGCTTCATCGACACCCGACGCAGCGGAAACGGCTGAATCGGCTCCAGACGCAAACGGACTTTCTCTTCATTCTGGTTGTAAGGCGCAGCCACCTCACGCACCAGATCGCTGAGATCGACCTCCTCCACCGATTCATCACGACCATCACGAATAAATGCGAGGAACTGGTCGAGAATCGCGTCCATGTCCTCGATGTCACGCACCATGTCGTCAGTCAGGTCGTTGCGATCGCCCATCAATTCCAGCGACAGTCGCAATCTGGTCAACGGTGTACGCAAATCGTGGGAAACCCCCGCCAGCATCAACTCGCGCTCGCGTCCGGCCTGCTCGACGTCTTCGGCCATCTGGTTGAAGGCGCGATACACCTCGGTCATTTCGCTCGGCGTATCGCTGATCGGCAGACGCACGCTGCGGCCCTGACCGAGTTGCCGCGCAGCAAACACCAGACGTTTCAACGGCTGATTGAGCTGACTGACGAAAATCCATGCCGACGCCGTCGACAGCAAACCAATGGCGAGGAACCAGCCGAGCACGTTCCAGATTTTCTGGCCGCGCAACGGATGCGGATACAGCGGTACTTTCAGCCAGCCATCACCGAGGCTCGGCGCGCGAACCCACAGCGCCGGCGGCGAATGCATGCGCAAACGCACTTCGGTGTCGGCACCCAGTTCCGCCTGCATCTGCCGCTGATAGATTTCGCTGTACGGCCAATGCTGTTCGCCTTCCGGCACGCCAGCGCCGACCACGCGGATCAGGGTCGCGGCATCAGCGATCTTCGCGCGGTTTTCTTCGTCGGCGGCCCAATAGGCGCGCAGCGTCAGGGCGACGCCGTGGCTGTATTGACGATCCACCAGCACGTCCTCGTTCATCAATAGATAAACCAGGGTCAGCGCTTTGGAAAACAGCACGACGATAAGCACCAGCCAGAGGGTGCGGGAGAAAAAACTTTGGGGGAACCAGACGGGGGTTTTCATGAATAACCGCTACACACTTGCAGGAGCGAGCAATGCTCGCATATTGCGGATTGCGAGTCTGCGGGCCGGGTCATTCAACCCGGGCCCGACAGACCCGCTCCTACAAATCGCCGATCACTTGGTGGCGGCGCCATCCGGCACGAACACGTAGCCCACACCCCAGACAGTCTGGATGTAGCGCGGCTTGGATGGATCGGGTTCGATCATCCGGCGCAGACGCGAGATCTGCACGTCGATGGAACGCTCGAGGGCATCCCACTCGCGGCCACGGGCCAGGTTCATCAGCTTGTCACGGGTCAGTGGCTGACGCGCGTTCATCACCAGAGCCTTGAGTACCGCAAACTCACCGGTGGTGAGCATGTGCACTTCGTCGCCGCGCTTCAGTTCGCGGGTGGCCAGCGACAACACGTAATCACCGAAGGTGACGTTTTCGTCTTCGCTGCCCGGCGCGCCTGGCACCGGTGCGGCCTGACGACGCAGAACGGCTTTGACCCGGGCCATCAGCTCGTCCGGGTTGAACGGCTTGGCCAGATAATCGTCGGCGCCCAGTTCCAGGCCCTTGATGCGGCTGATCTCATCGCCCTTGGCGGTGAGCATGATGATCGGGATCTGATTGTTCGCGGCGCGCAGGCGGCGGCAAGCGGTCAGGCCGTCTTCACCCGGCAGCATCAGGTCGAGTACGACCAGATTGAACACTTCACGCGACAACAGACGATCCATCTGTTCGGTGTTCGGAACGGTACGGGCGCGGTAGCCCTTGCTGACGAAGAAACGTTCCAGCAGGCTGCTCAGCCCCGGATCGTCATCAACGATAAGAATTTTTTCGCCTTCAGCAGTTTGTGCAGTGCTGCTCATTAGATGCTCCTTTTAGCTCGGCGCGCATTATGGCGTAGCTGCCGTTATACGCACCGTGTGCATTGTTAGCAGATTTTTCCTTCACTGCCAGAAAACCGGGGTTTATGCCTACAGACTGCAACACCCCCGAATGGCAGAACGCTGGTTATAATGCGCGGCGTTTTGTGCCAGGCAACGTCTGAATCGTTACCGCAGGTGATCGCCGGTTTTTTTCATGGCAACCGCAGTAATTGTTCGATTTCACGGGTCAATGGGGTGCCTTTTGACCCAGGCAGCGGCCATCTTCATGCCGCTCAACCAGACTCCGGGCCTTTATTTCCGTGCCTGCGAGCCTGCTTTCACAATATGTCAGGTGGTTTTATGGACAGCATCAACAGCCGCATCGCCGAGGAACTCGGCGTACGCCCACAACAGGTCGAAGCGGCCGTCGCGCTACTCGATGAAGGCTCAACCGTTCCCTTCATCGCCCGTTACCGGAAAGAAGTCACCGGCAGCCTCGATGACACCCAGTTGCGTCATCTGGAAGAGCGCCTGCGCTACCTGCGAGAACTCGACGAACGGCGCATCAGCATCCTCGCCAGCATCGAAGAGCAAGGCAAACTCACCCCGCAGCTTGAGCGCGACATCAAGCTTGCCGACACCAAAACCCGCCTCGAAGACTTGTACCTGCCGTACAAGCAGAAGCGCCGCACCAAGGGCCAGATCGCCCTGGAAGCCGGCCTCGGCGACCTCGCGGACGGTCTGTTCAACGACCCGAACCTGGCCCCGGAAACCGAAGCCGCACGCTTCGTCGATGCCGAAAAAGGCGTGGCCGATGTCAAGGCTGCCCTCGAAGGCGCCAAATACATCCTCATGGAACGTTTCGCCGAAGACGCCAGCCTGCTGGAAAAACTGCGTAACTACCTGAAACAGGAAGCCACTCTCAGTGCCCGCGTTATCGCCGGCAAAGAAGAGGAAGGCGCCAAGTTCCGCGACTACTTCGAACACGACGAACCACTGAAAAGCATGCCGTCGCACCGCGCGCTGGCGATTTTCCGTGGCCGCAACGAAGGCATCCTCAGCTCCGCGCTGAAAGTCGGCGACGAGCTGCCGGGCAGCATGCACCCGTGCGAAGGCATGATCGGCCAGCAATTCAATATCCAGAACCAGAACCGTCCGGCCGACAAATGGCTCGGCGAAGTGGTGCGCTGGACGTGGAAGGTCAAGCTCTACACGCACTTGGAAACCGACCTGCTCGGCGAACTGCGTGACGGCGCTGAAACCGAAGCGATCAACGTCTTCGCCCACAACCTGCACGATCTGCTGCTGGCCGCCCCGGCCGGCCCGCGCGCTACTCTGGGCCTCGACCCGGGCCTGCGTACCGGTTGCAAGGTGGCCGTGGTCGACTCCACCGGCAAGCTGCTTGATCACGCCACGGTTTACCCGCACGTGCCGCACAACAAGTGGGATCAGACCATCGCCATCCTGGCCGCCCTGTGCGCCAAGCACTCGGTTGACCTGATCGCCATCGGCAACGGCACCGCCAGCCGCGAAACCGACAAACTGGCGATCGAGCTGATCAAAAAATACCCAGCGATGAAAATGACCAAGGTCATGGTTTCCGAGGCCGGCGCATCGGTGTACTCGGCATCGGAACTGGCGGCCAAGGAATTCCCGGATCTCGACGTATCGATCCGTGGCGCCGTGTCCATCGCCCGTCGTCTGCAGGATCCACTGGCAGAACTGGTGAAAATCGATCCGAAATCCATCGGTGTCGGCCAGTACCAGCACGACGTTTCGCAGCTGAAACTGGCGCGTGGTCTGGATGCAGTGGTTGAAGACTGCGTGAACGCCGTCGGCGTAGATGTGAACACCGCCTCGGTGGCGCTGCTGGCGCGTATCTCCGGCCTCAACTCGACGCTGGCGCAGAACATCGTGACTCACCGCGATGAGCACGGCGCGTTCAAAACCCGTGCAGCCCTGAAGAAAGTCGCGCGTCTGGGCGAAAAAACCTTCGAACAGGCGGCCGGTTTCTTGCGCGTGATGAACGGCGACAACCCGCTGGATTCCTCGGCCGTTCACCCGGAAGCCTATCCGCTGGTGCAGCGTATTGCCGCTGAAACCGACCGCGACATCCGTTCGCTGATCGGCGATGCAAGCTTCCTCAAGCGTCTGGATCCGAAGAAATTCACCGACGAGACCTTCGGTCTGCCCACCGTCACCGACATTCTGCAAGAGCTGGAAAAACCCGGCCGCGACCCGCGTCCGGAGTTCAAGACAGCCGAGTTCCAGGAAGGCGTTGAAGACCTCAAGGATCTGCAATTGGGGATGATCCTTGAAGGCGTCGTCACCAACGTGACCGCGTTCGGTGCCTTCGTCGACATCGGCGTGCATCAGGACGGTCTGGTGCACATCTCGGCGCTGTCGGAGAAATTCATCAAGGATCCACGCGAAGCGGTGAAGGCCGGTGACGTGGTGAAAGTGAAGGTCATGGAAGTCGATATCCCGCGCAAACGCGTTGGCCTGTCGATGCGCATGGGCGACACCCCGGGCGAGAAAATCGACGGTGCGCGTGGCTCGCGTCCGGGCTCGGCGCAGCGCCAGCCTTCGAACAATGCGCCACGCAAGGAAATCGCCACCGCCGCGCCGGTGAACAATGCGATGGCCTCGCTGTTCGCTAACGCCAAGCAGTTGAAGAAACGCTGATGGAGATTCCGGCCGGGCTCGTCGAGAGCGCGTTTTTCAAGCTGTTGGGCTGCCGCCTGCACAGCCTGGAAACCGGGGTGGCGCAAGTCGCCCTGGTGCTGGAACCGGAACTTCGCAATCGCGGCGGCAAATTGCACGGTGGCGCGCTGTTCAGCCTGGTCGATATCGCCATGGGGCTGGCCTGTTCCAGCACTCACGGCTTCGATCAGCAGAGCGCGACCATCGAGTGCAAGATCAACTATATCCGCGCCGTTTCCGACGGCGAGGTCATGTGCACGGCGCGGGTCATCCACCCGGGCCGGCGCACGTTGGTGGTTGAAGCCGACGTGATGCAGGGCGACAAACTGGTCGCAAAAGCACAAGGCACGTTCGCTGTCCTGTAGCTAGACGCCATCAATTTGAGTTAATTTCGGCGCAATGAATCCTGTAGGAGCTGCCGCAGGCTGCGATCTTTTGATTTTGTTTTTCAATAGCAAGATCAAAAGATCGCAGCCTTCGGCAGCTCCTACAGGGTATGTGTGCGGCTGACCGGCTAGAAAACCAGGCGATAACGCCAGTTTCAACTTCACCCTTGTAGACCGTCCTGCCCACCCCCATATTGGGGCGACTGACGCGTGAAGGAATCCAAATTGAGCGAACTTCTCAACCGCCGCCTGGCTCTGCTCGGCGAGCGCGCTAACCTCTCTCTGCTCGAGCAGTGCCTGCACGGTATCGAACGTGAATGCCTGCGCGTGACCAGCGAAGGTCGCCTGGCGCAAACGCCGCACCCCGAAGCCTTGGGTTCCGCGCTGACCAACGAACAGATCACCACCGACTACTCCGAGTCGCTGCTGGAATTCATCACGCCCGCCCTGCCTGACCCGGCTGATACGCTGGCGAGCCTGGACAAGATTCACCGTTTTGCCTACAGCAAACTCGGCAACGAGTACCTGTGGAGTCCATCGATGCCGTGCCCGTTGCCGGCCGAGGAAGACATCCCGATCGCCTATTACGGCACCTCCAACATCGGTCAGCTCAAGTACGTTTACCGCAAGGGCCTGGCCCTGCGCTACGGCAAGACCATGCAGTGCATTGCCGGGATTCACTACAACTTCTCCCTGCCGGAAAAGCTCTGGCCGCTGCTGCGTGAAACCGAAGGGTTTGTCGGCACCGACCGCGATTTCCAGTCGTTTTCCTACATCGCGCTGATCCGTAACTTCCGTCGTTATAGCTGGCTGCTGATGTACCTGTTCGGTGCCTCGCCAGCGCTGGACGCCGGTTTCCTGCGGGGTCGTTCGCATCAGCTCGAACAACTCGATCCGGACACCTTGTATCTGCCGTACGCGACCAGCCTGCGCATGAGCGACCTCGGTTACCAGAGCAATGCCCAGGCCGGTTTGACGCCGTGCTACAACGATCTGGCCAGCTACACCGACAGCTTGCGCAAAGCCGTGGCCACGCCGTACGCGCCTTACGTTGAAGTCGGCACGCACAAGGATGGTGAGTGGGTTCAGCTCAACACCAACATCCTGCAGATCGAAAACGAGTACTACTCCAACATCCGCCCGAAACGCGTGACCTACACCGGCGAGCGGCCGATACAGGCGCTGGTGGCCCGTGGCATTCAGTACGTCGAAGTGCGCTGCCTGGACATCAACCCGTTCCTGCCGATGGGCATCGACCTGACCGAGTCGCGCTTCCTCGACGCGTTCCTGTTGTTCTGCGCGCTGAACGATAGCCCGCTGCTTACCAATACTTCGTGCGGCAACGCCACGTCGAACTTCCTCAGCGTGGTCAAGGAAGGTCGTCGTCCGGGTCTGGAGTTGCAGCGTGACGGTGAGTCGGTCGAGATGAAGACCTGGGCTGCCGAACTGCTGGAACAAATCGCCCCGCTGGCGGCGTTGCTGGATCAGAGCCATGGCGGCGATGCGCACAGCAAGGCGCTGGATACGCAACTGGCCAAGGTCAGCGATCCGTCCCTGACACCGTCCGCGCAGGTTTTGGCGGCGATGGCTGAGCATAAGGAAAGCTTTGCGCAGTTCTCGTTGCGTCAGAGTCAGGCGCACGCGGAGTTCTTCCGTAGCGAGCCTTTGGCAGCGGAAGAGCAGGCGAAGTTTGAGGAGTTGGCGCGTACTTCGCTGGCTGCGCAGGCTGAGCTGGAGCAGAACGAGGTGGGGGATTTTGATGTGTTTGTCGGGTCGTATCAGGCGAGTATTTTGGCGATCAGCAATTAAGCGTTGGCAGTAAAAAGATCGCAGCCTGCGGCAGCTCCTACATGGGAACGAGATTTCCTGTTGATCGTTCCCACGCTCCGCGTGGTAACGCCTCAAGGGACGCTCCGCGTCCAGGTGACGTGGAGCGTCACCGGCTGCATTCCCACGCAGAGCGTGGGGACGATCTGCTCCCTCGCTCTTAGATTTTTCCGCTCATAAGCTCATTCGAAAAAGTTATTTATTTACTGATTCTTAGATCATTTAGTCTCCTTTCACGCCGACGCTCGGTCGCCTGATATGGAGCTCTTCAATGAAACTGAATTTCCCGCTTCGCCTGCTGGCCGCAGCCTCTCTGGCTGCCGCGAGTTTTCTGGCTCAGGCCGCCGACCTCACCGTCGCCTACCAAACCACCGTTGACCCGGCGAAAGTCGCTCAGGCTGACGGCGCTTACGAAAAAGCCACCAAAGCCGATATCGCCTGGCGCAAGTTCGACAACGGCGCCGACATCATCGCCGCCATCGCTTCCGGCGACGTGCAGATCGGCTACCTCGGTTCAAGCCCGCTGACCGCCGCGATCACCCGCAAAGTCCCGGTCGAAACATTCCTCATCGCCACTCAGATCGGCGCTGCCGAAGCACTGGTCGCCCGCGACGGTTCCGGCATCAAGACCCCGCAGGATCTGGTCGGCAAGAAAATCGCTGTGCCGTTCGTATCCACCGGTCACTACAGCCTGCTCGCCGCACTGAAGCACTGGAACATCGATCCATCAAAAGTCACCATCCTCAACCTCGCGCCACCGGCCATCGTTGCTGCGTGGAAACGCGGCGACATCGACGCCACTTACGTTTGGGATCCGGCGCTGGGCGTAGCCAAAGAAAACGGCAAAGTGCTGATCACCTCCGGCGAACTGGCCAAGTTCGGCGCGCCGACTTTTGATGCGTGGATCGTGCGCAAAGACTTCGCCGAGAAGCACCCGGAAATTGTCACCGCGTTCGCCAAGGTTACCCTCGACGCCTACGCCGACTACCGCAAAGACCCGAAAGCCTGGCTCGCCGATCAATCCAACGTCGACAAACTGGTGAAACTCTCTGGCGCCAAGGCCAGCGACATCCCATTGCTGCTGCAAGGCAACGTCTACCCGCTGGCAGCTGATCAGGTCGTCACCCTCGGCGCGCCGACCACCAAAGCCATCACCGACACCGCTGCGTTCCTCAAGGAACAAGGCAAGGTCGAAGCCGTTCTGCCGGACTACGCGCCGTACGTCAGCGCCAAATTCATCACCAACTGATCGGGAGTTAACCGCGATGGCCTTGCTACAGCTGGAGCGCATCAGCGCACAGTACCCGGGCAGCCCCGAACCGGTGCTGGCGGATATTTCTCTGACCCTGGGGCCTCAGCAATTGCTGGTCGCCCTCGGCCCGTCCGGCAGTGGCAAGACTTCGCTGTTGAACCTGATTGCCGGTTTCGTCGAACCGAGCGCCGGGCGCATCACCCTCAACGGCGTGCCGGTCAAAGGCCCGAGCGCCGAACGTGGCGTTGTGTTCCAAGACGACGCGTTACTGCCTTGGCAGGATGTGTTGGCCAACGTCGCATTCGGCCTGGAACTGGCCGGCGTCGCCAAGGACAAACGCGAAAAAATCGCCCGTGAAATGCTCGCACTGGTTGATCTTTCCGGTTTCGAAAGCCGCCGTATCTGGCAACTCTCCGGTGGCCAGAAACAACGCGTCGGCCTCGCACGCGCCCTCGCCGCTGACCCGCGTGTGTTGCTGATGGACGAACCTTTCGGCGCCCTCGACGCGTTCACTCGCGAACAAATGCAGGAGCTGTTGCTGCAAGTCTGGCAGCGCACCGCCAAGCCGGTTTTCCTGATTACCCATGACATTGAAGAAGCGGTGTTCCTCGCCACTGACCTGATTCTGCTCGCGCCGAATCCGGGGCAGATCGTTGAGCGTCTGCACCTGGATTTCGGTCAGCGTTACGCCGCTGGCGAGTCCGCCCGCGCGATCAAATCCGATCCGCGCTTTATCGAAACCCGCGAACACGTGCTGAGCAAAGTGTTCTCGCAACGCAGCGCCGGGCAACGGCAGGAGCGCGCATGAGCAGTTACGACGTTTCCTCGGCTGCGGTAAAACCGGTCAGCGCATCCGTGGTGATTCCGGTGCGCCGCAGCCTCAGCACGCGCTGGATCAGCCTGTTGACGCTGTTCACTTTGGTGGCGATCTGGTGGGCAGTGACTGCCACCGGTCTGATCGAACCATTGTTCCTGCCGCCGCCGTCCGCCGTGCTGCAAAAGGGTTGGTTGCTGGCGACCACCGGTTACATGGATTCGACGTTGTGGCAGCACCTTGGTGCGAGCCTGAGCCGTATCGGTCTGGGTCTGGGTTTTGCGATTTTGACCGCTGTGCCGGTGGGCATTGCGATCGGCGCCAACCGCATCGCCCGTGGTGTGCTCGATCCGCTGATCGAGTTCTACCGCCCGATTCCACCGTTGGCTTATCTGCCGCTGATTGTTATCTGGTGCGGCATCGGCGAGTTGTCGAAAGTGCTGCTGATTTATCTGGCGATTTTCGCGCCGATTGCCATTGCTACCGCCACTGGTGTGCGCACGGTTGACCCGGCGAAATTGCGCGCGGCGCAGTCGTTGGGTGCGACGCGTTTGCAGCTGATTCGCCATGTGATTTTGCCAAGCGCTCTGCCGGACATTCTCACCGGCGTGCGCATTGGTCTGGGTGTTGGCTGGTCGACGCTGGTCGCTGCCGAATTGATCGCTGCCACCAGTGGCCTGGGCTTCATGGTGCAGTCGGCCGCGCAATTCCTGGTCACCGATGTCGTGGTGCTGGGGATTCTGGTCATCGCCCTGATCGCCTTCGCCATGGAAATGGGCCTGCGCGCCCTGCAACGCAAACTGGTGCCGTGGCACGGCCAGGCCCACTAAAACATCTTTTTGAATCCCCCCCTGTAGGAGCTGCCGCAGGCTGCGATCTTTTGATCTTGCTTTTAAAAAGATCAAGATCAAAAAATCGCAGCCTTCGGCAGCTCCTACATAGGGTGATGACCGCAATTGAAGAGAAAGACCATGAGCAGCCTCAACATCACCCCATTAAGCTCGGCCCTCGGCGCACAGATCAGCGGCGTCGACATCAGCCAGCCGCTGTCCCTGGAACACCGCGACGCCATTGAGCAGGCGCTGCTCAAGTATCAAGTGCTGTTCTTCCGCAACCAGCCAATCGAGCCACCGCAACAGGCGCGTTTCGCTGCGTACTTTGGCGACCTGCACATTCACCCGATCTACCCGAACGTACCGGAACAACCGGAAGTGCTGATCCTCGACACCGCCGTCACCGACGTGCGCGACAACGCGATCTGGCACACCGACGTAACCTTCCTGCCGACGCCAGCGATGGGCGCGGTGCTCAGCGCCAAGTTGCTGCCGGAGTTTGGCGGCGACACGTTGTGGGCCAGCGGGATTGCTGCGTATGAAGCGCTGTCAGCGCCGATGAAAAGTTTGCTCGAAGGGCTGACCGCGACTCACGATTTCACTCGTTCGTTTCCGCTGGAGCGTTACGGCAACACGCCTGAAGCATTGGCGCAGTGGGAAGAAGCACGGCGCAAGAATCCACCGCTGTCACACCCGGTGATTCGCACGCACCCGGTCAGCGGGCGACGCTCGTTGTTCGTCAATGAAGGCTTCACGTCGAAGATCAATGAACTGTCGGAAACCGAGAGCGAGGCGATTCTGAAGTTTTTGTTTGCCCACGCGACGCGGCCGGAATTCACCATTCGCTGGCGTTGGCAGCAGGACGATATTGCGTTTTGGGATAACCGCGTGACCCAGCATTACGCGGTGGATGATTATCGGCCGGCGCGGCGGGTGATGCAGCGGGCGACGGTGTTGGGGGATGTGCCGTTTTTTTAGGATCAAAAGATCGCAGCCTGCGGCAGCTCCTACCTTGATCGTTCCCACGCTCTGCGTGGGAATGCCGCCCGGGACGCTCTGCGTCCCATCTAAAGCCGAACGCGGAGCGTCCGTGGATGCATTCCCACGCGGAGCGTGGGAACGATCAGCTTCGAGAGGCTTACTCTGCCGTCGAAGGTTTCTCCCACAGATTGATCCCGCCCTCTTGGGCAAACCGGTCAATCTCCGCCAGTTCTTCAGCACTGAAGCTCAGATTCTTCAACGCCCCAACGTTCTCAATAATCTGCTCCGGCCGGCTCGCACCAATCAACGCCGAGGTCACTCGCGGATCCCGCAGCGTCCACGCCAAAGCCAATTGCGCCAGGCTCTGGCCACGACGCTTGGCGATCTCATTCAACGCCCGCACGTGAGCGATGTTGGCCTCGGACAAGTGCGAAGCCTGCAACGAACCACCGCCCGGACGATTGACCCGCGCATCCGCCGGCACGCCGTTGAGGTATTTGTCGGTGAGCAGACCTTGCGCCAACGGGGTGAACGCGATCACGCCAGTACCGAGTTCATCGGTGGTATCGAGCAGATCCTTTTCCACCCAGCGATTGAGCAGGTTGTACGCCGGCTGATGGATCAGCAGCGGAACTTTCCACTCTTTGAGCAGCGCAGCGATCTCACGGGTTTTCACGCCCGAATACGACGAGATCCCGATGTACAACGCCTTGCCTTGCTGCACAGCGGTGGCGAGGGCGCTGGCGGTTTCTTCCAGCGGGGTGTCCGGGTCGAAGCGGTGCGAATAGAAGATATCCACATAGTCGAGACCGAGGCGTTGCAGGCTCTGGTCGAGGCTGGCCAGCACGTATTTGCGCGAGCCACCGCCCTGACCGTAAGGGCCGGGCCACATGTCCCAACCGGCCTTGCTGGAGATGATCAGTTCGTCGCGGTACTGCTTGAAGTCTTCGCGCAACAGACGACCGAAATTGGTCTCGGCGCTGCCGTACGGCGGGCCATAGTTGTTGGCCAGGTCGAAGTGATTGATGCCCAGATCGAACGCGGTGCGCAGCAAGGCGCGCTGGGTGTCGATCGGCGTGCTGTCGCCAAAGTTGTGCCACAGGCCCAGCGACAGCGCCGGCAGCACCAGACCGCTGCGCCCGACGCGGCGGTAAGGGATGGAGTCATAGCGATTTTCGGCAGCGGTGTAAGTCATCGAATCCTCTCTTGTCTGTCTTTTAGTCATCTGAAACCGAACACCTTTGTGGCGAGGGGATTTATCCCCGATCGGCTGCGAAGCAGTCGTAAAACCAGCGCACTCGGTACATCAGGTTGACCGAAGCTTCAGGTCTTGGGGCGGCTCCGCCACCCATCGGGGATAAATCCCCTCACCACAAAAGCTCTACCAATCATGCGAAACGGTTTACAGGCCGGGCCAGGCCAAGGTTCTGGCGCAATGTCCGGCCCTCGTACTCCGTTCTGAACAACCCACGCCGTTGCAGTTCCGGCACCACGCCGTTGGCGAAGTCTTCGAGCCCGCCCGGCAGGTGCGGCACTAGCACGTTGAAGCCGTCCGCCGCGCCTTGTTCGAACCATTCCTGCAAACGATCAGCAATCTGCTCAGGCGTACCGACCAGGCTGTAATGCCCTCGCCCGCCAGCAATCTTGCGACCGAGTTCAGCAAGGCTCAGGCTGTCCCGCCCCGCCAATTCCGTCAGCAATTTCTGCCGGCTCTGCTGGCCGCTTTCCGTCAGCGGCAATTCGGGCAACGGGCCGTCCAGCGGATACTTCGATAAATCGAAGTTGCCCAGCATACGCCCAAGCAAGGCGACGCCAACCTCGGGTTCGACTAATTGCTGAAACGTTTCACATTTTTCCTGCGCTTCGGCTTCGGTGCGGCCGACCACGACAAAAACCCCGGGCATGATTTTCAGCGAATCGGCGCTGCGACCGTACTTGGGCAGACGCCCTTTGAGGTCGGCGTAGAACGCCTGTGCATTGACTAAGGATGTCTGCGCGGTAAACACCACCTCAGCCGTCTGCGCCGCCAATTCACGCCCAGTCTCGGAAGAGCCGGCCTGCACGATCACCGGTTGCCCCTGCGGCGAGCGTGCAACATTCAGCGGCCCTTTGACCCGAAAGTGCTCACCCACATGATCCAGCACATGCAACTTCGCAGGGTCGTAATACGCCCCGCTAGCCTTGTCGCGCACAAACGCATCGTCCTCCCAACTGTCCCACAGCCCGGTGACCACCTGATGAAATTCCCGCGCACGGTCGTAGCGTTCGGCATGACCGATATGCTCATCACGACCAAAATTCAGCGCCTCGGCAGCATTGTCCGAAGTCACCAGATTCCACCCCGCTCGTCCGCCTGATAAGTGATCAAGCGAAGCGAACTTGCGCGCCACGTGATACGGCTCGTTGTAACTGGTGGTCGCCGTGGCGATCAGACCGATGTGCTCGGTCACCGCACTCAGCGCCGAGAGCAATGTCAACGGCTCAAAGTGATCAGAGCGCGCCATGCGACTGGCGATGTCCTGGGTCGGCGCGGCGACGCTGTCAGCGACAAACAATGCATCGAATTTCGCCGCCTCGGCAATCTGCGCCAGCCGTTTGTAATGGGCGAAATCCAGACCTGCATTCGCCGGCACTTCAGGATGCCGCCACGCTGCGACGTGGTGCCCGGTGGCCATGAGAAATGCGCCGAGTTTCAACTGTCTGCTCATCTCAGAAATCCTTGCGCAGTTGCACGCCGAAGTAGCGTTCGTCGTCGCGTGGCACGGCGCGGTAGATGTAGTTGCCACCGCTGGCGAGCACCGGCGAGTAAGACTTGTCAGTGAGGTTTTTGCCGAGCAGCGCAACACGCCAGCCATTGCTGTAATCGGCGAGTGCGACGCTGGCGTTCCAGATACCGTAGGCGCCCTGTTTGGTGTCGACGTTCTGGCTGATGTCGTACTGCACTTCGCTCTGCCAGCTGTAGTCGGTGCCGAGTTCGATATCCAGACCGTTATCCAACGGAATCGTGTAATCGGCGCGCACGTAGCTTTTCCAGTCCGGGCTGAACGGCAGCGGTTTGCCGTTGACGTTGCAGGACGCCGCCGCGCCCGCCGGGCAGGCGAATTCGTCGATGCGTGCACGGGTGTAGGCCAGTGCGCCGGACAGTTTCAATTGCTGGGTCGCTTGCAGTGCGTAATCGAGTTCGACGCCTTCGGTGCTGACGCTGCCGGCGTTGATCAGACGCGTCACCACTTGCCCGGCGACGGTGTCGAAGAAGTTCGCCTGATAGTTGTCGTACTCGCTGTGGAACACCGCAAGGTTGGTGGTCAGGCGGTTGTTCCACGACGTGGCTTTGATGCCCGCCTCCCAAGTGTTGGAGGTTTCCGGTTTCAGCGCTTCGGTATCGCGCGGCTGCATGTTGAAGAACACGTTGTAGGCCGGGCCTTTGTAGCCGCGCGAGTAGGTCAGGTACGTGGTGACGGCATCGCTCAAGTCGTACTGCACTCCGAGGCGACCGGACCAGCCGTCTTCATCGACGGAACCTGAGCTGCTGGTCGCCGGTTGGATACCGCTGACGGTGGTGGCCGACGTCGACACGCGGCGGTGATCGTATTCGAGATCATCGTGGGTGTAGCGCAGGCCGGCGATGCCGCGAAAGTCCGAAGTGAAGTTCAGCGTGCTCTCGCCAAACACGGCGTAACTGTCGCTGGTGGTGCTGTAATCGGCGACGCCACGGTCGGTGCGCGTGGTGGTCGTCAGGGTGCGCTGATAGGTTTCTTCGTCCTTGCCGTGCATGTAGAACAGACCGCCGACGTATTCGAGGAATTCGCCTTTCGGTGAGGCCAGGCGCAGCTCTTGCGAGTATTGATCGAAGGCCAGATCACCCTTGTCTGCGGTGCCGGGAAACGCTGCGGCCACCGTGCCGAGACGGTCGCCGTCCTGATATTGGGTGTTGTCCCAGCCGCGCCACGCGGTGATCGACGTCAGCGTGTAATCGCCCAGTTGCCAGTCGAGCTGGCCGGACAAACCTTTGTTGATGTCCTCGACGTGAGTGCGGGTGTCGGTATTGATGTCGCGGTTGTGGCTGGAGGCGTACGCCGGGCTCAGCGCATTGGCGAAGGCCGGGGTCAGTGACTTGCTGACCACGCCATTGGGGCCGTCGTCGTGGGACTGCATGTAGTCGGCGATCAGGGTGAAAGTGACGTCGTCATTCGGAGTGAATTCGAGTTTGCCGCGCACGCCACGATGGTTGTAGCCGTTGACCTCCTGACCGTTGTGCTCGTTGTCGACGTTGCCGTCGTAGGTGCCGAACAGCGTGCTGATCGAGCCCTTCAACGTCTCAGGAATCAGGCTGCCGCCGAGGCCGAAACGGGTGCGGCTCTCGTTGCCGCTGTAATACGACTGATCGATGTAGCCGTGGGTCTCGGCGGTGGGTGCCTTGCTGGTGATGTTGAGCACGCCAGCCGAGGCGTTCTTGCCGAACAAGGTGCCTTGCGGGCCGCGCAAAACTTCGACGCGCTCCAGATCCAGCAGGTCCAGGGTCGCCTGTCCCGGACGCGCATACACCACGCCATCGATCACCGTGGCTACGGTCGGCTCAACGCCTGGAGAAGTGGAAATTGTGCCAACGCCGCGCACGAACAACGAGGTGTCTTTGTTCGATGCGCCGGTGCGGAAATTCAGCGACGGCACTTGCTGGACGATGCTTGCCACGCCGTTGCGGTTATCGCGCTCGAGCTGCTCGCCGTCGATCACCGAGACCGCAACCGGCACTTTTTGCAGCGACTCTTCGCGGCGGGTCGCGGTGACAGTGACCGACTTCAGCGTCGGCTCCTGATCGCTGCTGTCAGCAGCGAATGCATTGGGCAACGGCAGCGCCGCCAGCCCCGCCAGTAACCAGCCAGCGGCGCGAATCGACTGCGCCAGTTTGTGTGTCGCCCCAGGAATGTTGTGCATGTTCTGCCCGCTCGAAATTGGCCCTGATCCGCTGCCGTTCTGCGACGACAGCGCCTGAATCGGTGTCTTGGGCATTCGCTCGAGCGAGTAGCAGACAACGCGCTTTGTTAGCGCTAACATCGCCAATATTGGCCATCATCACATAGACCGTCCAATACTGAAAAATTAGTTTTATATGCGATTTGGTTTTTAACAAGGATCGGACCATGAGCGAAGAAAAGCCGCGCAAACGCCGTGGCGCCGGACGTGTGACCCTGAATGCGGTGGCGCGCGAGGCCGGGGTTTCGGCGATCACCGTGTCGCGCTACTTCAATCAGCCCGAACAGGTGTCGCCTGAACGCCGCGAGCGGATCGCGGCAGTGGTGGCTGATTTGGGTTATGTACCGAATCTGGTAGCCGGCGGGCTGGCCTCGGCGCGGGGGAAAATCGTCGGCATGGTCATTCCGAACATTTCCGGGCCGATCTTCGCCAACACCATTCAGGGCTTCAGCGATACGCTGAGCCGCTATGGTTATCAGCTGTTGCTCGCGTCGAGTTACTTCAGCACCGAGCAGGAAGAAAATGCGGTGCGCGCGTTTCTCGGCTGGTCGCCGGCGGCACTGGTGCTGACCAGTCACTTTCACAGCGCGGGCACAGAAAAGATGATCGCCGAGGCGGATATTCCGGTGATCGAAACCTGGGATTACCAGCCGGAACGTGAGCCGATGCAGATCGGTTTTTCGCATTTCGACGTAGGCGTGACGGCGGCGAATTATCTGCTGGAAAAAGGCTATCGACGCATTGCGTTCGTGCAGAACAGCGCTGCGGGTGACTTCAGCGCCCTGGAACGCCGCGACGGTTACGCGGCGACCTTGCGAGAGGCAGGCGTGGAGCCGTGGGTCTTTGCCCCCGACGCTGATCGCACGCCCTTCGAGGCCGGCAAACAGGCGATGGACGCCCTGATGAACGCCTCACCGCGCCCCGACGCGATCATCTTCGCCAACGACAACCTCGCCGCCGGCGGCCTCCTCGCCGGGCAACGCGCGGGCATTAAAATCCCTGAAGACTGCGCCGTTCTCGGCTTCGGTGATTACCCGTTCGCCGAGATGCTGCTGCCGAGCCTGAGCACGATCAAACCGCCGGCGCTGGAGATCGGTGTGCTGGCGGCGACACGCGTGCTGGAAAGTCTTGGTGTATTGACGAGCGATGAAGTGCAGCGGCTGAATCTGCTGCAGTGCCAAGTCATCGAACGGGAAAGCACCTGAAACGGACATCTCAGTAGGAGCTGCCGCAGGCTGCGATCTTTTGATCTTTAAAAACAAGTCAAAAGATCGCAGCCTGCGGCAGCTCCTACAGGGTCATCTTTACATCGAGAGTTCGCGCAAGGCGGCTGCCGCGAGGAAACCGGAGCGGGAGCGATAGCGCTGGTCACGCCGCACAGTCTGGTCAATACGCTCAAGCAGCTGTTCAGGCAGCGTGGCATTAAACCGCACTGACTTGCCGAAATACGGGGTGATATCAAAATCGACCATACCCCAGATCCCTCCCGCGTAATCCGGGTTATCGAGATGAGCATCAATCTCCCGCACTTGCGGCAACGGCGCGCCGTCGGCGACCAAGCCTTCATAATGAAGCGCCAAAGCTTCCTGAGTATTCTCAAACGCCTCGGCGACCGTACTGCCCGCAGAGAAGCAGCCCGGTACATCCGGGATGATCACGCCGTAGTCTGAGTCGGCATCCTTGTGCAGAACGACCGGGAATTTCATGTGAGTGAGTCCTTCCTCTGACAGGCCCTTAAAACGGCCTTCGTTTCCAATAACGGGCCTCATTTCAGGTCCGCCTGTTTCAAAATGCTGTTGATCGTGCCCTTGGGCAGATCGGAGTCGGGGTGCTTGATCGTCACCCTTCCCTGCTTGAACGCATGCTTGTACTGGTGGTGACTGCCTTTCACCGCCACCAGATACCAACCATCGTCCTCGATCATCCTGATCATTTCCCGACTGCGCATTTCCTTTGCCCTGTTCGACCGCTAGAGCTGTTTACTCTAGGGGACGCTAGCGCCTGTAATACACACAATACACACCAAGATAAATATTAGCGCACGGAACGGACGCTCGGTTAAGGGCCAGTTCAACGGCAGGCGCGAGCCAGCGAACACCACACCTCGTGAGCCGTGCACATTTGGATGAGTCGCGAAATGTGTCCCGATGGAGAGCACCGGTGTTTTAGTGGTGTGGGCCGGATTGTCTATGCTCTAAAGGACACCGAGGTGACCCTATCGCGAGCAGGCTCACTCCTACAGGGGTTGTGTTGTACATAAAATTCATGTCCAACCACACTCCACTGTAGGAGCGAGCCTGCTCGCGAAAGCGGCCTATCAGGCAATGCACATCCACCAGGCAGAACCCGCCATGCACACCGCCATCATCATTTTCTTCGGCCTGGTTCTGCTCGCCCTGATGCTCTACATCGGCGAGCGCATCGGCTTCAGCCGTCAAACCATGGCCTACAGCTTCGCCGCTCTGTGGCTAGCGTTGACGGTGATTAACGGCGCGGTGGGTGTGGTGCATGCGAAGCAACCGCTGGGTTCGGAAATAGCGATTGGCAGTGCGGTATTTGGCGTGCCGATGGCGGCGATGGTGTTGTTCATGGTGCTGAGCGCCGAGTCGTAAAACGTCCCGGCGCCCAGCTGCCAATCAACGCACCAGATGCAAAAACTGCATATGCCGTTCGTACTGATCGAGGATGTCGTTGATGATCTGTTCTTTGGTGTAGCCGACCAGATCGTAGTCCTGACTGCCCTCGCTCAAATGCACTTCGGCGCGGTAATAGCGGCGATTGTTGAGCTGCTTCGAGCCCATCCCGCCACGCGCGAAGGACGGCGTGAAGTAGCCGCGCATCTGCACCTGATAGATGAATGGATGCGCATCGCCATGGCCGATTTCGAGGCTGACGCTGTCATTCGCCGGATCCGGCTGGGTGACCACGTTCAGGCCTTTCTCGACGAACACCGCCGTCACTTCTTCAATCGCCGGGCGCACCGTGGTGTCCATGAAGCGGTACACCTCGTCGCGTGACGGGAAGTGCACGGCCTGACTCAGACGCTGTCGCCAGCCGCCCGTGCCGCGCCGCGAACCGGAGACCGGTGCCAGCGAATGCAACTGCGCGATCTGCTTCTGCGACTCGAGATAGAACGCCTTGTGCAGGCCCCACATCATCAACAACAGAATCAGCGAGAACGGCAACGAGGTCAGTACCACCGCTGACTTCAGCGCATCGATGCTGCCGGAGAACAGCAGCGCACTGGTGATCAGTGCAGTCATCGCGCCCCAGAACACTCGCAGCCATTTCGGCCCGTCTTCGTCCGGGCTACCGCCCTTGGCCGACAAAGTCGAGAGCACCACGGTGCCGGAATCGGCAGAGGTGACGAAGAACACGAAGCTGATAAACACCGTCACGGCGATGACGGTTTTGCTCCATGGATAGGTTTCCAGCAGCAGGTAAATACTCATCGACGGGTTGTCGAGGGCCGACATGCCCAGCGCACTCATGCCGTGGTTGAGCACCTGATCGATGGCGCTGTTGCCGAAGATCGACATCCACGCGAGGGTGAAACCGAGCGGAATCAACAGCACGCCGAAAACGAATTCACGGATGGTGCGGCCACGGGAAATCCGTGCGATGAACAGTCCCACGAACGGCGACCATGCAATCCACCAGGCCCAGTAGAACACCGTCCAACCGCCGAGCCAGTCGCTCGGTTTGTCGTAGGCGTAGAGGTCGAAACTCTTCATCGGCAAGGCGCCGAGGTAGTCGCCGATATTCTGGATCAAGGTGTTCAGCAAGTGCTGGGTAGGCCCGGCGAACAACACAAACAGCAGCAGTGCACAGGCCAGCAGCATGTTGATGTCGGACATCACCCGCACGCCTTTATCGACGCCGGAGACCGCAACAATGATCGCCGCGCCCATCATCAGCGTGATCAGGCCGACCTGAATCCACTGGGTGTGCGCGATACCGAACAGGTAGTCGAGACCGGAGTTGAGGTGCAGCACACCGAAACCCATGTCGGCACCGAGGCCGAACACCGTGGCGATGATGCCGAAGCCATCGACCGCGTAACCGATCGGGCCGTTGATGCGTTTGCCGATCAGCGGATACAGCGCCGAGCGCAGCGCCAGCGGCAGGTTGTGGCGGTAAGCGAAGTAGGCCAGCGCCATGCCGACGAAGGCGAACACGCCCCAGCCATGCAGGCCCCAGTGCAAAAACAGAATCTGCATGGCTTGGCGCGCCGCATCCGCCGTGCCGGCCTCGCCTTGCGGCGGCTGGAGCATGTGGGTCAGCGGCTCAGAGACGCAGAAGAAAAACAGCGTGATGCTGATCCCGGCGGCGAACAGCATACCGGCCCAGGACAGGTAACTGAATTCGGGCTCGTCGTGGTCGGCACCGAGTTTTATCTTGCCGTAGCCGGATAAGGCGGTGACCACCACGAAGACCAGATACAGCGTCATCGCAAGCATGTAGTACCAGCCGACCGTGTTGGCCGCCCAGTTTTGCGCTTCCAGCAGCCAGGCGCCGGCCTGTTCAGGCATGGCAATGACAACGAGACCAAACAGCAGAATGACCGTCGCGGCGAAGTAGAACACCGGCGGATTCATGCGTACCAGACCGCTGGCGGGGGTAGACGATGCACTCATGAAACGTGCACCTCGAGGGGTTTAAACGTGGCTGAAATGATCGGACTCAGCAAAGGCAAGCCTCCTGTTGTGAGCGGGCAGCGAACCACCGGTTTAACTTGAATGAACGTTCAAGTTAAACATGGATGGGGGGGTAAGGACTAATCGTACGGCTAGGCGGTAGTTTTCCTACGCTAGCTCAAGGATGGGTATGACGCGGGTTTGAGGGGATTCGTTCAACGACAACAGGACTCATGCACAAACCTGTAGGAGCTGCCGAAGGCTGCGATCTTTTGATGTGATTTTTGTAGATCAAAAGATCGCAGCCTGCGGCAGCTCCTACATGGGATTTGCTGCTTGGCCTACTTCTGCGTGCCGTCATCGTGCTGCAAGTTGGCCTGGGTCAGATTGCACCCCGCCGGCACACTGCGCGTCAGCCACACATTGCCGCCAATGGTCGACCCCTTACCGATAGTGATGCGTCCGAGAATCGTCGCCCCGGCGTAAATCACCACATCATCTTCCACGATCGGATGACGCGGATGACCCTTCTGCAACTGGCCGTCTTCGTCCGCCGGGAAGCGCTTCGCCCCCAACGTTACCGCCTGATAAATCCGCACACGCTCGCCAATGATCGCGGTCTCGCCGATCACCACGCCCGTCCCATGATCGATAAAGAAGCTACGGCCAATCTGCGCGCCCGGGTGGATATCAATCCCGGTCGCCGAATGGGCGATTTCCGCGCTGATCCGCGCCAGCAATGGCAGCCCCGCGCGATACAAATGGTGCGCCAGACGATGGTGAATCACCGCCAGAATCCCCGGATAGCACAGCAACACCTCATCAACGCTGCGCGCCGCCGGATCACCGTGGTAGGCCGCGAGCACATCGGTATCGAGCAGTGTGCGCAAGCCCGGCAAGGCCAGGGCAAAGTCCTGAATAATCTCAATCGCACGGGCCTCGACTTCGGTGTCGGCCTGCGCACTGTGGCGAGCGACATAACGCAGCTCCAGGCGCGTCTGCGCCAATAAGGCATTCAGGGCGACATCAAGGGTGTGACCGACGTAGAAATCCTCACTCTCTTCGCGCAGATCCACCGGCCCCAGACGCATCGGGAACAACGCGCCGCACAGCGCTTCGAGAATCTCCGCCATCGCCGCCCGCGACGGCAACTCGCGACCACCCTGCTCGCCGGACGCCCGGCCGTTCTGTGCCCGCCACTGATCCCGCGCGCTGCGCAGTTGACTGACGATGGTCTGCAATTGCCAATGGCTGGAACGCTCGCTCACGGTAAAGACTCCTCACGGGCGGCCGGACTGTCTGGCCGCGTCAACGGCGACTACTTTACGGCATGCTCACGAGGGCGAATTAAGAACCGATAGTGCTGGGCTCAGTTCATTTGGCTATAAGCGATTCGCGGTTGCCCCTGCAAAAACCCGTGCCTATAGTCCTTTCATCTTTCTCCGCCAGTACGGACTCATGATCAAGAATCAGCTGGAACGCTTTAACCGCCTCGACCTGCTCGGCCATCCGACGCCGCTGGAAAAACTCGAACGCCTGTCCGCATGGCTCGGTCGCGAGGTGTACATCAAGCGCGATGACCTGACGCCGCTGGCCATGGGCGGCAACAAACTGCGCAAACTCGAATACCTCGCCGCTGATGCCTTGGCGCAAGGCGCCGACACGCTGATCACCGCCGGCGCGCTGCAATCGAACCACGTTCGGCAGACCGCCGCGCTGGCCGCCAAACTCGGTCTCGGTTGTGTGGCATTGCTGGAAAATCCGCTGGGCACCGACGACAGCAACTACACCGGCAACGGCAACCGACTGCTGCTGGATCTGTTCGACGCCAAGGTCGAACTGGTCGACAACCTCGACAACGCTGATGAACAACTCGCCGCCCTCGCGGTGCGTTTGCGCAGCAACGGTAAGAAGCCGTATCTGGTGCCGATTGGCGGTTCGAATGCGCTCGGTGCGCTGGGTTATGTGCGCGCCGGCCTGGAGCTGGCCGAGCAAATCAAAGACACCGGCCTGAATTTCGCCGCCGTGGTGTTGGCCTCGGGCAGCGCCGGCACGCACAGTGGTCTGGCCTTGGCGTTGAGCGAAGTGTTGCCACAGTTGCCGGTGATCGGCGTGACGGTTTCGCGCAGTGAAGAAGATCAGCGGCCGAAGGTGCAAGGGCTGGCTGAGCGTACGGCGGCGCTGCTCGGCGTCGAACTGCCGGCGGATTTCAAGGTCGAGTTGTGGGACGAATACTTCGGCCCGCGCTATGGCGAGCCGAATGCCGGGACGTTGGCGGCGGTGAAGTTGCTGGCGAGTCAGGAGGCGGTGTTGCTGGATCCGGTTTATACCGGCAAGGCGATGGCGGGGTTGCTGGATGGGATTGGTCGTCAGCGCTTTGATGAAGGCCCGATCATCTTTTTGCACACTGGCGGCGCGCCGGCGTTGTTTGCCTATAGGGATTTTCTGTAAGAGCAAGATCAAAAGATCGCAGCCTGCGGCAGCTCCTACAGGTGATCCCGTGTA